>NZ_JBQFOV010000010.1:0-151797 GCF_056533885.1 Ruegeria sp. F12 | reverse complement strand
CTCAACCTCAGATGCCCCCAGTCTATCCTGAGCGTCTCAACCGTCTTTCCAGTCCGTCAGCACCGTCTCCAGCGCCCCAGCACCGCCTCAGAAGCGCCGGTGAAGGGGTATTTACGGATTAGGTCTGGAACCTGCAACCCCCATTTTGAAAAAACTTTGAATTTGCAGGCAGAAACTTATTTAATTTAACAAAAACAACAGACTAACTTTAATAATCGCATCGAAAACCCGCCGAACAGAGTGTCACAATAGAGGATGCATACCCCTTTCGCAGGAATCGTACCCAATGCTTGGTAGCCGTTCATGACTCGCAAATAAAACGCCGCCCAAGTTTCCCTGCGCGGCGTCGTATTGTGAGTGATGGTGGTCTAAATTACTTCAGGTCGAACCGGTCCGCGTTCATCACCTTGGTCCAAGCGGACACAAAGTCGGTGGTGAACTTGGCTTCGGCCCCGGCCTGACCATAGACCTCGGCCAGCGCCCGCAGTTGCGAGTTCGAGCCAAAGACCAGATCGACACGGGTCCCGGTCCACTTGACCTCACCGCTGGCGCGGTCGCGGCCTTCATAGACGCCCTTGCCTGCGGGCTTCCATTCGGTGCTCATGTCCAACAAGTTGGTGAAGAAGTCGGTGCTGAGCGTACCGACCCGGTCTGTGAACACGCCATGCTTGGTATCGCCGAAATTGGCGCCAATCACGCGCAGCCCACCAACCAGTGCGGTCATTTCAGGCGCGGACAAGGTCAATAGTTGCGCTTTGTCGACCAGCAACTCTTCGGGTGAAACGGTATAGTCACCTTTCTGATAGTTGCGGAAGCCATCAGCGATGGGCTCCATCACCGCAAAGCTATCGACATCCGTCTGGTCCTGCGACGCATCAGTGCGGCCCGGAGTAAACGGAACCTCGACATCCTGACCGCCAGCCTTGGCCGCCTGTTCGATACCTACGGCGCCGGCCAGAACGATCACATCCGCCAGCGAGACCTTTTTGCCGCCCGACTGCGCATCGTTGAACGCGGCCTGAACACCCTCGAGCGCGGACAGCGCCTTGGACAATTTCATCGGCTCGTTCACATCCCAGTCTTTCTGCGGCGCAAGACGGATACGGGCACCATTGGCACCGCCACGCTTGTCCGACCCGCGGAAGGTCGAGGCCGAGGCCCAAGCGGTCGAAACCAGTTCCGACACCGACAGACCGGTTGCCGCGATCTTGGCTTTCAGGTCCGCCACATCCGCATCATCCACCAGATCATGATCTATGGCGGGGACGTTGTCCTGCCAGATCAGCTCCTCGGTCGGAGCTTCTTCACCGATATAGGCCGCGCGGGGGCCCATGTCGCGGTGGGTCAGCTTGAACCAGGCGCGGGCGAACGCATCTGCGAATTCTTCGGGGTTCTCATGGAAGCGCTTCGAGATCGGGCCATAGATCGGGTCCATGCGCATCGCCATGTCGGCGGTGGTCATCATGGTTTTGACCTTTTTCGACGGATCATGCGCCGCCGGGGCCATGTCTTCTTCTTTCACGCCGACCGGCTCCCAGATCCACGCGCCAGAGGGGCTTTTGGTCAGGTTCCAGTCATAGCCAAATAGAAGATCGAAATAGCCGTTGTCCCATTGGATCGGGTTCGCGGTCCACGCGCCTTCGATTCCCGAGGTTGTGGTGTCGTCACCTTTGCCCGAGCCAAACTTGTTGATCCAGCCAAAGCCCATTTCCTCGATCGCGGCAGCTTCGGGTTCGGGGCCAACCAGATCGGGATCGCCCGCGCCATGCGCTTTGCCAAAGGTATGACCACCCGCAACCAGAGCCACGGTTTCCTCGTCATTCATCGCCATCCGACCAAAGGTGTCGCGGATGTCACGGCCCGAGGCCAACACGTTCGGCTCACCATCGGGGCCTTCTGGGTTCACATAGATCAGGCCCATCTGCACAGCGGCCAGCGGGTTTTCCAGATCGCGTTCACCGGAATAGCGGCTGTTCGGGTTGTCGGTGGGGGCCAGCCATTCGGTCTCAGTGCCCCAATAGATGTCTTCCTCGGGGGCCCAAATGTCTTCGCGGCCACCGGCAAAGCCAAAGGTCTTGCCGCCCATGGATTCGATGGCGCAGTTGCCCGCAAGGATCATCAGGTCAGCCCATGAAATCTGGTTGCCGTATTTCTGCTTGATCGGCCACAGAAGACGGCGCGCCTTATCCAGGTTGCCGTTATCCGGCCAGCTGTTCAGCGGGGCAAACCGCTGGTTCCCGGTCGAAGCACCACCCCGGCCATCCGCTGTCCGGTATGTCCCGGCGCTGTGCCACGCCATACGAATGAACAATCCGCCGTAATGACCATAATCCGCTGGCCACCAGTCCTGCGAATCCGTCATCAGCGCATACAGGTCTTCTTTCAGCGCCTTCATGTCCAGTTTCTTGAACTCTTCAGCGTAGTTGAAATCGGCATCCATCGGGTTCGAGGCCGGTCCGTGCTGATGCAGGATCGACAGGTTCAGCTGGTTCGGCCACCAGTCCCGGTTAGACCGGGTTCCTGCGCCGTGCATGACAGGGCATCCGCCTGCTTTGGGGTTATCACTTCCGTCCATGTCGATCTCCATTCCTGGCAAAATTCCGGCGCAGGTGCGCCGCTAAAAACTCGGTCGATCAAGAGCACATATAGATGACACTTTTATCCATCCTAAAAGCATGACGAAAAATCGCGCAGTCGTGATGGGCAGTAGCGACTCGGTAGGTCTTGTCTAGAACCGTTCTAGCAAAGACAATCCATGCGAATAAGTTTTGTTTATGGATGATTGTGATAACTAAAAGCTATCACAATTCAATCATTCCGCGCGCATCAAAGACGTCAGCCCGACCCGGTAGTCTGGATAAAGCAGCTTTACCCCCAACTCATCCTTGATCCGGTCGTTTCTGACCCGCTTGTTCTCGTTGTAAAAACTGCGGGCCATCGGGGTTAGGTCGGCCTTGTCAAAAGGAACGGCGGGGGGCAGAGGCAATCCCTGCAACTCAGCCGCATAGGCAATGACATCCTGTGGTGGAACCGGTTCATCATCGCAGACATTATATATGGCGCCGGGATTTGGCGCGGCCATCGACGCCGCCAGTACCTGCGCGATATCGGCCACGTGAATGCGCGAAAAGACCTGACCCGGCTTTATGATCCGCCGCATCCCAACGCGTTTCAGCTTGGAGAACGGACCGCGACCGGGGCCATAGATCCCCGCCAGCCGGAAAATATGCGTGGGCAGACCCGGAATGGTCAGCCATTGCTGTTCCGCCTGCACCCGCCATCTGCCCCTTTGGGCCGTGGGTGTTGCAGGGGTAGTCTCATCTACCCAATCACCCTGATGATCGCCGTAAACGGCTGTGGTCGACAAGTACCCGACCCATTCGAACTGCGCGGCGCGCTCGGTGATTTCGTCCTTCAAGGCCGCCAGAACCGGGTCACCTTCGGCATTGGGCGCCGTCGAGATCAGCAAATGCGTCACCCCGTCCAAATCAACCTGCTGTCCAGGCCAAACAACCGGCTCTGCCCCCGAAGCCCGCAGGGTTATTGATTGCGCGGGGTCACGGGTGGTTCCGATGATGCGCCAGCCCGCGGGTGCCAAAAGCCGCGACAATTCCTGCGCGGAATAGCCATGGCCGAATGAATAAAGAGTACCAGTCATGCCGCCATTGATGATCCCCAAATCAGCCGGATGCAAGCGCGGGCGACGGGATACTTGATTCGAATCCCACAATGGGCCTTTCTTTTAGGCATGAGCGATAAAACCCCTGATCTGCATACGGCCTATGCGCTGGAAACGCCGGACGACAACCGGCGGCTTTATGCGGAATGGGCCGGGGACTATGACACAGGCTTTGCCACGCGTGAGGATTATCAGCTCCACATCCACACGGCGCGCGCCTTTGTAGGGGCGGGAGGACAGGGCCCGGTGCTGGATGTGGGCGCGGGGACCGGTCTGTGCGGTGATGTCCTGGTCGGGCTGGGCGTCGGTCCCATCGACGCCACCGATATCAGCGCCCAGATGCTGGATCAGGCCATGCGCAAAGACATCTACCGCGATGCAATCGAGGCCGACCTGAACGAGGGCATCCCTGTGCCGCGCGAAAGCTACTCGGGCATCGTGTCATCGGGCACCTTCACCCACGGCCACCTCGGCCCCGAGGCGCTGTTGCCCTTGCTGCGCGTCGCGCGCCACGGTGCGCAATTCGCCCTGTCGATCAACGCCCAACATTATGAGGCACTTGGCTTTGCCGAGGCGCTTCACAAGCTGGCTCAGGGACTGATCAGAAACCTGTCTCTGCCCGAAGTACGTATCTATGGCGACCTCGCCGTTGGTCCCAACAAGGACGACACGGCGCTCATCGCCTTGTTCGAGCGGATTTAGCGCCCTTTCCAGACCGGGTCGCGTTTCTCGGCAAAGGCGCGGGCGCCTTCCAGATTGTCCTCGGACCCATACAGAACATCCACGGTCGGCAATTGCCGCCGTGTGATCCGGTTCATAACGTCCTGAAACTTTGAATCCTCGGCCTCGCGCACGATCTCTTTGAGCGCGGCATAGACCAGGGGCGGCCCGCTGGCCAATAAACGCGCCAGTTCCCAAGCGCGGTCCATCAATTGATCACCGGGCACAATCTCGTTGATCAAGCCCCATGCCTTGGCCTCGCCCGGATCGAACCAGCGTCCGGTCAGCAGCAGTTCCATCGCGATATGATAGGGGATGCGTTTGGGCAGTTTGACACTGGCGGCATCCGCAACGGTGCCGGATCGGATTTCGGGCAGGGCAAAGCTGGCGTGATCTGCGGCGATGATCATGTCCGCGCTCAGCGCCAGTTCCAGCCCGCCACCACAGGCGATACCGTTCACGGCGGCAATCACCGGCTTGTTCATATCGCGCAGCTCTTGCAACCCGCCGAAGCCGCCCACGCCATAATCGCCATCCACCGCGTCGCCATCCGCCGCAGCCTTCAGATCCCAGCCGGGGCAAAAGAACTTGTCGCCGCCACCGGTGATGATTGCCACGCGCAGGTCCGGGTCATCGCGGAAATCCCGAAACACCTCCCCCATAACGCGGCTGGTAGCCAGATCAATCGCGTTGGCTTTGGGACGGTCCAGAGTGACCAGTAGAATCGCGCCGTCGCGCTGGGTTTTGACCGGGTTCATGTGCGTGCCTTTCGGATCAGTGCATCCACCGCCACGGCCCCTTTAGGCCCGCAAATCAGCGGATTGATTTCAACTTCGCTGACATGGGTTGCGTTGGCAATAACATAGGCCTGAACGGCCTCGACCGTAACCAGGATCGCGCCCATGTCGGCTGCGGGTTTGCCGCGATAGCCAGCCAACAAAGGCGCACAAGCCAGCTCGCCCAGCGCCTTTTCAACTACATGCCGAGGTGACGGGATCAGCAGCGACACCGAGTCCCGTAGGATTTCCGTCAACACCCCGCCCGCGCCTAAGGTCAGAACATAGCCATGGGCCGGATCGCAGGTGACACCGATTAGCAACTCGGCAACGCCTTCAGGTGCCATTTCCTCGATCAGAACCTCAGAGGTGCCGATCTGGGCCGCGACCGCTGGCAGATCGTCCGCGCTGACCCCTAACTGAACCGCCCCATGGTCTGATTTATGCGCCAGTCCAACGCCCTTGACGGCGAAAGGGCCCGTCATGTCACCGGCACTAGCGGCATCGGCCTGAGTCACCCGCCTTTTTGGAGTGGACACACCGAAGGCTGCTAGCTGGTCCTTGGCTTCCGCCTCGGTCAGCGTGACGTTTGGATTGGCAGTACTGGGAAGGACCACCGGATCAGAGTCCTGACCTGCAGGGCGCGCCGCCGCTTCGACAGCCGACAGTGCCTCATGCAGCCCGGCGAAGGGAATAACCCCGCCATCCATCAGGCGCTGCGCGACGTCCTCAGGCATCAGCTCGGGCAGAGTCGCTGTCACTGCAAAGGGCCGCCCGGTTTGTGCCACGCAATTCAACGCGGCCTGCGTCGCACAGGTCCAATCGGTTTGATCCGTGTGCGGATAGTCCACAATGGCCATAGTCAGTGCCTGTTCTGGCCCCATCATCGCCGACCAGGCGCGCGTCATCGCCTGCGTGTCGCGCCAGATATAGGTGTGGTAATCCAGCGGGTTCGCCAGCGCCACCATCGGCCCCAATGCCGCGCGTAGTTCGGTACTTTGCGTGTCAGTCAGAGGCGGAAAGTGCAGATCACGCCCCTCGGCCATATCCGCGGCCAAACTGGCCTCGCCCCCCGAGCAGCTGATCGTACCCAGCCCGTTGCCGTCCAGACGCCCGGTCACATGCAACAGCTTGAGGCATTCCAGAAAGCTGGGGATGTCATCCAATCGGGCAATCCCCAACCGATCCAGAAACGCCTGCGCACCCGCGTCTTGCCCCGCCAGCGAGGCCGTATGCGAAACCGTTGCCGCTTGGGCATGGACCGACCGACCCATCTTCAGCGCGACGATCGGGACACCGCGCTGACGAGCCTTTTTAGCCAGCGCCTCCCATTTGCGCAGATCGCCAAACCCTTCGATGTGCACGCCGATGGCCGTAATGCGGTCGTCATCCAACAACGCCGAGGCAATCTGGGCCTGATGCGTCTGTGCCTGATTCCCACAGGTCAACATGAAGGCCAACGGTAAAGCGCGGCGCTGCATGGTCATGTTGATCGCAATGTTCGAGCTTTGCGTTAGGATCGCCACCCCGCGATCCACAGGCCGCATGCCGTGCTGATCAGGCCAGACAGCCACACGATCCAGGCCATTGACGAAACCGTAACAATTCGGCCCAAGAATCGGCATGTCCCCTGCGGCGGCGATCAACTGATCCTGAAGGTCCGCGCCTGAATGGTCTTCAGCCTTTGCCTCGGTATAGCCCGAAGCGAAACAGACCGCACCGCCTGTCCCCATCGCAGACAGAATCCTGACAGCCTCAATCGTGGCGTGGCGGTTGATGCCGACAAAGGCCATGTCGGGCACATCAGGCAACGACTCGAGTGTCGGGTAAGCACTTTCCCCCGCGACGTCGGTTGCTCTGGGGTGCACAGGCCAAATTTCGCCCTCGAATCCAAACTTGCGTGCCTGCTCGATAACAGACGTACACCACGCGCCACCGCCGATCACGGCAATGGTCTTTGGGTTCAGCGCTCGGGCCAGCGCTGTCGTCATGCGCCCAGCGCCCGCAAGAGATCGCGGCTGATGATGTGGCGCTGAATCTCGCTGGTGCCGTCCCAGATGCGTTCGACACGCGCGTCACGCCAGAATCGCTCAAGCGGGTAGTCGTCCATCAGACCCATCCCGCCATGCACCTGAATCGCCGCATCTGTCACCCGGGCCAGCATTTCAGAGGCGTACAGTTTGGCCGAGGCGATCTCACGGTTGGCGGGCAGCCCCTTGTCCAGACGATCGGCGGCGGCAAGGGTCAGCAGATCGGCGGCGTCAATCTCGGTGATCATGTCTGCAATCTGGAATGAGACGCCCTGAAACTTGCCGATCTTCTGGCCGAATTGCTCACGCGTGGCGGCATAGTCCAGCGCATAGTCGAACGCCCGCCGCGCGCGCCCAACCGACATGGCGGCAACGGTGATCCGGGTTGCGTAAAGCCAGGTGTTCATCACCTCGAACCCGCCATCGACCTCGCCCAGAACCTGTGCATCCGGCAAGCGGCAATCGTCGAAGTCCAGCACCATGTTCTTGTAGCCGCGATGGCTGATCGACTTGTACCCATCCCGGATTGTGAAGCCGGGAGTGCCGCGATCGACCAGAAAGGCAGTGATGCGTTTCTTGGGACCTTTCGGCGTCTGATCTTCGCCGGTTGCGATGAAGACAATGATGAAATCCGCATGTTCCGCGCCCGAGATGAAGTGCTTGGTGCCATTGACCACCCAATCCCCCCCATCGCGCAGGGCGGCGCATTTCATCCCCCGCACGTCCGAGCCCGCACCCGGTTCAGTCATCGCCAGCGCGTCCATTTTTTCACCGCGCACGGCAGGCATCAGGTAACGGTCGATCTGATCCCCCTCGCACGCCATCAGGATGTTTTGCGGACGTCCGAAGAAATGGTTCAGCGCCATCGATCCCCGGCCCAACTCGCGTTCGACCAGTGCGAACTCCAGATGGTTTAGCCCGGCACAGCCAACACTTTCCGGGAAGTTGCAAGCGTAAAAACCCAACTCGATTGTCTTGCGCTTGATATCGGCGGCGATTTCGTCGGGGACTTCGCCGGCACGCTCGACCAGCTCTTCATGCGGGTAGATTTCGTTTTCGACAAAGCTGCGAACGGTCGCGGCGATCATCTCTTGTTCGTCGGACAGGCCATATTGCATCTGAGGTCTCCACATCTGGGGTTGCGGATATCCTGACGTGGCTTGCCAATCTGAATATGCAAAAATAGACCTATATCATGCAAAAATGGATCAAATCCCCCGCTGCGCCGCAGCAATTCGGAGTGCTTCTGTTCGACGGCTTTTCCAACCACTGCCTTGCGAATGCGGTCGAACCCTTGCGGGCGGCGAATTCCATCGCGGGGCGCAAGCTGTATGACTGGCAATTTCTGTCACTGGATCGCGCTCCCGTCACGTCATCTTCGGGGCTGCAAGTCGCACCGCACGACATCTTGCAGAATGCACGCGGCGATACTTTACTAGTCATGCCCTCTTACGGGTATCGGGCCCATGGCGGGTGGCGGACGCTGGCGGGGTTGCGGTCCGCAGCGAGGCGCTACAGCATACTGGCCGGGCTGGATACCGGAAGCTGGTTGTTGGCGTTGGCCGGATTACTGGACGGGCACCGCGCCACAATCCATTGGGAGGAGCTGGACGGTTTCACCGAACGTTTCCCCGAAATTGACGCACAGCGCGAACGCTACGTGATCGACGGCGACCGCATTACCTGTTCTGGTGCGATGGCGGCGTTTGATCTGGTGTTGCACCTGATTGGGCAAGATCACGGGCAGGCTTTAGCGCTGGAGGTCGCGCAGCTTTTCATGACTCGCGATTCTGCCAGGTCTCATTCCGGCGGGGCGGGTGCGACCAGCAGCTATGTGAACAAAGCGTTGGCCCTGATGCAGGAACATCTGGAAATGCCTTTGCCTATCCCCGAGATCGCCCGCCGGGTTGGACGATCGCAAAAGGCGCTGTCCGTGCGAATGCAAACCGAACTGGGCGCAGGCCCCGCACAGGTCTATCGCCGCCTGCGCCTGAACCTGGCCCGGAAACTGGCAGCCGAGACCGACCTGACTATCGCCGAGATCGCCCTGCGCGCAGGCTATGACGACCCCAGCGCCCTGACCCGTGCCTTTCGGGCCGAGTTTGGGACCACCCCGCGCGCAATGCGATCCGGCTAGGTATACATCTGCTTTTTATAGGCCCGCGTCCGTGTCGTCGCCTCGGCAGACCCATCGTGATAGGTGCCAAACCACTTGTCGAAGGGGATTTCCGAGGTGCCGTAGTTGCACTCGAAATACCGGTGATGAAGCTGGTGGAAAAAGTCCCCCGCACGGGCCGCTTCAGTTTCTCCGGCTTTCAACTTTTCAAACCCTGAATGAGACAGAACCGGGCTGATCTGCTGAAAATACGTGTGAAACAGAAGATGCAGAGGGTGGGACGGCACGATCAGATGGATGAAATAGGTCGTGAAATACAGCAGGTTTTCATACCAATGGTTCGATATCCCCGACCACGGGCCGATATTGACGTTGCGATGATGCACGGCGTGGACGTGTTTATAGAGCTTTGGGTGATGCTCCAGCCGATGCACCCAATAGAAATGCAAGCCAGACCACATCGGGATGAACAACATCCAGACGATAAACCAAATCGGCGCGCTGGCCCAAGTGACTGTCGGCACATATCCGTTGGCCATCGCCCAATAGATCACCCATTGATACACGGTTGCCACGGTCATGGCGCTGCCCAGCGTCCACCAGATATTGTCCCAGACCTGATTGCGGAAGGTGAAATTGCCGTTGTCCCGGGTCAGGTCGCGACGGTCGAACTTTTTGTACATGCCCTGCCCCTTGCGCATGTAAAGCCACCAATGCAGCCCGCCCGCCACCAATATCTGAGGCACCATGTTCAGCAGCCAAATGCGGAACATCCACTCCGGAGCAAAGCTCTTCATTGACTCTAAACCAGGGAAAAATACGACATAGGCAATGACCGCCAGCCCCATACACAGGGTCAGTGAGGTAATCTGCAACCAAGCCCCGCTATACCACTTCAGCACGGAGGCGGGGCGCGGAGGCCATGCGAACAGCGGGTTCAAACCCACAGGACCTTCGGGGTGATAGTGCCAGCGGGCGGCTTCGGGGTCTTGTGCAGAATCAGTCATGGCAATTGCCTTTAGCTGGCGTAATCCGAACCCTCTGCATCCAGCAGAGCCTTGATTTCCCGCAAATGCGCCTCGGCCTGATCGGGGTAGTCGTCCAGTTCCCGCGCGGTCTTTTCCGCAATCTCATCGGACAAGACACGCAGGGGCTGGCCGGTCTGCAACGCGCGGATATATGTCTCGGCCGCACGCTCGAAATAATAGAGGCGGTTGAACGTATCCGCCGGATCGCTGCCCGTCACCAACACGCCATGGTTGCCCATGATCATGACCTTCTTCTTCGGGTCCGACAGCATTGAGGCGCAGCGCTCACCTTCGCTTTCAAAGGCCAGCCCGCCGAATTCCTGATCTACAACATAGCGGTTGTAGAAGGTGGCCGTGTTCTGGTCGATCGGCGGTAGAGTGCTGTCGGCCAACGAGGCCAGAACGGTTGCAAAGATCGAATGCACATGCATCACACAGCGCGCATGCGGGCAATGGCGGTGGATCGAGCCATGCAGACCCCAAGCGGTCGGGTCGGGCGCGCCGGGCTGATCCATAACGTCAGGATCATTGGCATCCAGCAGCAGAAGGTTCGACGCCTTGATCCGTGCGAAATGCATCTGATTGGCGTTCATCAGGAACTGCGTTCCGCCCTCGTTGACCGCCAAACTGAAGTGGTTGGCCACGGCCTCGTGCATGTTCAGGCGTTCAGTCCAGCGGAAAGTAGCAGCCAGGTCGACCCGCTCGGGCCAGTGGTCGATATTGGGACGCAATTCGGTGACGGTCATAGCGGGCTCCTCCATCTGGTTTCTCAAGAAGGTGGCGACGCGAGGCGGATTTGACCAACGAAAAATTCTCGCCTATCTCATAAGCTCAGCTAATGGTGAGGTTATGCCAATGCAGACATCGCTTCCTCCGCTGGGCTGGCTGCGCACATTCGAGGCCGCCGCGCGACACTTGTCGTTCACCGGTGCGGCGCGTGATCTGAACATGACGCAAAGCGCGGTCAGTCAGCAGATTAAGTCGCTTGAGGGATATCTGGGCCAACCCCTGTTTCTGCGCCGTCCCCGCGCACTGGAACTGACCGAGGCCGGAATCACCTATCTGCCCGTAGTGCGTGAGGCGTTTCGCACGCTGGTGCGCGGCACACAGGCCGTCACCGGCGCGCAGCAAAACGCGGTTCAGGTTCAGAGCAACATCACCTTTGCGGTGAACTGGCTGGGACCACGTCTGCCCCGGTTCCGCGCAGTGCACCCGGATGTGCAGCTGAACATTTTCACCGAACTCTGGGAGCCGCGCGAAATGGCCGAGGGCGCGGCGGTCGAAATCCGATACTCTCTGCGCCCGTCCGACACGGTGCGCACCGAGTTGCTGCGCACCGACCACTACTACCCGGTCTGCGCGCCGGGCTATGAAGTGCGGCTGGAAGATATTCAGGAACAACCCCTGTTTGATTGCTCTAATCTGTTGTCGAATTGGCAGAATTGGATCACTGAACAGGGCCTAACTTGGGAAAATTCGCCCATTACCTATTCAACAACCTATCTGGTTAGCCTGTCTGTTGCGATGGCCGGGGGTGGGTATTGCCTGACCCATGACACCATAGCTCGCGACCTGATCGAGCGCGGACAACTGGTGGCTCCGTTTGAGTATCGTGCGGAGATGCCCGAGGCTTATTACCTGCTGCTGTCGCCTCAGGCCGAGGAAACGCCGGGTGCCGTCCTGTTCGCCGATTGGGTAAGGCGGGAAATTGCCCGCGATCCGGCGGGGTAGGCGCTCCCGCCCATCGTCAGGGGCGCTTGCGCGCCCCCTCCTTTGGTTGGGCCGGGCAGCGCTGACGCGCTGCGTGACGGTTTGATGATAGATGGTCGGCAGGGGTTGCACCTTCGGACACATTCAGAAAAGTTGAGCCATGGAATATACGCCTTTCCCAAGTTGGCCCGATACCGCCCCTCGATTGATCGCTGTTGCCGCTGGACGTAATCCGGCAGACATGGTCGTGCGCGGAGGGATCTGGGTGAATGTTCACACACGTGAGGCGCTGCCGGATCACGACATCGCCATCGCCAGCGGGCGAATCGCCTTTGTGGGACCGGATGCCTCGCATTGCATCGGCCCAAAGACGCAGATCATCGAGGCCAATGGGCGCTATATGCTGCCCGGTCTGTGCGACGCGCATATGCATATCGAATCGGGGATGCTGACCCCGGCGGAGTTTGCCCGCGCGGTCATTCCTCATGGCACGACGTCGATGTTCACCGACCCGCATGAGATTGCCAATGTGCTGGGACTGGACGGCGTGCGGATGATGCATGACGAGGCGTTGATGCAACCGGTCAACATCTTCACCCAGATGCCATCCTGCGCGCCATCGGCCCCAGGGCTTGAAACCACAGGCTATGAAATCACCCCTGAGGACGTGGCCGAGGCGATGAACTGGCCCGGCATCATCGGGTTGGGTGAGATGATGAATTTCCCCGGCGTGATCCACGGCGACCCCAAGATGCTGGCCGAGATCGCGGCGACTCAGAATGCGGGGAAAACCGTGGGTGGGCACTATGCTTCGCCTGATTTAGGGCCTGAATTCGCGGCTTATGTGGCCGGGGGCCCCGCTGACGACCACGAGGGAACTTGCGAAGCCGACGCCATAGCTCGGGTGCGGCAGGGGATGCGGTCGATGATGCGGCTGGGCTCGGCCTGGTATGACGTGGAAAGCCAGATCACAGCCGTGACCGAGAAAGGGTTAGACCCGCGCGGCTTTATTCTGTGCACGGATGATTGCCACTCGGGCACATTGGTGAATGAGGGGCATATGAACCGCGTGGTGCGCCACGCGATTGCCTGCGGTTGCGATCCGTTGATTGCGTTGCAGATGGCGACGATCAACACCGCCACCCATTTCGGGCTGGAACGCGAGATCGGGTCGATCACGCCAGGCCGGCGGGCGGATATTATCCTGAGTTCTGATCTGGCTGCGTTGCAGATTGAGGTGGTGATCGCCCGCGGCCAGATCGTTGCCGAAAATGGCGCGATTTCAGTAGACTGCCCGCATCTGAACTGGCCGGACAGTGCGCGCAACACGGTGCATCTGGGCCATACCCTGACCGATAAGGATTTTGAGATCAAAGCCCCCGAGGGCGCCAACCGCGTGCGGGCCAATGTGATCGGCGTGGTAGAAAACCAAGCCCCGACCAAGGCGCTGAAGGCAGAATTGCCGATCATCGGCGGGCTGGTCGAGGGCGAAGGCGACGTCTGCCAGATTGCGCTGGTCGAACGGCACCGCGCAACCGGAGGGGTCACGAACGCCTTTGTCTCGGGCTTTGGGTATCAAGGGCGCATGGCCATGGCCTCGACCGTAGCGCATGACAGCCACCATATGATCGTGGTCGGCACCGACCGCGAACAGATGGCACTGGCGGCGAACCGTCTGGCCGAGGTGGGCGGAGGTATCACCCTGTTCCGCGACGGCGAGGAACTGGCGCTGGTGGAACTGCCCATCGCTGGCCTGATGTCCGACAGTCCCGCCGCCGATGTGGCCGCCAAGGCGGACCGGATGGTTCAGGCGATGCAGGACTGTGGCTGTAAGTTGAACAACGCCTATATGCAGCACTCGCTGCTGGCCCTTGTCGTGATCCCCGAACTGCGGATTTCCGACCTTGGGCTGGTGGATGTGCGGACATTTGAAAAGATCGACCTTTTGGAACCCCTCGCATGACAATAATAAGAACACCCGACGTCCCAAGCCCCGAGAAGTTCACCGACCCTGCCGCCGCTGTGGCGCGTCTGGAAGAGCTGTACGAAAAGGCCACAAGTTTCCTGTGTGAAAACTTCGCCAAAGCGATGGAGGCAGGCACTCCGACCGAGCGATTCAGAGCCTATTACCCAGAGATTCGCATCAAAACGACCTCATACGCGCATGTAGACAGCCGTCTGAGCTTTGGTCACGTCTCGGAACCCGGCACCCATGCCACCACGGTCACACGGCCCGATCTATTCCGGGCCTATCTGACCCAACAAATTGCCCTGCTGATCAAAAACCATGACCAACCAGTGACGATTGGTGCTTCGGATACACCCATCCCGGTGCATTTCGCGGTGGCCAATAACCCCGACCTCGTGGTGCCGCATCAGGGCGCGGCGGGATTCACCTTGCGCGATGTGTTCGACGTGCCGGATCTTACGACCACCAATGACGATATCGTCAACGGGGTGCATGACCACGAAACCGAGATTGGCCCCTTGGCGCTGTTCACGGCCCAGCGTGTGGATTATTCGCTGGCCCGTCTGGCGCATTACACTGCCACCGATCCCAGCCACTTCCAAAACCATGTGCTGTTCACCAACTACCAGTTCTACGTGTCCGAGTTCGAGAACTACGCCCGCGAACAACTGGCCGACCCGGAAAGCGGCTATACCAGCTTTGTGTCGACCGGGAATGCGCAGATCACCTCGGCCGATGGCGTTTTGGAGCAGCCGCTGAAGCTGCCTCAGATGCCGACCTACCACCTGAAACGCGCCGATGGGTCGGGGATCACGTTGGTCAATATCGGGGTGGGGCCATCCAACGCAAAAACCGCGACCGACCATATCGCAGTTCTGCGACCACATGCGTGGCTGATGGTTGGCCATTGCGCCGGCTTGCGCAACACGCAGGCGCTGGGGGATTTCGTGCTGGCCCATGCCTATCTGCGTGAAGACAAGGTGCTGGACGATGACCTGCCCGTCTGGGTGCCGATCCCGCCCCTAGCCGAAGTGCAGGTAGCGTTGGAACGCGCCGTGGCCGAAGTGACAGAACTGGACGGCTACGAGCTAAAGCGCGTCATGCGCACCGGCACCGTCGCCTCGGTCGACAACCGCAACTGGGAACTGCGCGACCAGTCCGGCCCGGTGCAGCGCCTCAGCCAGTCTCGCGCGATTGCGCTGGATATGGAAAGCGCCACGATCGCCGCCAATGGATATCGGTTCCGGGTGCCCTATGGCACTTTGCTCTGTGTCTCGGACAAACCGCTGCACGGGGAATTGAAGCTTCCGGGCATGGCCTCGGACTTCTATACCACACAGGTCAGCCGCCATTTGGCGATCGGAATTCGCGCGATGGAACACCTGCGAGGCATGCCGCTTGAGCGTCTGCACAGCCGGAAATTGCGTTCTTTTGACGAAACAGCCTTTCTCTGAAGCAAAAAAGCAACGTTTTCCCCCTATTTTTAGGGTTTTTCGCGCTACTATTCGTTGTGTTCAGCCACAATATCCCGTTACAGTTACGCGGTGAGGCCCAAGACATCGGGCACGTTAAGGAGACCAAGAAATGGCAAAGCCTATGACAAAGACTCAGCTGGTTGCTGCTCTCGCTGAGGAAATGGGGACTGACAAGAAAGCCGCGAACGCCGCGCTGGAGGCCATGACCGGCCTGATCACACGCGAAGTTTCAGCCGGCGGCGCAGTGACCCTGCCCGGCGTTGGCAAAATCTACTGCCGCGAGCGCCCCGAGCGCATGGTGCGCAACCCCGCCACTGGCGAGCAGTTCAAGAAAGAGGCCGACAAGGTGGTTAAAATGACCATTGCGAAGGCACTGAAGGACAGCGTGAACGGCTGATCTCAGCTGTCGCAAAGATACGATCAAGGGCCGCCGTTTGGGGGCCCTTTTTCTTTGGGATCAGTGCAAACTTAACAGCACTTCCAGATCACGACGGCTGAGCCGGTTCATCAAGGCCCGATCGTCTGCAGACAGTTTTGCTTCCTTACGAATATACGTTTCAAGGTACGTCGCGATCTCACTGGTTGGGCGATAGTACAGATCAGGCGAAGACTGGCTGAGTTCATCCACAAGCCGAAACAGCAGCTTTTTCTGCCGCTCCGAATCCAGGTCTTTTCGCTTCTCTTGCAACATAACGGGCTTCGCCTTTGTTGTGGTCACTTATGATCTAGCGGGCCGAAAGGTAACTCCAACTCCGGTAAGAATTAAATTGTGCGCCCCGCGTGTGGTGCCCTTATGAGATTCCTAGTTACTACGGCCAGACGGTACATCTTGCGACCCTTACTGATTTAAGGAACAGTGCGCGAAACCAACAAAGGGGATGGGCGATGGATCTGCGCGCCATGGCGATGGGGCTAACATTTGCACTGATCTGGTCGTCGGCCTTTACTTCGGCGCGGATCATCGTGATGGACGCATCTCCGCTGTTTTCGCTGGCACTGCGGTTTTTGGTGTCCGGCTTGATCGGTGTGGTGATTGCGCGTGCAATGGGGCAGAGCTGGCGGCTGACACCGCAACAATGGTATGCAACCATCCTGTTCGGAATCTGCCAGAATGCGCTGTATTTGGGTCTGAATTTCTACGCAATGCAAACGATTGAGGCCTCGGTCGCCGCGATTATCGCCTCGACCATGCCGCTGCTGGTGGCGCTGGCAAGTTGGCTGTTTCTGGGTGATCGTCTGCGACCGTTAGGCGTGATCGGCCTGCTGGCCGGGTTCGCGGGCGTCGCCCTGATCATGAGCAGCCGCATCAGCGCGGGCGTTGATATGTTCGGCGTGATGCTCTGCGGTGTTGGAGCCTTGGCGCTGACGTTCGCCACCTTGGCGGTGCGCGGGGCGACCTCGGGCGGGAATTTCATGATGGTAGTGGGGTTGCAGATGCTGGTTGGTTCAGCCGTTCTGTTCGTCGCGGCTCCCGTATTCGAGACGATCTATATCCACCCCACGGTGCCCCTGGCGCTGGCTTTCACCTACACAACCCTGTTCCCCGGCTTGTTGGCCACGCTGATCTGGTTTCTGCTGCTGGATCGGATCGGAGCGACCCGCGCAGCCACCTTCCACTTCCTCAACCCTGTTTTCGGAGTGACGATTGCTGCGTTGCTACTGGGGGAGAAACTCGGCCCACTGGATGCCGTTGGCGTACTGATCACCACCGCCGGGATTTTGGCCGTGCAGTTATCGCGGCAACCTGCTCAGGGCAGCAAAGCCTCGACCTGAGACAAAACTTGCCGGGAATCGGGGCGCGTGGTTGCGCCATAGGTCGCTATAACTTCGCCTTCAGTGTTCAGAAGGATTTTGTTGAAGTTCCAACTGGGCTCAAATCCTGTCTGCTCCGCGACCTGTTGATAGAAAGGATGCGCTTTTGCGCCTCGAACCGAGGTGATGTCGGTCATTGGCAGGGTCAGGTTATAGTTGAAGTCACAGAATTCCTTGACCTCTTCCGCCGATCCAAATTCCTGATTGAAGGAATCCGACGGTACCGCCAGCACGACCAGTCCGCGCGGACCATAGTCTTCGTGGACTTGCTGCAGCGCGCTGTATTGCCCGGTAAAGCCGCAATGCGAGGCCGTGTTCACCACCAAAACCGGCTGCCCGCGCCAATCCGCGATCGACAGGGTACCGCCGTCGATGGACGGAAACTCTCCGCTCAACGGCGCAGCCTGCACGGTGCGCCCGGTCAGAATCAAAGCGGTCAACAGCAAGATGCGGAACATGGTGAACCCTCCTATGCCTTACTATACGCGCCAAATCGCCCCCCGGATCAACGCACGAGGGCGCGAGGTGCGTGAAACAGGCTTTGATTTCTGCGCCTCAACCCCCAAATAATGGTGCAACTCAACCGACCGGAGGATCCATGACCCAATACACCAAATCCCCCGAGGCCATCGCTGCCCTCTCGCCCGAAGAATACCATGTCACGCAGAACAGCGGGACCGAGCGTCCGGGCACCGGCAAGCTGCTGAACAACAAGGAACCGGGGATTTATGTGGATATCGTCTCGGGCGAGCCGCTGTTCGCTTCGACTCACAAATACGAATCCGGCTGCGGCTGGCCTAGTTTCACCAAGCCCATCGTGCATGAACATGTAGAAGAGTTCCGGGATACCACCCACGGCATGATTCGCACCGAGGTGCGTTCAAAACACGGCGACAGCCATCTGGGCCACGTCTTCCCCGACGGCCCGCGTGAACATGGCGGACTGCGCTATTGCATCAACTCAGCCTCCTTGCGGTTTGTCCACCGCGATGACATGGAGGCCGAAGGCTATGCCGACTACCTGATTCATGTGGAGGAAATCTGATGACCGAAGAACGCGCTGTCCTGGCCGGAGGTTGTTTCTGGGGAATGCAGGACCTGATCCGCAAGCTGCCGGGCGTGTCTCGCACCAGCGTCGGCTATACCGGCGGCGATGTCCCCAACGCCACCTATCGCAACCACGGAACCCATGCCGAAGGGATCGAGATTTTCTTTGATCCCGCGCAGATCAGCTATCGTGAGTTGCTGGAGTTCTTTTTTCAGATCCACGATCCGACTACGGTAAACCGTCAGGGCAATGACCGCGGGATGAGCTATCGTTCGGCCATCTACTATGTGGATGACGCGCAAAAACAGGTGGCGTTGGACACGATTGCCGATGTGAACGCCAGCGGTTTGTGGCCCGGCAAGGTCGTGACCGAGCTGGAGCCCGTCGGTGATTTCTGGGACGCCGAGCCCGAGCATCAGGACTATCTGGAGCGTATCCCCAACGGCTATACCTGCCATTTCCCGCGCCCCGATTGGGTTCTGCCTAAACGCGACGCGGCAGAATAAGCGATCAGCCGGCGGCGACCCTTGGGCGGCCGCTGGCTTCGACCGTGATCATGGCCTCGACAAAGACCTCCTGCGCCTCGACGCGGGCTGTGCGGATGTCGCGGTCAACGATCACGCGGATATCCTCGGCCCCGGCGTCGCGTACCGCGCCCTCAGCCTCGGATCGCAGTACGGATTCCAGCAGCGACAACGCCGCCTCGAAATCGTTGAAATCCTGCGGTCCGTCCTCAAGATGCACCCGGAACTTGCCCTCGGAAGGCGACGTGACCGTCCCCGTCCGGCGCAAGGTCAGGCGACCGACGACCGCGCCGATGGCATTCGCCACGCCAGTATGTTCGGGCAAGATCATCTTGCAATGCAAACGCTCCCCGACCGCCGGGTAATAGCTGGGGGCCGACGCACCCAACCCGATCACATCCACGTTCAACGCCGCATCCAGCGCCAGCAGGCCCCGATGCCCGGCCAAGCCCTTGCGCGTTAGAACATGCCGCGCCAGATCGGTGGAAGGGATACCAAAATCCTCGGCTTCTTCGGCAAAAGCAGTCTCTAATAAGATCAATGAGGTCTGTTCGGTCAACTGATCCACGATCATCTGCGCAAAAGCCTCGGGGGTTTTCGCCAGCACATCACCCGACCCGACCCGTTTGCGTGACACCAGTTCCAGAGCCTTAAGCGCGGCCTCGGCATCCCAGGCGTCCAGCCGTCCCAGAACGTGGCTTGCATCCGACGGCGTCACGCCCGAGACCTGAACGATCCCGCGATCCACCAACCGCGTCAGAGCCCCATTCTCCATCCGTGTGCGCAACAGATCGCTCAGCGGCAAAACCTGATCGCCAAGACGGTCCAACAACACCTCTTCCCGTGCACCCAGCCCTTCGGCATGGATACCGGGCACGCGGCGGGCAAACCGCGTGTCATGTTCACCTACCGTGGTCGCGCGCAGTTGTTTGTCCAACTCAGCATGCACCACATCCGGGGCCTCGGCCGCGATCAGCGACACCGGCAATACCCTGCGCGGGCCAAGGACCACGCCGCCTCCCAGCCCCTCGGTCACCACATGGACCTGACTGTCGCCGCCCAGACCATGGGTGCGCATCGCTACCGCCTCGACCATGGTGCGAAAGCCACCGACGCGCGCACCATTGGGATCAATTGCGGGCTTACTGTCGCGGATCACGGCGATGTCCGTGGTCGTCCCGCCAATATCCGACACCAGCGCATTCTCGGCCCCCGTCAACCAACTGGCCCCTACGATCGAGGCCGCAGGCCCGCTGAGGATCGTCTCAATCGGGCGTTCTCGCGCTTGCTCGGCGCTCATCAACGCGCCGTCGCCGCGGACCACCATCATCGGCGCGGTAATTCCCAACGTCAGTAACTGATCCTGCGCCCGTCCGATCAGCCGATCAATCATCCCGATCAGC
The DNA here is from genome assembly GCF_056533885.1 of Ruegeria sp. F12. Lineage (NCBI taxonomy): Bacteria > Pseudomonadati > Pseudomonadota > Alphaproteobacteria > Rhodobacterales > Roseobacteraceae > Ruegeria > Ruegeria sp. F12. The sequence continues at coordinate 131,507 of NZ_JBQFOV010000010.1, read as the reverse complement.
CGTGCATTTAATACCGCCGTCACTGCCCGTTTCGGCCCGTTTAACTTGGCCGACAGGTGATGAGAACACGTGACCGGAGCCCCTGTCCGCTCGGCTATAATCCGCGCCGCTTCCAGCTCATGCGCGGGGTTGCGCGTGGCAAACTGCGCGGCCACGGCAAAGCCGGATATGCCTTTATGAGAGTCTAAAAATGTTTCCAACGCGGCTACATCCAGCGGAGCAGCCTCACCCCCCGCATGGCTATGACCCCCGGCAATCACCAGTGCCGGATCACCCTTCAACGCGTCGCGCAACCCGTGCCGATCCAGATCGCCCTCTTTGAACCCGATATAGACCAACGCCACGCGCCCGCCCTGCCCCTCGACCAGAGCATTGGTGGCCAAAGTGGTCGACAAAGATGCCATCGAGATCTGCTCGGGGCCAACCGCCGCCTGTTCCAACACAGCCGAAATCGCTTTGCCCACGCCGATTGCCAAGTCTGCCCGCGTGGTCAGCGACTTGGCCGAGGCGATCACCTCAGCCTCATCCCGGATCAGCACCGCATCCGTATAGGTTCCGCCCGTATCAACCCCCAAAGCCAGCGCCATCGGGTTCTCCTTCCTGTTCGCTAAATTGGGTGTAGCGGTTTGGACCGACACGTCCAGCCTGTTTGCGGCACTTAGGGCAGTTGTTGTACCGCCCAGCGCGCGGCATCAGCCACGGCTGGATCAGGATCATCCACCAACCCCTGCGCCACGGGTTTCAGCGCGGGCAAACCGGAATTCCCAATCGCATACAGCACGTTGCGCACAAACCGATCCCGCCCGATCCGCTTGATGGGCGAGCCCGAGAACTTGACCCTAAACGCCGCATCATCCAACCCGGCCAATTCAACCAGCGGCGGGGCCACCAAATCATCCCGCGCAGCATAGCGAATATCGCTGGCCGCGACGGCAAACTTGTTCCACGGACAGGCCGCCAGACAATCATCGCATCCGTAAATCCGATTGCCCAACTTTCCGCGCAGATCTTCGTCAACCAACCCCTTATGTTCGATGGTCAGATAGGAAATACACCGCCGCGCATCCAACTTGTACGGCGCAGGAAACGCATCCGTTGGACAGGCATCCAAACAAGCGCGACACGATCCGCAATGATCCACCTCGGCCATATCCGCAGGCAGGTCCAATGTAGTAAAAACAGAGCCTATAAAGGCCCAATTTCCCCAATCACGGCTGACCAGATTCGTATGCTTCCCCTGCCATCCCAGCCCCGCCGCATGGCCCAGGGCCTTCTCAGGCACCGGCGCTGTATCAACAAACACCTTCACCTCGCCGCCACCTTCGGCAATCAACCACCGCGCCAACCGCTTGAGGCGTTTTTTCACCAGATCATGGTAATCCTTGTTCTGCGCATAGACCGAAATCGCACCCCGATCAGGATGGCCCAAAACCTCGGTCGGATCATGTTCCGGCGTATAGCTCTCGGCCAACATGATCACCGACCGCGCCTCGGGCCACAAAGCCGACGGATCGCCCCGCCAATGGGTCCGTTCGGCCATCCACCCCATCTGTCCGTGATACCCGGAATCCAAAAACGCCTGCAACCGCGCGGGCACATCCGGCACATCCCACGGCCGACAAATCCGACAGGACACAAACCCCTCGCTCAATGCCCGAGCGACCACCTTGTCCTTTAAATCCGATCCGCTCTTCATCTGGCTAAAATATCCTCGGGGGGAATCGCGCCCCGGCGCGATGGGGGGCAGACAGCCCCCCTGCCACCCTATCAGAAATCCAGATCCGCGTAATGCGGCGGAGGCCGAAACCCCGGCACCTGATCCGCCAGTATCGACCGAAACGCAGGCCGAGACTTGATCTTGGCGTACCAATCCTTGACCGCCGCCGAACGGTTCCAATCCACGTCCGAGATATAGTCCAGCGCCGACAAATGCGCCGCGGCCGCGAAATCGGCCAATGTCATCTGGTCGCCCGCCAACCAACGCCGGTGATCTAGAAGCCATGCCATGTAGTCCAGATGATACTTGATCGCCTTGGCACCCTCTTTGACATTTTTGCTGTCCGGGTAACCTTGCCCGGTCATCTTCTTGTTGACCCGCTCGTACAACAGTTTCGATGTCACCTCGTGATGAAACTTGTCGTCAAACCAGCCGACTAGCCGCCGGACTTCATACCGGGCTTCCGGTGTTTTTGGCATCAAAGCGGGTTCGGGGCGCGTTTCCTCGATATACTCGCAAATGGCGCTGCTTTCCGCCATGACATGCCCGTCCAATCGCAGGACCGGCACTTTACCCGCCGGATTGCGGCGCAGGAAATCCGGGTCCTGTTCCCAGTATTTCTCTTCGACCAGCTCAACCTCGATCTTCTTTTCGGCAAGCGACAGACGGACCTTGCGGCAGTACGGTGACAGGGGAACGTGAAACAGACGCGCCATGAGCTTCCAATCGAACCAGTGAATACCCCTCAGCTTTAGCCCTGAGATGGCCTGTTTTTCAATCCTCGAAACAATCCGCGCGACCATCTGCGCGGATGGTGGCCGCCCCGTCTAGAATCGCAGCCGCACGTCTGCGGGTGCGTACCGACGGGTCGGTTACCGACCGATTTCGCGGGGATGGCAGGATCGCCGCAATCCGCGCCGCCTGAACCGAGGACAGTTTTGACGCCGGAACGTTGAAATTACGCTGTGCCGCTGCCTCAACCCCGAATACGCCATTTCCGGTTTCGGCGACGTTCAAATAGACTTCGAGAATACGTTGTTTGCTCCAGAAAATTTCGACGACCGGCGTCATCGAAGTTTCAAGCGCCTTGCGCACCCAGCTGCGCCCTTGCCACAAAAAGACATTCTTCACCACTTGCTGCGTAATCGTCGACGCACCTCGGGCACCACCCCCTTCAATCGCGTCACGAATAGCTTCGACATCAAACCCCCAATGGCGGCAGAAATTGGCGTCCTCAGCCGCTACGACTGACCGCGCCATGATCGGCGAAATCTGTTCGATGGGAACCCAGTCACGCTCGACCTTGCCCAATCTGCGCCATTCGGACCAGATCGTATGGGTCACCGGTGGGTTGACTACCGAATAGAGCCCAATCAGCGCCACTACAAACACCGCAATCGCCAATAGCCCACGCGTGACCCAGCGGCGAATCCGCATCACGACGTTGGGTTTGGCTTTCGACGCCTTCTTTTTCTTACCGCTTGTCTTGCGGACTGCTTTCTTTGCCATGCCACAGCTATACGACGTGTAGGTCTTGTTTGAAATGTCTGTTGTAGAGGTCCATGAATAAGAAAACCCGCGTACCGGAGTGGTACGCGGGTTTTGCAATTTGACTGATTGGCGACTTATTCTGCCGGAACGGCTTCAACCTCATTGGTCAGAGGATGGCTGAGCTTGTTCAGCATCTCTTTCGGGCAGACCTGCAGGAAATTGGCCTTTTCCACATCCCAATGTTGCAGGATATCAGCGGCCTTGCGGCTGAAGGTCTCAGACTGATGAGTTTCGATCAGCGTTTTCAGCTGGTCTTCCCAATGGTCCACCGTAACCGGGCAGGTCACCAGCGTTTCCATGTTCATCAGAGCCTGTGCCTTGCCTTCGGGATCGTACAGGTACGCCATGCCGCCGGTCATGCCCGCGCCAAAGTTGGCACCAATGTCGCCTAGAATCACGGCGACACCGCCGGTCATGTATTCGCACCCGTTCGAGCCACAGCCCTCGATCACCACTTTGGCGCCCGAGTTCCGAACCGCGAACCGTTCGCCTGCGCGGCCTGCTGCGAACAGTTGGCCATCGGTGGCGCCGTACAGAACAGTATTGCCGATGATCGTGTTGTCATCTGCCTTAAGCGGGCTGACCTGCGGTGGGCGCACAACGATCATGCCACCGGAAAGGCCCTTGCCAACATAGTCGTTAGCATCGCCAGACACTTCCAGCTTGAGCCCCGGAGCCGCAAACGCCCCCAGCGACTGACCGGCCGAGCCCTGCAATTTCACATGCAGGTGGTCGTCCTGGAACGTGTTCCGCATCCCGAAATTCTGCACGATATGGCTGGACACCCGAGTACCAACCGTCCGGTGCGTGTTCTGGATCGCGTAGGACAGCTGCATCTTCTCGCCGTCTTTCAGGAACCGCGCCGCATCGCGCACGATCTCGGCATCCAGCGTATCCGGCACTGCGTTGCGGTCCTTGTCGCGGTTATAGACGATGTCATGTGCGCCATCGACGGTGATCAGCAGCGGGTTCAGGTCCAGATCGTCCAGATGCGCCGAGCCACGGCTTACCTGCGCCAGCAGATCGGCCCGACCGATGATTTCGTCAATCGAGCGCGCACCAAGGCTGGCCAGCAGCTCGCGCACTTCCTGAGCGTAGAAGGTGATCAGGTTGACGACCTTGTCGGCATTGCCGGTGAATTTGGCGCGCAGGGATTCGTCCTGCGTACAGACGCCGACCGGGCAGGTGTTTGACTGACACTGACGTACCATGATACAGCCCATCGCGATCAGGGCAGCGGTGCCGATACCGTATTCCTCGGCTCCCATCATTGCAGCCATGACGATGTCGCGCCCGGTGCGCAGACCACCATCTGTCCGCAGAGTCACGCGGTCGCGCAGGTTGTTCATCGCCAGAACCTGATGCGCCTCGGTCAGGCCCATCTCCCACGGCAGACCGGCGTATTTGATCGACGTCGCAGGCGACGCACCCGTGCCGCCATTGTGACCCGAAATAAGGATGATATCCGCTTTCGCCTTGGCCACACCGGCTGCAATCGTGCCAACGCCCGAGGACGCAACCAGCTTCACTGTCACCTTACAGCGCGGGTTGATCTGTTTCAGGTCATAGATCAGCTGCGCCAGATCCTCGATCGAATAGATGTCGTGGTGCGGCGGCGGTGAGATCAGCGTCACACCCTTGGTCGAATGCCGCAGGCGCGCGATCAGGTCGGTGACTTTCATACCCGGCAACTGACCACCCTCACCGGGTTTCGCACCCTGGGCGACCTTGATCTCAAGCTCCTCACACTGGTTCAGGTACTCGGCTGTCACACCAAACCGGCCCGAAGCCACCTGTTTGATCTTGGCCGAGGGGTTGTCGCCATTGGGCTCGGGCACGAAATGCGCCGGATCTTCGCCTCCTTCACCCGAGTCAGATTTCGCGCCAATCCGGTTCATCGCCACATTCAGCGTTTTGTGCGCCTCGGGGCTCAGCGCACCCAGCGACATGCCCGGCGTGACAAAGCGCTTGCGGATCGAGGTGATCGACTCGACCTCTTCAATCGGCACCGGTTTGCCCAGCGGTTTGAAATCCATCAGGTCGCGCAGATGAATCGGCGGGTTCGATTGCATCTTGGCCGAGTATTGCTTCCACAACTCGTAAGATGCGCGGTTACAGGCCATCTGCATCATGTGCATCGAGGTCGCTTCCCACGCGTGGGTCTCACCCGATTTGCGCGCCTTGTAGAAACCACCGATGGGAAGCACGTCCAGACCGCTGTCCCAGCCCTTGGCATGGATTTCCTCGGCCTTGGTCTGAATACCGGTCACACCGATACCGGAAATCCGGCTGGTCATGCCGGGGAAATACTCAGCCACCATGGCACGGCTAAGGCCCACGGCCTCAAAGTTCAGACCACCGCGATAAGAGGAGATCACCGAAATGCCCATCTTGGCCATGATCTTCAGCAGACCTTGGTCGATTGCCTCTCGATAGCGTGCGACGTTTTCGGTCAGCGTGCCATCCAGCAAGCCGCGATCAATGCGGTCAGCCAGCGAGTCTTCGGCCAGATAAGCGTTCACCACGGTCGCGCCACAACCGATCAGAACCGCAAAGTAATGCGGATCGACACATTCGGCCGAGCGCACGTTCAACGAACAGAAAGTCCGCAGCCCCTGACGGGTCAGATGCGAGTGCACCGCGCTGGTCGCGAGAATCATCGGCATCGCCACGCGACCTGCGCCCGAACCCATGTCGGACAGCACCAGATGCCCCGCGCCCGAGCGCACGGCCTCTTCTGCTTCGGCTCTAACACGAGTCAAAGCGGCGTTTAACGCGCCCCGACCGGGTTCAAAGCTACAATCTATTTCCGCCAGCGGCGAACCGAGATTTTCTACCAGCTTGTCCCATTGGGTGTTGCCGACAAAGGGGCTGTCCAGCGTGATGATCTCGGTCTGGCTGCTGTCTTCGTCCAGCACGTTTTTCAGGTTACCGAACCGGGTTTTCAACGACATGACGCGGTATTCGCGCAGACTGTCGATCGGCGGGTTGGTCACCTGGCTAAAGTTCTGGCGGAAGAAATGGCTGAGCGGGCGGTATTGCTTGGACAAAACCGCCGATGGCGTGTCATCGCCCATCGAGGCCAGGGACTCTTTGCCGTCTTCAGCCATGGGGGCAAGGATTTGCTCCAGCTCTTCAACAGAATAACCGGCTGCGATCTGTCGCTTGCGCAGTTCCTCTCCGCTGAACTTCGCGGTTTCGGTCACGCCTGACAGGCTTTCATTCAGATCGTTGATCTTGCCAACCCATTCGCCAAAGGGCAGGGCACGGGCCAGTTTGTCCTTGATCTGCGTGTCGCGGTACAGCTTGCCACGCTTCATATCCACGGCCAGCATCTGACCCGGACCCAGCGCGCCTTTTTCCGTCACCGATGCCTCATCAATCGGCACCATCCCGGCCTCCGACCCGGCGATAACCAATCCATCACCCGTCACAACGTAGCGCATCGGGCGCAAACCATTCCGGTCGAGCCCGGCGCAGACCCAGCGACCATCGGTCATGGCCAGAGCGGCGGGGCCATCCCATGGCTCCATCACCGAGTTGCAGTAGGAATACATGTCGCGCCACGCCTGCGGCAGCTCGACCGCCTGTTTGGACCAGCTTTCCGGCACCAGCATGGTTTTCGCCATTGGAGCAGACCGGCCCGCACGCACCAGAACCTCGAAAACCGAGTCTAATGCGGCGGAGTCCGACGATCCGCCAGCGATGATCGGTTTGATGTCCTCGGCGTAGTCCCCAAAGGTCGAGGATGCCATGCGGATCTCATGGCTTTTCATCCAGTTGACGTTGCCTTTCAGCGTGTTGATCTCACCATTATGGGCCAACATGCGGAAGGGCTGGGCCAGCCACCATTGCGGGAAGGTGTTGGTCGAATAACGCTGGTGATAGATCGCAAAGGCCGATTCAAAGCGTTCGTCCATCAGGTCGGGATAGAAAACCGCAACCTGTTCGGCCAGCATCATTCCTTTATAGATGATCGAACGGCAGGACAGCGACGCCAAATACAGGCCGGAAATTCCTGCCGCCAATGCTGCCTTTTCGATCCTACGACGGATCACGTAGAGCTCGCGCTCAAAGGTGTCTTCGTCCACACCTTTGGAGTTAGAGATCAGGATCTGCTCGATTTCGGGCCGGGTCGCATTGGCCTTTTCACCCAGGCAAGTCACATCGACCGGCACGTGGCGCCAGCCATAGATGTAGTAACCCATGCGCAGCACTTCGGTTTCCACGATGGTCCGGCACTGTTCCTGCGCACCAAAGTCCGTACGGGGCAGAAAGACCTGACCGACTGCGATCAGCTCATCCAGATTGGGTTCGTGGCCGGTACGGCGAATCTGGTCATAGAAGAAGGGTACAGGGATCTGCACATGGATACCCGCGCCATCGCCGGTCTTGCCATCGGCATCCACAGCGCCCCGGTGCCAGATCGCCTTGAGCGCATCAATCCCCGCGTCGACCACCTTGCGCGACGGCTTACCGTCGACAGACACGACAAGGCCTACGCCGCAGGATGAATGTTCTTCCTCCTCGGAATAGAGACCGTTTTCAGCCATCCACTGACGTTTGGCTTCTTCGGCGCGCACCCAATCGGCATCATATTTGGTCATTGGCTGTCTCCTTCTTCCGAGGGGGCGTACATGGCCTCGACCTCGGCTTTGGTCATTTGCTTGCGTTCACCTGCGAACGCGTATCCTTCGGGCTTTTTGTCGAAGTAAAGTTCAAGTTTCAGCGTGTGGCCTGTATCCTGAAACAGGCCTGCCGCGATTTGCGTGTGTCCGTGCATTTCACCTGGAAGCGTGATCCGGTACCACAGCGCCGAGCCGCAGTCAGCGCAGAAGGCGCGCTCGGCCCAATCGGACGAGGTGAAGGTCTTGACCGGCCCAAGCGCGGCGTAGCCTTCTTCGGCCTGAAAAGTAACCAGCATCGAACTTGTCCAGCGTCGGCATTGGTCGCAATGGCACGCGCCCAGCGCATCGCGCGCGGGCGTCGCGGTCACCGTGACCGCGCCACACATGCATTGGCCTTGCAACTCGGGCATTTCGAGGCTCCTGATCGCTGGGTCTATTCGGCTGCGACTGCAGCCTTGGCGTTGAACCGGTCGATGATCGCATCGGCACAATCGCGCCCGTCGCGGATCGCCCACACGACCAAAGAGGCCCCGCGCACGATGTCACCGATGGCATAGACGCCGTCCATCTCGGTCTCGCCGGTCTGGAAGGCGGCCTTGACGGTACCCCAGCGTGTCACCGGCAGGTCGGGCTGGCCGAACAGGCTGGGCAGGTCTTCGGGCTCAAAGCCAAGCGCCTTGATCACCAAATCGGCGTCTTCGACATAGTCCGCGCCTTCGATCACCTCGGGGGCCTGACGTCCGGTTGCGTCGGGCTGGCCCAAGCGCATCTTCTGCACCATCACTCCTGTGACTTCGTCGTCGCCGGTAAAGCCCTTGGGCGCGCTAAGCCACTCAAAAACCACACCTTCTTCCTCGGCGTTCTGAGTCTCGCGCTGCGAGCCGGGCATGTTCGCGCGGTCGCGGCGATACAGGCATTTGACCGACGTCGCCCCCTGACGGATCGAAGTACGCACACAGTCCATCGCGGTGTCGCCGCCGCCGATTACGACAACCTTTTTGCCAGCCGCGTTCAGGCGACCATTGTCGAAGTCTTCAACCGCATCGCCGAAGCTTTTGCGGTTCGAGGCCGTCAGGAAGTCAATCGCCTTCTCGATCCCGGCCAAACCGCTGCCCGGCATGGACAGGTCGCGCGATTTGTAAACGCCAGTGGCGATGATCACTGCGTCGTGCTTCCCACGAATTTCTTCGAATTTCGTGGCGTCGACGTCGCAGTTCAGTTCAAATGTCACGCCACCATCTGCCAGCAGATCGTTGCGACGCTGCACGATGTCCTTTTCCAGTTTGAAACCCGGAATACCATACATCAACAAACCACCGGCGCGGTCATAGCGGTCATAGACCGTTACCTGAATACCGGCGCGGCGCAGCATGTCGGCAGCCGCCAGACCACCAGGACCCGCACCGATGATGCCGACGCTTTCGCTGCGCTCGGTGCCCGGAACAACGGGCTTAACCCAACCTTTGTCCCATGCGGTATCGGTGATGTATTTTTCGATCGTGCCAATGGTCACGGTGCCATGGCCGGACTGTTCAATCACGCAATTGCCTTCACACAAACGGTCCTGCGGGCAGATACGGCCACAGATCTCGGGGAAGGTGTTGGTAGCCTGACTGGTCTGATAGGCCTCTTCCAAGCGCCCGGTTGCGGTCAGGCGCAGCCAATCGGGGATATTGTTGTGCAACGGGCAATGCGACTGACAATAGGGCACACCACATTGGCTGCAGCGACTGGCCTGCTCTTCCGCCTTGGCCGAGGCGAATTCGGCGTAAATCTCGTCAAAGTCTTCCTTGCGCGTGTCTGCGGCACGCTTTTCGGGCATGGCGCGATCGACTTGCACAAATTTCAGCATCGGTTGCTTGGCCACGGGTCAGACTCCATGAATTGGCTTGGTCGAGCTTCCATAAAAGATGCAAGATCAGATGAAAAGTCATAAATGCTGACCTATTTAGTAATTTCCAAAACAAAATTTCCAATGATGTCCAAAAACTTTGAAAAAATAGATCCGATTCGGACCTATAAGTGTCCTTTCCTTTTCAACGCAGCACTTATACCCATGAATCGCATAAAACACGTGGCAATGGCACGGGCAGGTTCATGAGTCTTTTTCAGCTGATTCTTGTGGCAATCATTCAGGGCGTCACCGAATTCCTGCCGATCTCATCCTCGGGCCACCTGATTCTTCTGCCCAGCCTGACCGGCCTGCAAGATCAGGGTTTGGCCATAGACGTAGCGGTTCATGTGGGAACTTTGGGTGCCGTGGTCCTGTATTTCTGGCCCGACGTAAAGTCCGCGGCGGCGGGGCTGCCCCGCGCGCTGCGCGGTAAAACGGACACTGAACAAGCGCGACTGGCCTTGGGGCTGATCGTTTCGACCATCCCGACCGTAATCCTTGGGGCGGTCCTGTTTCAAAGCGGACTCAGCCAATCCCTGCGCTCGATGGCGGTAATCGGATGGACCATGCTGGGCTTTGGGCTGTTGCTTTATTGGATGGATCAGAAAGGCCCGCAGACAAAAGAAGCCAAGGACTGGGGACTGAAAGATGCAGCCATCATGGGGCTGTGGCAGATGCTGGCGCTGATCCCCGGCACGTCGCGGTCCGGCATCACAATCACCGGCGCACGGCATCTTGGGTATACGCGAGAAGAGGGCGCACGGATCGCAATGCTGATGTCGATCCCGACGATCCTGGCCTCGGGCATCCTGCTGTCGGTCGACGTAATCCAAGAGGCCGACCTGCGGCTGGCCATCGACGGCGCCATCGCCGCCCTTTTTGCCTTTGCCGCCGCCTTGCTGGCGCTATCCCTGATGATGCGCCTGCTGCGCAGTGTCAGCTTTACGCCTTACGTGATCTACCGCGTTTGTCTGGGCGTGATCCTGCTGATCATCGCCTACAGCTGATCAGGTGCGCAGATTGTCGGCCGATCTCTGGATCTCGTCATACTGACCCGAGGGGCGGAACTTCCACAGATAGTCCGGAAGAACCGATTCCAGCGTGGCGGGTTCAATCCCCAGATCGGCAAAACCCTTGGCTCCGTCCGACACGACATTGTCGCGCCGCAGGTTCTTTAGCTGATCGCGAGTCAGGATGTTGTTCGGGAACAACTGGAAACTTACGAACTTCACAATATCCAGAACGCCGGCCATTATCCGGGCCACAAAGAATGGCATCCCGAGAATGATGCGGTGGCGATGGATCACATCAAGCATCTGCTGCATGAGCGCGCGGAAGGATTTCACCTCGGGCCCGCCCAGCTCATAAGTGCCAGCCTTGGCTTGTCCCAAAACGCCCTGCACAGCGGCTTTGGCCACATCATCCACATACACCGGCTGGAATTTCGTCTCAGCGCCCACCAGCGGCAGGAATGGCCCCATGCGGGTCATCCCGGCAAAGCGGTTGAAGAACTGATCCTCGGTCCCGAAAATGACCGAGGGGCGCAAGATCACGGCACCGGGCATATGTTCCAGTACGCCGGCTTCACCCTGTGCCTTTGTCTGCGCATATTCGCTGTCCGAGTCCGCATCCGCGCCGATGGCCGAGATATGGACCATCGTCGCGATCCCCTGCTTGGCCGCAATCCGTGCGATCCGTTCGGCACCTTCGGCCTGAACGGCGTCAAACGCGTTCTTGCCCAGCTCGTTCAGCACACCCACGCAGTTCACCACCGCATCCGCGCCCTGCATAGCCGCTGCGACCGAGGCATCGTCGCGGATATTGCAAAGAATAGGTTCGACCTGCCCGACCACGCCATAGGGTTTGACAAACATCGCCTCGTTCGGACGGCGCACCGCTACCCGAACACGCCACCCTTCGCCTGCCATGCGCCGCGCGACATACCGGCCGACAAACCCAGATCCGCCATAAATCGTGACCAGTTTTGACATAGAAGGGCTCCTGTTTTTAGGTCCAGATCCGATCTACCGCCCAAAAGGTCGCGGAACAAGGCGCAATAACGCCGCGTGCAAGGGAAAGACCCCACCATTCTCAGGGGTGTTCCATATGCGGTCAAAAAACTTTCAAAAAACTTCCCGAATCCGGTTGACGCCCCTCGCCAGTGGGCTTAAACGCCCCTCCACGACACCTGCCCAGGTGGCGGAATTGGTAGACGCGCTAGCTTCAGGTGCTAGTGTCCGTATGGACGTGGAGGTTCGAGTCCTCTCCTGGGCACCATCTCTTCCGAAAACTCGCTGTTTTGTCCGGACGCAAATGTCCGTTCTTGCAACATGCTGTACCATCAGTCTGTTTCGACGAGCGCTTTCATTTCGCTGTTCCGCTTTTTTGCTTGCTTCTGAACGCGTTGAATAAACGTTGGTAACAGGTTCGGACCTTGTTGCGATCTGTATGACTCACTTGCTTCGTCGCCAATTAGTTCAGCGTATTTTACCCATGTGCGAAAACTGAAAACATCCCTCAGACTGAGAAACGTTTTCGAGTTCGTCTTCCGCAAGGATGTCGGGAGCTTCAAGTTTTTGAAATAGCGCGTCTCTTTCGTAACCCAATCATCTGGTACCTTGAACTCACTGAATGCTTCAGCTTCGTTGAATTTAAAATCCGGGTATTCCTGCACGAACTCGGAGCATCCGTGCGAAATTTTTGTACGAATCCCCTTTATCCCGTTCCGAATTTTGAGGCTTTCGAAAGCTACCATGCAGTCCTTGGCTTCTTCGATGCTCTGGCAATAAATATACCCTTTATAGGGGTATTTGATGCCATCTCTCAGCTCAATCATGCACTTCCTTGCATTGTCGTTCGGCAGATTGAGCAAAAGCAAAAGGAAATAGGTCTGGAACATCTCGTCTAGATTTGAAGGCAAGATTTGCACTTTGTAGCAATCGTGACAAAGCCGCGATATCACCTTGGTTTCTTTGAAGAACTTGATCCTCGTATCGCAGTGCGTTTGTTGGCCTTTGATTGTCATGACCCGGCCCGAAAACGCCTGAGCAATCGGGACGGCAGTAGCCATGCCTGCAGAAGACAAGACAGACATCCAATGATGATAACTTTCGCAAATTTGCGAGCGATCCAGCATGTCCTGACGCCAATCTGGACCTAGGTCTTCATTTATCCGGGCCTGCGTCGCGCCAAAGGTACCGCTTGCATTCTCGGAATTTTCCCAAAGGTCCAAAAGAGTAACGAGACGCCTGATGGCAGGACCGTCTTTGGGATTAATCAAAACCCTGTCTTCAAGCTTCCTGACCTGAGCGCCAATCGACATCCCACACCTCCTGCCTGCGGAAATCTCCTACAGGCATGGTGATCGCTTTGATCCGCATTGCGGTCAACTCATTTGCTCACGGACGCAAACAATAGATCCCCCCAAGCTTAAAAGGTCAGGACACCTCCTGTTCCGCCACGACCTCGGCAAATCCGGTGAAGAACTTGCCCCACAGTTTTTTGGCTATCCCTGCAATCAAACGGCTGCCCAATCTGGCGACTCATTTTCTTTTGACTTGATGCAGCGCAGCACTCCTGCAACCTATACGGTATGGTGCCACTGATTTGTTGCGAGTTGTTATGAAATCTTTGATCTATTCTTTAGCCTTGTTGCCGACACTTCTACATGCTGATCTACGACACTTCTACATGCTGATCTACATGCTGAAACTTTTACCATTGAAACCAATGTTAGCGCCGTGACTGTGTACCCGGAAGGGGCTCAGATCACCCGAACAGGCGCATTCGATGTGCCAGCGGGCCGTCATCGACTGGTTCTGTTGGGCACACCGAAAAGCGACGATGTAGGCTACCAAATCGCGACAATGCAGTTTCGCGCAGATGGATTAAGTCAGACGGCTCTGATCTCACGCTACGCAGACGTGCCCTGGCGCGACTATGTCGGCGAGGCAGTCAAAAAGGTAGAAGAACGTATCGAAGACATAGAATCTCGAATCCAATCGGTCGAGGATCAGGCTGACACCGCCCGATTGAAGGCCCAAGCTGCCGGTCACACGATTGCGTTCCTCACAAATCTGGGGCGTAACGTAGGTTCGGCCGAGTCGGATCCCGAAAACCTGCGCAGCATTGCCCGCATGGTTGGCGACGAAACCCTTGATGCTGAAAACACCGCGCAGGCAGCAGAACTTGAGGCGCGAGAAACTGAAACCCAACTGGCAGAGCTTGAGGCCGAGCTGGAAACGGCGCACGCTGATCTGGCCGCGCTTGTGCCGGAAGCGGATGAACGTATCTTTATCGCCGTAGATGTTATTGCCGAAGAAGATACAAACGGAACACTATCGCTGTCAAATCTCACTTATGAAACTGCATCATGGCAACCGGCTTATGTCTTTGATCTGAAAACCGGAAATACCCCGAAGGTGCAGATCAAACGCAGCGTCTTTGTGGCTCAAACGACTGGTGAAGACTGGAACGACATCGCCCTGAGCGTTTCCACACTGCAACCCGACGATCAAAGCACTGCGTCTAGGATTCGAACCAAACGCCGCTCTATCCGTGAAAAGCCCAAAACGCTGGAAGAACCGGTCGTAGAGGCGCCGGTTGTGGTCGAAGAAACCGCGAGAAGTTGGAACCCGAGCGCCGCGTCAGTCCAAGGAACGGGCACGACCTATACGCTGCCAGTGCCGATCTCGATTTCCAGTGGATACGGGGCCGCCGAACTGGAACTGGATAGCATATCTCAATCTGCAGAACTTTTTGCCTTGGCCAACCCCAGCAGGGACGACACGGCTTATCGCACTGCGCGTTTCACGAATCCGTATGCACAAAACCTAATCTCCTCGGAATATGCCAGATGGCATGTCGATGGCGTTCTGGTCGCAATCGATGCCAGCCCCGAAATCGGACCTCGTGAAGAGGTGGAATTGGGATTTGGTCCTCTTTATGCTCTGACTTTGAAGCACCAAATCCTGGGACGGCGCAGCGGTGACGTCGGGTTGATATCACGCTCGAACGAAAGAGTTGAACGCGCTCAAATTCACATCGAGAATCTCTCGGACCAAACTTGGCCCCTACGGCTGCTCGAGAGCGTCCCCTTTTCCGAACAGGATGATCTGAATATCACCTGGAGCGCAAATCCCAGCCCTGCCGAAGAAAATGTCGATAACCGGCGGGGAGTTCTGGCGTGGGAAATGGAGTTGGCCCCCGGACAGGCAGAAACCATTCAAATCGAGACAGAACTAAACTGGCCCGAGGGTATGATCCTACGGTGATTCAATTGCACAAAAAAGAGAAGGGCCTGACCGGCCCTTCACATCGCATTGCGCCTATCGAAAATCAAACAACCACGAACTTCTTTTCATGCGGGTCATAGCATTGCAGCCCCCCCTCTCCGATATCGGTCCACAGACCGTGCAGGCTCAGTGATCCGTCCTCGACTGCTGACGCAATGAACGGAAAGGTCAGCAGGTTTTCCAGCGAGGCAACAACCGCATGCCGCTCGAATTGGCGTGCCTGGTCCGTGCTGTCCTCGATATCGGCCACCAGATCGTATTTCGGCTTGAGGATGTCCATCCAGCGCCCGACAAAACTGTCCTTGGCTTCAAGCTGAGGGGCCTGACCCTTGCACATGTCGATACAGCCCTGAACGCCGCCACATTGCGAGTGGCCCAACACGATCAGATGCGCCACTTTCAGCGCGGTCACGGCGTATTCGATGGCGGCGCTGGTGCCGTGGTGATCTCCGTCCGGGGCGTATGGGGGGACGAGGTTGGCGATGTTACGGTGAATGAAGAAATCGCCCTGATCCGCGCCGAACATCGACGTCACGTGCACCCGGCTGTCGCAACACGAAATAACCATCGCGCGCGGGCGCTGACCCTCGGTTGCGAGGCGCCGGTACCAGACCTGATTTTCGGAATAGGTGGTGGCTTTCCAGCCGTGATACCGTTTGACCAGATAGCTCGGCAGAGGTTTGGCGCGTTCCATTCTTACGTCCTTAGTCTTGTGTCTGACGAGTGCTGTAACCCGAATTCACCGAAAATTCGAGCCATTATCCCGCAGCACTGCAAGGTTTTGCAAAGGAATTTCACGCCACAGTAGGGCCACACCGTGGGGGTGCAAGGAATTGGGGTGAATGTGGTGGAAAAGATAATCACGCTTGAACACAAGGAATCCGTCCGCTTGGACCCAGAGCGTCTGAACGGATTGTGCGGACAGTTGGGGGATCAGAATGCATTGGACGTGTTGTGTCGCACGGTCGAGGAACTGGCCGTGCGCCTGTCAAATTGCGAACGCTACTGGCGGCGGCGCGACTGGGTGAGCTTGCGCAAATGCGCGCGTTCTCTGGTGGCGATTTCCGAACAGGTTGGGATGACCGCTTTGGCGCGCGTAGCAGGGGACGTGGCGCATAATGTTGATGTCGGCGATGCCGTGGCCACGGGGTCAACGCTGTCGCGCCTGATCCGCGTGGGTGAAAAATCGCTGACCGTCATCTGGGACCAGCAGGACCTTTCGGTCTGACGGGGCTTGCGAACGGATCGTGGGTGACTAGGCTGGGCGCAATTCGAACCAGTTGAGATCGCCATGACCCTGTCTTTTGCCCCTGCCTCTGACCCGTCCCTGCCATTGCACGTGATCGCGCAGCCCGATCTGGAAAGCTGGCTTTCGGATCAGCCTGGTTTTGTGGCGGCTTGGGTGGAACACAGCGGGTTCACGGCCGGTTTGGGTCAAACTCTGTTGATACCCGGTGCAGAGGGTACGCCGTCCATGGCGCTGGCGGGCTACGGCAAACCAGCAGGGCGGGCGCGTAAACGGTTCCCACTGGCCGCAGCGGCCGAAGCGTTGCCCAAAGGCACGTATCGCATAGCCTCGGGGGTATCGGATGATGTGCTTGAGACTGAATGCCTGGGATGGTTGCTGACCGGATACAGTTTTGACCGCTATGCCAATCAATCCGACGCCAAAGCGCGCCTCGTCGCACCGGCTGGTGTGAATCCGACCCGATTGGAGGTTCTTGCCAAGGCCGAGGCGTTGATCCGCGATTTGGTCAACACCCCCGCCTCGGATATGGGGCCGGACCAGTTGCAGGCCGCATCTGAAGCGCTGGCGCAGGAATTCGGTGCATCCTGTTCGGTGATTGCAGGCGATGATCTGTTGGAACAGAATTTTCCCATGATCCACACGGTGGGCCGTGCCGCCGCGCAGGCTCCTCGCCTGATCGAGATGAACTGGGGCAACGCCGGGCCAAAACTGACTCTGGTCGGTAAGGGTGTCTGTTTCGATACTGGCGGGTTGAACCTGAAGCCCGGTGCCTCGATGGGGTTGATGAAAAAGGATATGGGCGGGGCAGCCAACGTGCTAGGGCTGGCGCGGATGATCATGGCGCTGAACCTGCCGCTGCAACTGCGTGTTCTGATCCCAGCGGTTGAGAATTCGGTGGCTGGGAACGCTTTTCGACCCGGCGATATCCTGACCTCGCGCAAGGGTCTGACGGTCGAGATCAATAATACCGATGCCGAAGGGCGTCTTGTTCTGGCGGACGCGCTGGCGCTGGCGGATGAGGGGAAACCAGACCTTGTTATTTCGATGGCGACGCTGACCGGGGCGGCGCGTGTGGCTGTTGGTGCTGATCTGGCGCCCTTCTACACCGACAGCGACAGGGCTGCCGACGCCTTGACCCACGCGGCGCGCGCAGCAGCCGACCCAGTCTGGCGGATGCCCTTCCATGAGCCTTACGAAGGCATGATCGAACCCGGCATCGCCGATCTGGACAACGCCCCTGCGGGTGGATTTGCCGGGTCGATCACTGCCGCCCTGTTCCTGCGCCGTTTTGCGGTCGACAGTCCCTATATACACTTCGACATCTATTCGTGGCAGCGCAGCAAAGAACCCGGACGCAGCAAGGGCGGGCTGGGTCAAGGCCCACGTGCCCTTTTGACCGCCCTGCCCGAGATGCTGGGCCTATGACCCAACACCGCATCATACAGCCGGTCGTCGATCTGATGCGCAGCCCAGATGGGCCCCGGGATCGGCAACTTTTGTATGGGGATACGGTCGCAGTCACTGATACAGTAGAGGGTTGGAGCCGGATCACATCAGACAAGGACGGTTATCCGGGCTGGGTCCGGTCGGGCCAGCTTGGCCCGGACACCCCCGCAACCCATTGGATTACCGCCCCAGCCACCCATGCTTATACCCAAGCGGATATGAAAAGCCCGGACATCGCGTCACTGAGCTTCGGCGGCAGGATAACCGCCCGGTCCGAAGTGAACGGGTTTCTGGAAACCGAACTTGGTTTCATTCCCGCCGTTCACGCCAAACCCATCGGCGTCACCCTGACCGACCCAGTCGCCGTGGCCGAGCTGTTTCTGGGCACACCGTATCTGTGGGGCGGCAACAGCCGAAGCGGGCTGGATTGCTCGGGCCTTGTGCAGGCCGGATTGCTGGCCTGCGGGATGCCTTGCCCGGGTGATAGCGGAGATCAGGAACGCGCGGTCGGGCAAACTCTGCCAGACGGCACCCCGCCTCAACGTGGTGATCTATTGTTCTGGAAGGGCCATGTTGCATGGGTCTATGCCGAGGACATGCTTCTGCACGCCAATGCCTTCCACATGGATGTGACCTTTGAGCCGATGGCGCAGGCCATTGCGCGGATCAAAGATCAGGGTGACGGACCGGTGACCAGCCACAAAAGGCTCTAATTAAGGTCAACCGAGCGGATCAGCTTGCGTTCTAGAACCCGCAGCACGGTACGCAAATCCTGGCCGCGCTTCAGGATGCGGCCATCCATGCCGACCACCGAATACATCCCCTGTTTCTGCCGTAAGCGCGGGTGCTTTTCGACCCGGTATATCGGGTGTTCGGCCGTGCGGCGAAAGATCGAAAACACGGCCATATCGCGGAGGTTGGAAATGCCGTAGTCCCGCCATTCTCCGGCGGCGACCATCCGACCATAGACGGACAGGATATGAGACATCTCGTGGCGGTTGAAGGCGACGGGCATCTGGGCCGAGTTACCAGAGAACCGGCTGGGAGGCTGCATGTTCATACCCCAAGCCTTGCCGGAAAACGCGTCTGAATCAAGCCCACCCAACGCAAGGTGTGGTAATTTTGAAGCGACCTAGCGTCTGCGCCCCACTTGCCGGCAGATCAGAATAACCGGCAACAGCCCCACAGCCAGAATAACCAGCGACGGCACCGCAGCCCCCTCGAGCCGTTCGTCCGAGGCCAGCCGATAGGCTTGCACCGCCAGTGTGTCGAAGTTGAACGGGCGCATGATCAGGGTCGCGGGCAGCTCTTTCATCACGTCCACAAACACGATCAGCAGCGCGGTCAGCAGCGATGGTGTCAGAATCGGCAAGTGCACGCGGCGCAACGTGCCCAGCGGGCTTTGCCCCAAGGACCGAGAGGCCGCGTCCATATTGGCGTGGACTGTGCTTTGACCGCCCTCATAGGCACTTAGCGCAGCGGCCAGGAACCGGACCATATAGGCCGCAACCAGCAGCCAGATCGAGCCGGTGACAAGCAACCCGGTCGAGATATCGAAAGTCTGCCGCATCCACGCATCCAGAGCATTGTCGAAACTGGCAAAGGGCACGATCAGTCCGACGGCGATAACGCCGCCCGGCACCGCATAGCCCAGCCGCGCCATATACCCTGTGCTAGAGGATACCCGACCAGGCCGAAGCCGCTGAAAGAACCCAACGCAGATCGCAGCAAAAACTGTCACGACCGCAGCCGTCCCTGCCAAAATCAGCGAGTTTTGAATGAACCCGATATAGCGTCGCGACAGCAGGTTTTGTTCCGATTCCATCCCCATCTGAACCAGGATGAACACAGGCAATAGGAACCCCAGCAACACCGGGATGATACACAGCGTGAACGCCGCTGCCGCCTGCCATCCCTTTAATTGGGCCGAGGGCAGCGCGGCGTGGCTTTTGCCCGCCTGATAATATTTCGCTTTGCCGCGTTGCATCCGTTCGGCCACGGCCATGACCAGCGCAAAACCCAGCAGGCACAAGGCCAGTTGCGCGGCGGCGGCACGGTCTCCGATAGAAAACCAACTCGTGTAGATGCCGGTGGCAAAGGTCTGCACGCCAAAATAGGCGACGGTGCCGAAATCTGCGATGGTCTCCATGATCGCCAGCAACACGCCCCCTGCAATCGCCGGGCGCGCCATTGGCAACGACACGCGCCAGAATGCGCCCCAAGGGCTGTTACCCAGCGCGCGGGCCGCCAGAAAGGCAGTGGCGCTTTGCTGCAAAAAAGCCGCGCGAGCCAGCAGATAGACATACGGGTACAGCACGAGGATCAGCATAACCGCCGCGCCTTCGGTCGAGCGGATCTCGGGGAACCAATAGTCGCGCGGACCCCAGCCGGTCATGTCGCGCAGGGTGGTCTGAACGATACCGGGGTGGTCCAAAATAAACGTATAGGCATAGGCCAGAACATAGGCCGGAAAGGCCAGCGGCAGCACCAGAGCGATTTCCAGAAACCGAACTCCGGGAAAGCGCGTCATCGTTACCAGCCACGCCGCACCGACACCGATGGCAAACGTCCCCATCGCCACCAAAACAACCAGCACCGCAGTAGTCAGCGCATAGCCCGGCAAGACCGTGTCCATCAGGTGCGAGATCGTGTCCGTCCCGCCCGTCACCGCCGCCAGAACGACGGCCAGCATAGGCAGCAGGCAGGCCGCCGCCACCAGACAAGCCACGGTCGCCACCAACCGGGTGCCCAACGCGCCGCGATTGCGCGTTCCATGTTCTGAGAATTCGACGTCGGCCATGATCCCGGCTTGTTACTGGCTAAGGCGCAGGTTTCGTCTTTAATCGACCAAAACGGTCGGAAACACCAGTGGGCAGGGATACAAATCTGCGGCACATACTGCCGCAGACCTGCTTGGCGTCATTCGTAAACGCGCTGATCCTCGATCACCAACCCATCCTTAGGCAGTGATCCCGGTGCGACGACCTCGATCGCGCCTTTCAGTTTCAGCAGCTCGACAACCGATTTGGCATAGGCCATGTCATCGCCACCGGGGCTTTCGATCTGAACGGTCATCATGTCCATCTCACCCTGGCGGGCGGCAATGACGCGAGCTTTGACGATCTCGGCATGTTTATCGACCAGCGCGGCCACCTGTTCGGGGCGCACAAACATACCCTTGATCTTGGTGGTCTGATCGGCGCGGCCCATCCAGCCCTTGATCCGTGCATTGGTGCGCCCGCAAGATGACTGGCCGGGCATGATCGCCGATAGATCGCCTGTCGCGAAACGGATCAGTGGATAATCGGGGTTCAAAGAGGTCACGACGACCTCACCCACTTCACCCTCTGCCACTGGGGTACCGGTGCCGGGGGTCACGATCTCGACAATGACATGTTCGTCGATGATCATCCCCTCCATGGCGGGGCTTTCGTAGGCGATGTTACCCAGATCGGCGGTCGCATAGCATTGCAGGCACGAGATTCCACGATCCGCGTATTCCTGCCGCAGTGACGGGAACAAGGCCCCGCCCCCTACGACGGCGGTGGTGAAATGAAGCTGGACACCCATCTCATCCGCCTTGTCCAGTATCACCTTCAGATAGTCCGGCGTCCCGGCATAGGCGGTGCAGCCTACATCGCGCGCTGCTGTCACCTGCAACTCGGTCTGGCCGGTGCCTGCGGGCAGAACAGCCGCTCCGACCGCGCGCGCGCCGCTTTCAAAGATCATACCCGCGGGCGTCAGGTGATAGCCAAAGCAATTCTGAACGATATCGCCCGGCCCTACACCAGCAGCGTGCAGGAACCTGCCCATACGCCACCAGTCGGGATCGGTGCTACCCGGTTCATAGATCGGACCCGGAGACTGAAACACATGGTGAAAATGCCGCGCAGGTTTGACCGTGAACCCCCCGAACGGTGGACGCGCAGCCTGCGCCTGCGCCAGATGGGATTTGCGCAGTACCGGTAGTTTGGGCAAGTCCTCGACAGACGCAACACCACCCGTCTCCACATCCGTCAGATGCGTTTGAAAACCGGGGGCGGAAAGGGCCCGAGCAAGTTGTTTTTGCAGCGCCTCGGCCTGATCAGCGGCGCGTTTGTCGGCTGATCGGGTCTCGAGTGCGTCGAAATAGGTCATCGCCAGATCCTCCATCCGCTTACAGCCACCTCTTGCGGCGGCGATAGGACCGCACATCGCGGAAGCTTTTGCGGCCCTCATCCGACATGCCGAGATAAAATTCCTTCACGTCCGGGTTCTCGCGCAGTTCCGCCGCCGGGCCATCCATCACAACGCGACCCGATTCCAAAATGTAGCCGTAATGCGCAAACCGCAGCGCCACATTGGTGTTCTGTTCGGCCAACAGGAAGGACACACCCTCTTTTTCATTGAGGTCCTTCACGATTCCGAAAATCTCTTCGACAAGCTGCGGGGCCAGACCCATCGAGGGTTCGTCCAGCAGGATCGTCTCGGGCCGCGACATCAATGCGCGCCCCATGGCGACCATCTGTTGCTCACCACCCGAAGTATATCCGGCTTGGGATTTGCGGCGTTCGGCCAGCCGTGGGAAATAGGAATAGACAAGCTCAAGGTCTTTCTGGATCGCCGCCGCACCGTCCTTGCGGGTATAGGCACCAGTCAGCAGGTTTTCCTCAACCGTCAGGTGTTCGAAGCAATGGCGGCCTTCCATCACCTGGATGACACCCTTTTCAACCAAATCCGCCGGATCGCTTTCATGCACGCTGGTGCCGCGATACTTGATCGTGCCTTTCGTCACCTCGCCGCGTTCGGAATGCAGCAGGTTCGACACCGCCTTGAGCGTCGTCGTCTTGCCAGCCCCGTTTCCACCCAGCAGCGCGGTAATACCGCCCTTGGGCACGGTCAGGCTGACGCCTTTGAGGACGAGGATCACGTGATTGTAGATCACCTCGATATTGTTGACCTCAAGCAGGGTTTCGGTCTGCACTTCGGTGTTTTGAGCCGCATCCAGCATCAGCGCGTGTCCTCAAGCCTTGTGTTTACGTCGGGACGGCGAGAGCCCGCCGCCCCGTGTTTCAGATCACCGGATCAGCAGCGCGAACCGATGTTGTTTTCCGACGCATATGCACCCGAATCCTCGTTGATCAGCGGACCGATCACGTCGCCATCGGTGGCTTTGAACTCGGAAATCAGGCTCCAGGTCTTGTTGGTCGCATCCCACTGGGTCACACCGACCAGAGCGTCGCCGCCGTGGTTTTCACACGAAACCGAGAAGGTCGGGCCAAAGTTTGGCAGGCCCAGTTCGGTCATTTTGGCTTCGGTGATTTCCAGCGCTTCCATGCCGTCGCGCATCATCGCAGGGGTGATGTCAGCGGTGCCGTGGATTTCCTGCGCTTTCTTGGCAGCTTCGGCAGCCAGCATTGCGGCATAGAGGCCACGGTTGTACAGAACCGTACCCACCTGATCGCCCGCGCCAGCGGCTTTACCGGCATCGACGACATATTTCTGCAGGTCATCAAAGACCGGGAAATCGGTGCCCACATTGTGGAAGGTCAGCGCCTTGTAGCCATTCGCAGCTTCACCCGCTGGCAGCACGTCGTTTTCCGAGCCCGACCACCAGATGCCGATGAAGTTTTCCATCGGGTAACGGATGTTGGCAGCTTCCTGCACCGCCACCTGGTTCATCACGCCCCAGCCCCACATCAGGACGAAATCGGGACGATCACGGCGGATTTGCAGCCACTGCGACTTCTGCTCCTGACCAGGATGATCCACCGGCAGGGCAACCAGCTCGAACCCGTGCTTGGCAGACAGCTCTTCCAGCGTGCGGATCGGTTCCTTGCCATAGGCCGAGTTGTGGTAGACCAGCGCGATTTTCTTGCCGCTCAAGTCGCCATTGTTTGTATCCAACAGGTAGTTGATCGCGCCCGAGGCCCCATCCCAGTAGTTCGCAGGATAGTTGAACGTATGGCTGAACACATCGCCGTTTTTGGCCGAGGTGCGTCCATATCCCATCGTGTGCATCGGAATGCCATCTGCGGTGGTTTTGGGGATCAGCTGATAGGTGATACCAGTCGACAGCGGCTGATACACCAGCGAGCCTTCGCCCTTGGTGGATTCATAGCATTCCACACCTTTTTCGGTGTTATAGCCGGTTTCGCATTCGATCACCTTGGTCGCCACGCCACCAATACCGCCATCGCGTTCATTCAGCAGGGTAAAGTAATCAGCATAGCCATCCGCGAACGGGATACCGCCCGCCGCATAAGGCCCGGTCCGATAGCTGAGCGACGGGAATACGAGGTCGGCCATAACCGGACCTGCCGCCATTGCGGCGCCGAGCGCCATGGTTGCCAGTTTCAATTTCATCGGGTGTCTCCTCCCTTGGTTGGTCCGATGGTGAGTTCGGGCTTTGCACCCGTTATCTGATTGGGCCGGACCGCTTAGTGCGGGAACGGCCAGAGTCGGAGTTTCTCTTTGGCCACGCGCCACAGCTGCGCCAGCCCATGCGGTTCAAGGATCAGGAACATGATGATCAGCGCGCCAACGATGACGAGATTCAAATGAGCCACGATATCGGTGGGCCAGCCTAGCATGTCCGCGCCGACAACCTTCAGGACAACGGGCAAAAGCACAAGGAACGCAGCCCCGGCAAAAGATCCAAAGATGGATCCCAGTCCACCGATAATGATCATGAACAGCACCAGGAACGATTTCTGAATACCGAAGACTTCGCCGACCTCGACCGCGCCCAGATAAACCGCAAAGAACAACGCACCCGAAATACCCACAAAGAACGAGCTGACAGCAAAAGCCGTCAGCTTAGCCCGAAGTGGATTCACACCAATGATCTCGGCCGCGATGTCCATGTCCCGGATCGCCATCCATTTACGTCCTGTGGTACCACGCGTCAGGTTGCGAGCGACGACGGCGCAGACTGCTAGGAAGATCAGGCAAAACAGATAGGTTGCCCATGCAGGCGCATTCGGGCCGGTAATGATGATACCAAACACATCGCGTTCCGGCGCATTAATTTGCCCCGAGGCCGAATAGTTGTAGAACCACGGCACCCTGTTGAACAGCCAGACAAGGAAGAACTGCGCCGCCAAAGTCGCCACGGCCAGATAGAATCCTTTGATCCTAAGGCTTGGAAGGCCAAACAGCACACCGACCAACGCGGTGATACCTCCGGCAAGGATCACATGGATGAACATGCTGACATCCGGGAAGGCCGTCATCAGCTTATAGCAAGCATAGGCCCCTACAGCCATGAACCCGCCGGTGCCCAGCGAAACCTGCCCGCAATAGCCCACCAGAATGTTCAGTCCGATCGCCGCAATCGCATAGATCAGAAACGGCAGCAGCAGCGCATTTGCCCAATAGTCGTTGATGATGAACGGGATGATCCCAAACGCCACGGCAAGCACCACATAGTACCGATACCGGTCGAACTTGATCGGGAAGGTCTGGCTGTCATCCACGTAAGAGACTTTGAAATCTCCGGCCTCACGATAGAACATGTCTTACTTTCCCCATTCTTCCTGCGCCCGGTTGCGGGCTGCGGCATCCAGTTGGTTCGATCCCTTGGCATATCCCGTCGCCTCGGACGCACGGACCAGCTTGAGGTAAGCCAGGATGCCCATGACCAGTCCGGCAAAAGCCAGGATCGCTGCGATTGTCACCTGCCCGTCCGTCAGATCATCCGACGTCAGAGCGATATATCCAAAGGCCCAGAACCCGGCCCATGCGATCACGTTGGTGATGGCGAGGAACTTTTGCATCGCTACACCCTCTCGATGATCTTCTCACCGAACAGACCCTGCGGCCGGAACACGAGGAAGATCAGCGCCAGCACATAGGCAAACCAGTTCTCGGTCGCACCGCCCACAAGCGGGCCGATGGCAAATTCGAACAGTTTCTCGCCCACACCGATGATCAACCCTCCGACAATCGCTCCGGGGATCGAGGTGAACCCGCCCAGCATCAGCACCGGCAGCGCCTTGAGCGCGATCAGCGATAGCGAGAACTGCACACCCGATTTCGTACCCCACATGATGCCTGCGACAAGGGCCACGAACCCGGCGACCGACCAAACCATCACCCAGATGAAATTCAGCGAAATCCCCACGGACAGCGCCGCCTGGTGGTCATCGGCCACCGCACGCATCGCCCGGCCTTGCTTGGTGTACTGGCTGAACGCCACCAGCGCCGCCACCAGCAATGCCGCGATAACTGTTGCAACAATGTCCAGATTGTCGATGAAGAAACCGTAGCCGAAGATGTTGAACGTGCTCTCATCGATCCAAAGGTTGATGCCCTGCGGCAAGCCCACATCCAGCGTCTTGATCTCGGACCCCCACATCAGGTCAGCCACACCTTCCAGCAGATAGGCCAAACCAATCGTTGCCATGAACAGGATGATCGGCTCCTGACCCACCAGATGGCGCATCACAAAGCGCTGCACCGCCCAGGCCAGCAACACCATTACCGCCATGGTCAGAATAATCGCCAGCAGCGCAGGCACGTTCCAGCCGAAGTGATGGATATGCGTGCCGAAGGTGGCATTGATCAGATGCGCAAACGGTACCTGCCCGTTCATGATGCCCACCAGAGTCATCGCCGCAAACAGCGCCATAACCCCTTGGGCATAGTTGAAAATCCCCGAAGCCTTGTAGATCAGCACAAAGCCCAGCGCGACCAGCGCATAAAGGACCCCGGCCATCAGGCCATTCAGAATGACCTCCATCGCGAATACCAACTGATCAGGCATGTCCGCCCCCTCTCATGTCTGTCAGATGCTTAGTCATGGCTCACCCCCAGATAAGCGTCGATGACTTCCTGATTGTTGCGCACCTCATCGGGTGTGCCGTCACCGATCTTGCGGCCATAATCCATCACCACCACGCGGTCGCTCAGGTCCATCACAACGCCCATGTCGTGTTCGATCAGCGCGATGGTGGTGCCAAACTCGTCATTCACGTCCAGGATAAAGCGGCTCATGTCCTCTTTTTCCTCGACATTCATGCCCGCCATCGGCTCATCCAGCAGCAGCAGCTTTGGCTCCGCCGCCAAGGCTCGCGCCAGTTCGACCCGTTTCTTCAGCCCGTAGGGCAGGCGAGACACAGGTGTTTTGCGGATGTGCTGGATTTCCAAGAAATCGATGATCTTCTCGACCGCCTCGCGATTTTCCGTCTCTTCCGCCTCGGCTTTGCCCTTCCACAAGGCCTGTTGGATAATATTCGTCTTCATGAAGCCCAAACGCCCTGTCATGACGTTATCCAAAACGCTCATCCCCTCGAAAAGAGCGATATTCTGGAACGTCCGTGCAATCCCCTGCTGCGCCACCTCAAAGGGTCGCATCTGCGGGCGTTTTGATCCGTGAAACCAAACCTCACCCTCCTGCGGCACATAGAACCCCGAGATCACGTTCAGCATCGAGGACTTGCCCGCCCCATTCGGTCCGATAATTGCCCGGATCTCACCCTCGCGAATGTCGAACGAGATATCCTTGATTGCCACCACACCGCCAAAACGCAGGGTGATGTTCTTCATCTCCATCACCACACCGCCGATCTTGCGGCCGTCTTCGGTGACATATCCTTCGGAACTATCCAGCATCAGATCCTCCCTGAGCTGTAAAAAAACGGGACGGCGGGCGGGGCGATGACCGTCAGGTCGAGCGGCGCTCGAACGGCCCTCATTCCGCCGCCACCTTGTGCGAGGTCGCAGCAACAACCGGCGCGTCCACAATTTCCAGCGTGGCCGAGATCGACCCCTTACGCCCGTCCTCATAGGTTACTTCAGTCGTAGTCGAAACGCTGGATGATCCGTCATAAAGCGCATCAATGATGTCGTGGAACTTCTCCTCGACAAACCCGCGGCGCACCTTTCGGGTCCGGGTCATTTCACCATCATCCGCATCCAACTCTTTGTGCAGGACCACAAAGCGATGCACCTGACAGCCCGACAGCATCTCATCTGCCGCAACCGACTTGTTGACCTCTTCCACATGCGACTTAATCGTCTCTAACACACGGGGATGACTGGTCAGTTCCTGATAGGACCCATAAGCCACATTGTTGCGCTCAGCCCAGTTACCCACCGCTGTCAGGTCGATATTAATAAAGGCCACGCAGCGATCCTTGCCATTACCAAACAGAACAACCTCCAGAATATCGGGATAGAACTTCAGTTTGTTCTCGACATATTTCGGCGCAAACATCGACCCGTCGGCCATTTTGCCCACGTCCTTGGCACGGTCGATGATCCGCAAATGGCCGGACCCTTCCTCGATGAACCCGGCATCCCCGGTTGCCACCCAACCCTCGGCATCCTTGGTCGACGCGGTCGAATCCGGGTTATTGTAATACTCGACAAACACACCGGGCGAGCGATAGTGAATCTCGCCCTTATCGTCGATCTTCAACTCGACATCCGGCGCAGGAACACCAACCGTATCCGCGCGCACCTCACCGTCCGGCTGTACGGTGATAAAGACGGTGGCTTCGGTCTGACCATAAAGCTGTTTCAGATTGATCCCCAGCGAGCGGTAGAAATCAAAAATCTCAGGCCCAATGGCTTCACCCGCCGTATAGCCGACGCGGAACCGGCCATAACCCAGCGTATCCTTCAACGGACCATAAACCAGCATGTTGCCCAGCGCGTATTTTACCTTGTCGCCAAACCCGACCGGCTTGCCATCCAGCAACAGACCGCCCACCTTTTTGGCGTGATCCATAAAGTGTCGGAACATGCGTTGCTTCAGCTTGCCCGCATCCTCCATCCGGATCATCACATTGGTCAGCTGCGTCTCAAACACGCGCGGAGGGGCAAAGAAATAGGTCGGCCCTATCTCGCGCAGGTCGGTCATCATCGTGTCGGCGCTTTCGGGGCAGTTCACGCAGAAGCCGCACCAATAGGCCTGACCGATCGAGAAGATGAAATCGCCCACCCACGCCATCGGCAGGTAGGACAGAATATCTTCGTTCCGGGTCAGATGATCGAACTCGGCCGAGTTCTTGGCGCTTTCGATCACATTACGGTTCGACAGCACCACGCCCTTGGGCTTGCCCGTAGTGCCCGAGGTATAGAGCATCACGCAGGTATCGTCATAGGTGATCGCCGCGATACGCTTGTCCAGTTCCGCGTCGAACCGTGCGTGACCGGCGCTGCCCTCGGCCATGATGTCGTCCAGCGCGTTCATCTGACTGTGGTCGTATTTCCGCATCCCGCGCTTGTCAGTGTAGAGGATATGCTTGACCTGTTGCAGCCCCTGCTGAATCTCGATGACCTTGTCGACCTGCTCCTGATCACCGCAGACGACGTATTTTGCGCCGCAATGTTCCAGCACATAGGCCATCTCTTCCGCGACCGAGTCCTGATACAGCGGCACCGGCACCGCCCCCACCATCTGCGCGGCCACCATCGACCAGTAATGCGCCGGGCGGTTGCGGCCTATGACGGCGATATGGTCGCCCTTCTCAACGCCGATCTCCAGAAATCCCAACGCCAGTTTACGCACCTCGGCGGCGGTCTCAGCCCAGGACCAGCATTGCCAGATCCCGAATTCCTTTTCCCGGTAGGCCGGGGCATCCCCGAACTGCGTCGCATTGCGATGTAACAGCGCCGGAAGGGAAACCAACCCTTCAGCGCCCGATTGCGTCTGAGCCAATCTTTCTCTCCTCCCCACCCGACCCCTCCCTTGGGTCGGAAATGGCGGGTTCGGGATGGTGCCCGAACGCCAATGCCCCACGAAGGGACAGGCGGAGGATCAGCGGCAAGTTTTGCCTGATGTTTTCTCAATTCTTACGAATTGTAACAGGGGTGGAAGGGTGATGGATTGGATGGATCGCCGGAGCACATCAGTCAAAATGTCGTCACCAAGCCACGATATTTCCGCGCATTTTGATAATGAGCTATTTCAGCGTACCCTGTTTCTTACTGCTTCAGTTGATGGCCAACACGGTTGGCCACAGTTTCGTAGGGGGGAAACACATGTCTATCCGAAAAGCCGCAAGAGAATTCTTTGAGGCCTGCGATACAGGCAAAGGCTGGGACGCCTGCAAAAACTTTTGCCATGAGGGCGCGACGTTTTCAGCACAAGCCGACGCATTGGCCGACGTCACTTCCCTGGAAAGTTACGCAGACTGGATGAAAAACCTGCTGACTCCGATCCCGGATGGTCATTATGAGCTCAAATCATTTTCTGTTGATGAAGAGCGTGGAATTGCAAGCATATTTGCCGTGTTCCATGGAACTCATTCCGTGGATGGCCCAGTGCCTGCTACGGGAAAAACTCTGGCCGCGGAATACGTCTATGCCATTGAGTTTGACGGTGACAAAATCAAACACATGACCAAGATATGGAATGATGCGCATTCCTTGAAACAGCTCGGCTGGGCCTAATACTTTAGGATCAGGGGTACAGGTCACAAATCACGCAATTCCGACCACCGCGTGCTCTCTTTTGGCCACAGGGGGCATGCGCCCTGCCGCGACACTACAACCAATCCCGCAGAATCGGGATCAACGGCACATCAGCTGCGGGCATAGGATAGTTCCGCAGATCATTAGCGCGGACCCATTTCAGCGCCTGACCTTCTTTTGATTGTGGTATCCCCTCCCATTTCCGGCAAGCGAACAGCGGCATCAACAGGTGGAAATTGTCATAGCTGTGGCTGGCAAAGGTCAGCGGTGCTAGGCAGGAGGCCCAGGTGTTGATGCCCAGTTCTTCCTCCAGCTCGCGGATCAGGGCGACCTCGGGGGTTTCGCCGGGTTCGACCTTGCCGCCGGGGAATTCCCACAGACCGGCCATGGACTTCCCCTCGGGGCGCTGCGCCAGCAGCACCCGGCCTTCGACGTCGATCAGGGCGACGGCCGACACCAAAACGGTCTTCATGAACGATAATCCGCGTTGATCTCGATATAGCCGTGCGTCAGGTCGCAGGTCCAAACGGTGGATGCGCCTTCACCCAGCCCCAGATCGACCGCGATCACCAGATCCTGACCTTTCATATAGGCGGCAGCGTCTTCCTCGCGGTAGTCGGGGCTGACCCAGCCTTTCTCAGCCACCAGAATATCGCCGAAAGAGATGCTCAGAAGGTCGCGATCCGCAGCCGCTCCGGATTTGCCGATGGCCATGACCACGCGGCCCCAGTTCGGGTCTTCGCCCGCAATCGCCGTTTTCACCAGCGGCGAGTTGGCAATCGCCAACCCATGCACCTTGGCATCCGCGTCCGTGGCTGCTCCGGTCACACGAATTTCTACGAATTTCGTGGCACCTTCACCGTCGCGCACCACCTGCTGCGCAAGGTCCAGCATCACCGTCTCAAGCGCCTGCGCAAACGCGGCGTTTCCGGTGGCATCCACGCCAGAAGCCCCGGTCGCGCACAAAAGCAAGCTGTCCGAGGTCGAAGTATCACTGTCCACCGTGATGCAGTTGAAGGTGCGGTCGGTCTGCGCGCCCAGCATCGCTTGTAGCGCCGATTGTTCGACTTGCGCATCGGTGAAGATGTAAACCAGCATCGTCGCCATATCCGGCGCGATCATGCCTGAACCCTTGGCGATCCCAGAAATAGAGACTGTTTTGTCGTCAATCTCGACCTGTGCGCTTGCCCCCTTGGGGAAGGTGTCGGTCGTCATGATCGCCCGCGCGGCGTCTTCAATGGCGTGGCGGCTGAGACCCATTTTAAGCGTCTCAAGCTGCGATACGATGCGACCATGGGGCAGCGGCTCGCCGATCACGCCGGTGGACGATGTAAATACCCGCTCGACCCCGACGCCGGTGGCTTTGGACACGGCCTGCGTCACTTCGGCCACAGAGGTCTGGCCGTAGTGCCCGGTGAATGCATTGGCATTGCCCGAGTTCACCAAAATAGCCGCCGGACCATCGCTGGCCCCACCGATCTTGTCCTGACAATCCAGCACCGGGGCCGCGCGGGTGGCGGAACGCGTGAACACCCCCGCCACCGAGGTACCGGGATCCAGCACCGCCAGCATCACATCGGTGCGGCCCTGGTAGCGCACACCCGCCTCAACAGTGGCAAAGCGCACGCCGTCAATTGCGGGCAGGTCGGGGAATGCCGCCGGAGCCAGAGGCGAAACTTTGGTAATCGTTGCCACGGACGGTTACTCCTGAAGCAGTTCGATCTGACGCAGTGCCTCGGGTCCGACACCCTCGGTCGTGGGGCGCTCGATCTCGGCCTGCTGGGTCAGCTCGTCGATGCGCGCCTGAATGATCTCCTGCTGAAGACCTTGGGACAGTTCGGCGCGGACAGCCTCAATATCCGGGGCTTCGGTTTTGCGCTTGTCGTTCAGGGTGACAACGTGCCAGCCGAACTGAGTTTTCACAGGGTCCGAAACCTGGCCCTTTTCCAGACTGACAACGGCAGCCTCGAAGGCAGGCACCATGCGACCCGGGCCGAACCAACCCAACTCACCCCCATTCGGGCCGGACGGGCCGGTGGATTTCTCGCGCGCCAGTTGCGCGAAATCAGCACCGTCATCAAGCTGAGCCTTGATTTCATTCGCTTCTTCTTCGGTTTCGACCAGAATGTGGCTGGCGTTATATTCATCCGCGCCCTGGAAATCAGCATATTGCGCATCATAGGCGGCCTGGATCGCCTCATCCGTCAGATTTTCCTCGATCAACGCATTCACAGTCTGCACCGCACGCAGAGATCGGGTTTCATTCTCGATGCCCAGTGCGTTCAGCCGGGTCAGCGCGTCCTGCTGTTGGCCCAGCAATTGCTGCTGGATCAACTGATCGACAATCAGATCATAGAGAACATCGTCTTCGATCTGCTGATATTGCTCGGGCAAGGCTGCGGCAGTAGCGATGATGTGACCCAATGTGATCTCTTCCCCGTTCACACGGGCCACGACCGCGCTGGGCTCGGGCTGGGTTTCGGCGGCCAGTGGCAGGGCCAGCACGGCAGTCAGGGCCAGCGATGGCAGAAAAGTGAGGCCTTTGGGCATGGATTCATCCTATTTTCTAGCCGCGACGGGGCGCAGCGTTGACACTGTGGAACCTGCCGCTTACATCGCTTTGAAGCCTTGGACAGGGCCGCCTTTCACCCCCCGTATCTATGGGTTGCGCGCAAGGTGGGCAAGCCTGTCGCAACCAAGACAAGAACAGATCCGCTGGAGTGAACATGCTGGGACTCGGAACGCTCGCCAAAAAGGTGTTCGGAACACCGAACGACCGCAAGATCAAGGCGACCCGCCCCCTGATCGACCAGATCAACGCGCTGGAACCCGAGTTCGAGAAATTGTCGAATGACGGTCTGAAGGAAAAGACCGAGGAATTGCGTAAACGGGCGTTGGACGGCGAGAGCCTGGATGACCTGCTGCCCGAAGCCTTTGCCAACGTACGCGAAGGTGCCAAGCGCGCGCTGGGTCTGCGCGCCTTTGACGTGCAGTTGATGGGCGGCGCGTTCCTGCATCAGGGCAACATTTCGGAAATGAAAACAGGTGAGGGCAAAACGCTGGTCGCCACGTTCCCGGCCTATCTGAACGCTCTGACCGGCAAGGGCGTGCATGTGGTCACCGTGAACGAATACCTGGCCAAGCGCGACTCGGACTGGATGGGCAAGGTTTTTGGCGCTTTGGGCATGACCACGGGTGTGATCTGGTCTGGTCAGCCAGATGCGGAAAAGAAAGCCGCCTATGCCTGTGACATCACCTATGCCACCAATAACGAGTTGGGATTCGACTATCTGCGCGACAACATGAAGTCCGATCTGGCCGAGATTTATCAAAAATACCACAATTTCGCGATTGTGGACGAGGTCGACTCGATCCTGATTGACGAGGCGCGCACGCCGCTGATCATCTCGGGCCCGTCGCAGGACCGGTCTGACATGTATACTACGATCGACGGGCTGATCCCTTCGTTGCAGGACGATCACTATACGCTGGACGAGAAGTCACGGAACGTAACCTTCACCGATGAAGGCAATGAGTTCCTGGAACAGCAACTGATTGCTGCTGGCCTGATCCCTGAAGGCCATTCGCTGTATGATCCCGAAAGCACCACTGTCGTTCACCACGTGAACCAGGGCCTTCGTGCGCATAAACTGTTCCAGCGAGACAAAGACTATATCGTGCGCGACGGCAATGTCGTTCTGATCGACGAATTCACCGGCCGCATGATGCCGGGCCGTCGGTTGTCCGAAGGTCTGCACCAAGCCATCGAGGCCAAGGAAGGCGTACCGATCCAGCCCGAGAACGTGACGCTGGCCAGCGTGACCTTCCAGAACTACTTCCGCCTCTATGACAAACTGGGCGGCATGACCGGCACGGCCCTGACCGAGGCCGAGGAATTTGCCGAAATCTATGGTCTGGGCGTCGTCGAAGTCCCCACCAACAAGCCGATTGCGCGTTTGGACGAGGATGATCAGGTCTATCGTACCGCCGGCGAGAAATACAGCGCGATGATCGAACAAACCAAAGAAGCACAGGAAAAGGGCCAGCCGGTCCTACTGGGCACAACCTCGATCGAGAAATCCGAACTGCTCAGCCAGATGCTGACCAAGGAAGGCATCCAGCACAACGTTCTGAACGCCCGCCAACACGAGCAAGAGGCGCAGATCGTCGCCGATGCGGGCCGTCTGGGCGCAGTCACCATCGCCACCAACATGGCCGGTCGCGGCACCGACATCCAGTTGGGCGGCAATGTGGAAATGAAGGTGCTAAAGGCGCTGGCAGAAAACCCCGAGGCCGACCCC
The DNA here is from genome assembly GCF_056533885.1 of Ruegeria sp. F12. Classification (NCBI taxonomy): domain Bacteria; kingdom Pseudomonadati; phylum Pseudomonadota; class Alphaproteobacteria; order Rhodobacterales; family Roseobacteraceae; genus Ruegeria; species Ruegeria sp. F12. The sequence continues at coordinate 97,025 of NZ_JBQFOV010000010.1, read as the reverse complement.
GCCGAACTGCGCGCTACCGAAGAAGCAACCCATGCCGAGGAAAAGGAAAAGGTTCTGGCAGCCGGTGGTCTTTACGTGATGGCCTCGGAACGCCACGAAAGCCGCCGCATCGACAACCAGTTGCGCGGACGTTCGGGCCGTCAGGGCGATCCGGGCCGCACTGTGTTCTACCTCAGCCTCGAAGACGACCTGATGCGCATCTTTGGCTCGGAACGTCTGGACAAGGTTCTGAACACCCTGGGCATGAAAGAAGGCGAGGCCATCGTTCACCCTTGGGTCAACAAATCGCTGGAACGGGCGCAATCCAAGGTCGAAGGCCGCAACTTTGACATGCGCAAGAATGTTCTGAAGTTCGACGATGTGATGAACGACCAGCGGAAAGTGGTGTTCAGCCAACGGCGCGAGATCATGTCGGCCGATGACCTGTCGGATATCGTCTCGGATATGCGCGAACAGGTGATCGACGACCTGATCGACGAATACATGCCGCCGAAATCCTATGCCGATCAGTGGGACACTGACGGACTGCACGAGGCGATCAAGGACAAGCTGACCATCGACGCGCCCGTACAGGATTGGGCCGCCGAAGAAGGCGTGGATGACGAACAGGTGCGTGAGCGTCTGGTCAACGCCGCAGATGAGATGATGGCGCAAAAGGCCGCTGCCTTTGGCCCCGAAAACATGCGCAACATCGAAAAGCAGGTTCTGCTGAACACCATCGACAGCAAATGGCGCGAACACCTGCTGACGCTGGAACATCTGCGCTCGGTCGTTGGGTTCCGGGGCTATGCCCAGCGCGATCCGCTGAACGAATACAAGAACGAAAGCTTCCAACTATTCGAAAGCATGTTGGACAGTTTGCGCGAAACCGTTACCCAGCAATTGTCGCGCGTGCGCCCTCTGACCGAGGAAGAACAGCGCGAGATGTTGGCGCAGATGCAGGCACAACAGGCCCAAGCGCGGCAGGCGGTCGATCAGGCCGCAGGCCAGGCCGAAGCTGTGGCCGAGGCCGAAGCCTCGGGTGATGCGCGACCCGGTTTCGATGAAAACGATCCAAGCACATGGGGCAACCCGTCGCGCAACGACAAATGCCCCTGCGGATCGGGCAAGAAATTCAAACATTGTCACGGGCGCTTGACCTGACATCACCTCAGTTCAGACACAATTAACCCCTGTCACGGCCACATATTGGCCGTGATTGGTGGGCAACGTGCGACTCGCTCCTTCAACTGGGGAGGGTGTCTTGTTTGTAATTAAGAACTACGTGACCACTGGGGGTACCGTTGCCTGTGCCCTGGCCATTGGTTACCTGATGCAGAATGGAACGCCTGCGGAACCTGACGTCCCGCAGACGCAGATCAGTTCTGTCATGGATCACACGGCGATCATCGCAGGGCTGGAGGATATCGTTCTGACCTCCTCGACTCCGGCCCACGAAACGCCGGACGACACCACAACCGGACATCGCAAGCTGCACGCCAACGGGTCTGCCCCCTCGGGCCCGACGGACTGCGCTATCGGCGCACGGGCGCGGGCTGTACCCGGTGCTGCAGCGCAACTGACCGTCCTTGCCCCTTGCCACGCGGGCGAACGGATTGATGTGCATCACAGCGGCCTGACCGTCACGCAACAAACAGACGCGACCGGTCGTCTGGAAGTGACAATCCCGGCGCTCAGCGAATATGCGATCTTCCTGATCTCGGTCGGGGATCAGGCGGGCACTGTTGCGACCACACATATCCCCGATATCACCCATTTCGATCGCGTGGCCCTGCACTGGCAAGGCAATACGGACCTGCAAATCCATGCGCTGGAGTTTGGCGCAAGCTATGGCAGCACCGGCCATGTCTCGGTTGACGCCAAAACACAGGGCGCCGGGCAAGTTGTCCATCTGGGTCAACCCGACCTGAACGACGCGCAGAACGTTCAGGTCTATTCCTACCCTGCAGGGCAATCCGATCAGACCGGCTCGATCACCCTGTCGGTCGAGGCCGAAGTGACCCGGGCAAATTGCGGCCAGGAACTGCACCTGCAATCGCTGGAACTGCGCGGCGATCAGCGCCTCAGCGCGCGCGACCTGTCCGTCACTCTGCCGGAATGTTCGAAAGCGGGTGAGTTTCTGGTGTTGAATAATCTGCTCGAAGACCTGAAAATCGCGGCAAAGTAAAACCGCAGGCAGGCTCGGGCATCTTATGACATTTCTTCGTGTGGCGACCGCCGCACTCTTCTCCTTGGCATCTGCGTCGCAGGCGGCTGCGCAAGACATCACCCTGACCTCGCATGACGGCAAGGTCGAGGTAATCGGCAATCTGCTAGGCTATGACGGCGAGTTCTATCGCATCGACACCCGGTTCGGCGCGCTTACCGTTGACGGCTCGGGCGTGACCTGCACGGGTCCCGCTTGCCCCAGCCTGACAGATTTTGTGGCCGAGGTTCGCCTGTCCGGCGCGTCAGTCATGGCCGAGAACATCTTGCCCGCGCTTTTGGTGGCCTTTGCCCGACACGAAGGGTGGGCCGCGACCCCACGACATCTGGAGGGCGGGCAATTTGCCTATGAGCTGACTAGACCCGACCGCGCGGCGCCGCTGGGTCGGTTCGTATTCACCCCCACAACCACCGACCAGGGGTTTGCCGATCAATTGTCAGGTAAGGCCGACATCGTCATGGCCCTGCGCGAGGTTCGACCAACCGAGCAAGACAGCGCCATCAAGGCCGGTTTGGGCGATCTGTCCCTGGCCCGGCGGTCCCGCATCGTGGCATTGGACGCGTTGGTGCCGGTGGTGTCACCAGACAATCCGATCCGACAGATATCACCCGCTGATCTGGTCCGCATCTTCACCGGAGAGATCACGAACTGGACCAGCCTGGGCGGACCCGACGCGCCAATTGCCGTGCATCTGCCGGACACCGACCCGTCGCAAGCCTTGCAGGACAGTTTGCTGACACCGGTAAACGCCTCCCTGCCCGCAAGGATCAACCAGCATAACCGCAGCAGCGCTCTGGTTCAGGCAGTTGCACGGGATCCGTTCGCCATCGGCATCGCCAGCCAGGCGGCGGTCGACACGGTCCGCGCGTTGCCCCTGACCGGCGGCTGCGGTCACGCGCTGGCGGCGACCCGACAATCCATCAAGACCGAGGACTACCCCCTCACCTCGCCCATGTTCCTTTACTTGCCCAACCGTCGCCTGCCCCGGATCGCAAGGCAGTTTCTGTCTTTCGCCCAAAGCCCCGAGGCGCAAGTCGCAATCCGAGATGCAGGTTTCGTCGATCAAGCCCCCGAGCTGTTGTCCATCGACCAGCAGGGACATCGCCTGGCCAACGCCGTCGCCTCGGGCGGGGCTGAAATTGGGCTGGACGAGCTACAACGCATAGTAGGTACATTGCGCGCCCAATCTCGGCTGTCGCTGTCCTTCCGGTTCGAGACAGGCTCCTCTCGCCCCGACGCGCAATCGCGCGCCAACATCCAGCTTTTGGCTCAGCTGGTGGAATCCGGCCAATTCGACACCCGGCGCCTCACATTTATCGGCTTCAGCGACGGCGACGGATCGGCACAAGCTAACGCCCAGATCGCCCTGCTGCGCGCCAAAACCGTGCGCAACGCCGTTCTGGCCGCAATTGAAGCTTCGATCTCCGAAAAGGTGGAACTGAATGTCGACGGTTTTGGCGAAGCCATGCCCATGGCCTGCGACGACACCGAATGGGGGCGAAAGGTCAATCGTAGGGTCGAGGTTTGGGTCCAATAGCCCGGCCCTTCTTCTCGTTCCAAATACGGCGGGGGTGAATCGTCCCCAAAGGCCAAGAAAAGCAAAGCCCCTACAAATATCCTTCCGACCGGAAACTCAGTTCTGTCGATTTCCCGATGATCAGGTGGTCATGCAAGGTCAGACCCAACGCGACACAGGCATCCTGAATCCGGGTGGTCATATCGATATCCGACTGCGAGGGCGTTGGGTCACCTGACGGATGGTTATGCACCAGAATAAGCGCCGAGGCATTCAGCTCCAGCGCCCGTTTCGCCACCTCCCGCGGGTAGACCGGCACATGATCGACGGTGCCTTTAGCCTGCTCTTCATCCGCGATCAGCACGTTCTTACGGTCCAGATAGAACACCCGGAACTGCTCGGTCTCGCGATGGGCCATGGTCGTGTGGCAGTAATCCAGCAGCGCGTCCCAGCCCGAGATCACATGCCGCTGCATTACTCGCGCACGGGCCATACGATGGGCGCAAGCCTCAAGAATCTTCAGGTCGGTGATGACCGTCTCACCCACACCTTTGATCTGACGCAGCCGTTCTTCGGGCGCGGTCAGCACGCGGTTGAAATCCCCAAACGTATCCATCAGCGCCCGCGCCAGCGGTTTCACATCCTGCCGGGGGATGGACCGGAACAGCACCAGCTCCAACAACTCGTAATCCGGCATTGCAGCGGACCCGCCCGACATGAACCTTTCGCGCAGCCGCTTGCGATGGTCTTTGATATAGGAGGGCAATCGACCACTTGGCAGCGGCTGCGCGGGCGCTTCATCCGTTTCAAACAGCATTGGGGCTTCGGCAAAGGCGTCCTTGGTCATGTTCTCACCCTGACGCCGAATCGGTTTCCAAACCGTTAACGCACTTCACCTGCTATGCGCGCCGTCGCGCGGCGGATGATCAGATGCAGCAGAATCGAAAACACGCCCAAGGTCAGCATTGCGGCAAACATCAGATCGGTCTTGGCGCGCCCATTGGCCAGCAGCATTAGATAGCCCAAGCCTTGAGACGAGCCCACCCACTCGCCAATCACCGCCCCGATGGGCGCATAAACCGCCGCCAGCCGCATCCCCGACGCCAGCGAGGGCAGCGCAGCCGGAATGCGGATATGCCACAACACTGCACGCGGGCTGGCCTGCATGGTGCGTGCAAGGTCCAGATAGCCGGGGGGCGTGCGCATCAATCCGTCAAAAAAGGACGAGGTGATCGGGAAATAGATGATCAGCACCGCCATCGCGACCTTGGACCACAGCCCATAACCCAGCCACAGGGTCAACAACGGGGCCAGAGCAAACACCGGCAGCGCCTGTGTGAAGACTAGCATCGGCTGCACCAATACCCGCGCCGCTCGCGAATTCGCCAGTTGCAGCGCGGTGATCACGCCCAGAACCGTGCCGAGAGCGAGCCCGATCACTACCTCTACCGCTGTAATCCACGTATGTTCGGCAATCACCCAGCGGTTCTGCCACCATGTCTCAGCCACCAGTGCCGGACCGGGCAGGATGAATTTCGGCAGGCCCGTTAGGCTGACAATCGCCTGCCAGACGGCCAGCGCGAATACAGTTGCGGCAAGGGCGGACAGGATCTTCATGCAGCCTCTCTCAGCAACCGCAGCAACGCGCCCTGCGTCTCCAGTGTTTCCAGATCATCCACATAGCGCGGGGCTGGTGCCGAAGGTGGCTCGCAGGGCGTCAACCCCTGCGCGGTCATCACCATGATGGATTGACCCAGACGCGCGGCCTCGGCCGGATCATGCGTCACCAGCAATACGGTGCGCCCGGCCAGCGCCTCGGCCGCCAGATCCTGCATATCGGCGCGGGTGCGGGCGTCGAGGGCCGAGAATGGCTCATCCAACAACACGATGGGCCGGTCCTCCATCAAGGTACGCGCCAAGGCCACGCGCTGACGCTGACCGCCCGACAATTCGCCGGGTTTCTTGGTTAGATGATCCTGCAAGCGCATTCGTTCGATCAACCGATCCCGGCGCGCGAGATCAGGTTTCTCGCCCCGCAGACGCGCACCCAGAGAAACATTCTGCGCCACCGTCGCCCAAGGCAGCAGCAAATCATCCTGCGCCATATAAGCCACACGACTCGGCACCGGCTGCGCGTCGCTGGCAGTGATTTGCCCAGCAAACGCAGCACCCGTTTCCAACCCCGCGATCAGGCGCAGTACGGTGGTTTTCCCTACGCCCGATCCACCCAGCAAACAGGTCCACTGCCCGGCCCCAAGGGTCAGGGTCAAAGGCGCGAATAAGGGCGCGCCGTCGATTGTGGCCGAGCCACTGATGGTCAGATCAGGCGCTTGGGTCACGGGGTCAGGCCCATTTGCCAGAAATTGACCTCCAAAGCTGTGGCTGTCTTGAACGTCTCACAGAGACGGCCCCAACGCGGAGAAGCCTCAAAATCAGCCCCTATACGTCGTGTTAGAGCCTGATCCAACAACTCTCCGACCGCTTTGCACGCGCTCTGGTAATCTTCACCGGCATAGGTGTTGATCCAATCGCGATAGGTCTCGGATGTCGCTTCAGCAGCCAGCCGCGCGCCGATCTCACCATAACCCATGACACAGGGCGCAAGGGCGGCCAGCAGGTCCAGCAGATCTCCGCTATACCCGGCCTCTAACACGAACCGTGTATAGGCCAGATTCTCGGCCCGCTCGGGAGTCGCGAACAGCTCCTCCTGCGAAATTCCGGCAGCCTCGCAGATGCCGATATGCAGCTGCATTTCTTCAGCGACCAGAGCGTTCACTGTTCCCACAGCGGTCAACATCTCGGAATGCGTTTCCGATTTCACCACCGCCAAAGCCCAGGCGCGGCTAAAATGGATCAGGAAAACGTAATCCTGACGCAGATAGTGCAGGAACGCCTCACGCGGCAGCGTGCCGTCCTTCATCCCTTCGACAAAGGCGTGGCGGGTATAATCCCGCCACGGGTCTTGCGCCGCATCACGCATCAGCGTGAAGGCTTTGCCATAGTCGCTCATTGCGCGGTCACATCAATGGTGATGTCACTGACCGGATTGATGCTGTCGATCATGCCGCTGTCCTTCAGGAACGCCTCGAACCGCGCGTACCGACCAGCGTCAAAACCAGCCGGACGCAGCGCGAAACGGGGCAGAGTGTCGACCCATGCGCGCGCGTTCAGCTCATCCTGCAGCTCGGGCGAGGTGGCGGCGAAAATCTCCCAGCTTTTTTCAGGGTTGTTGACGATATACTGCGTAGCTTTTTCGGTCGCGACCAGAAAACGCGCGATCATGTCGGCATCCATGGTTTCGGGGTTGGCCACATAGATCAGCTCATCATAGGGCGGCACGCCTTCTTCCTCGATGTAAAAGCAGCGGCCCGCGACACCTTCGATATCCATTTGGTTCAGTTCGAAATTGCGGAACGCACCGATCACCGCATCCACCTGCCCGGTCATCAGCGACGGCGACAGCGAGAAGTTCACATTGATCAATTCGATATCGTCCAGCGCCACACCATGAGCATTCAGCATGGCGGTCAGGATCGCTTCTTCCACGCCCGCGACCGAGAAGCCGATCTTTTTACCCTTCAGGTCGGCCAAAGATTTAATCGGACCGTCTTCCAACACAAGAAGGCAGTTCAGCGGGGTCGCAACCAGCGTGCCCACGCGTTTCAGCGGCAGGCCTTCGTGGATTTGCAGGTGCAGCTGCGGCTGGTAGGACACTGCCAGTTCAGCTTGACCTGCCGCCACTAGACGCGGCGGGGCAGAAGGATCGGCGGGCGGGACGATTTCAACCTCAAGCCCCTGCTCGGCGAAATAGCCATTTTCCTGCGCCACGATGATCGGGCCGTGATCGGGGTTGATGAACCAGTCCAGCAGGACGGTCATCTTATCCTCGGCCCAGGCTGGCGCAGCGGCCAGCAGGGCGATGGCGGTGATCAACTTTTTCATATCTCGCGTTTCCTTTTCGCTTACGAGGTCGAGGCCGCGACGAGGACAATCTCGCCCGGCCAATTCGGTTGAATCTGTTCGGCAGCGCGCCATGCCCGCAGACCGGTCGCACAGCACAGGGCCAGTCTTTTGCCTTTATTAGTGTCCAATTTGTGCAGACCGTCAGGCGAAACACGCTGCGCATTCGGGTGCGCTGGGGTCAAGGCTTCGGCCTCATCGCGCAGCTCTATAATCTGGTCGTCTGCGCTGAGTTGACTTGCCGAGATAAACCGAAAACAGCTATTGGGTTCGGGCGCGTTGTCGAACCGGAAAGCGCTGGTGCGCAGCGTTCTGGCGTCATATTGCACCATCTGCCCCAAAGGCGAGGGCACAATCCCAAGGATCAGGTTCAGCGCCATCTGCGCCTGCATCGCGCCAATCGTGCCCACGACCGGACCCAAAACGCCCGCCGTGGCGCAGCTCGCTCCGCTATCGGGCGCGTCAGGAAACACCGCGCGCAGCGAGGGCGCCCCTCCGCAGAACCCACCAACATAGCCCGACAGCCCCAGCACCGAGGCGCTGATCAACGGTTTCCCCTGCGCTAAACAAGTATCGGACAGAATATAGCTGGCCGCATAGCTGTCAGCACAATCCAGGATCACATCCGCCTGCGCGGCCATATTGGGCGCATTTGCACTTGTTAAAGCATGTTCTAGCGCCTCAACTTCGATCTCATCGTTTAAGGCCCGACACCTCTCGGCGGCCACTTTGGCCTTGAGTCGCCCACAATCCGCCTGCGCGAACAGAGTCTGGCGATGCAGGTTGGACAGATCAACTGTATCCCTATCCATCACCGTGATCCGCCCTACCCCAGCCCCAGCCAACAATGGCAAGACCGGCGCAGCCAGCCCTCCGGCCCCCACAACCAGCACATGCGCCGAGGACAGACGCGCCTGCCCTTCTGCGCCTACCTCGGTCAGGATGGTTTGGCGGGCATAACGGCTCATCGGGTGGCCTCGATCCATTCGCGCACGCGCGCTTCGGGGTCAGTGTTCAGGGTGATATCTGTGACGACCGAGACGATATCAGCCCCCGCCTGCAGAACACCGGACGCGCGCTCGACGCTCATCCCGCCGATCCCGACCAGAGGGATATCACCCACCCGCGCCTTCCATTCGGTGACGCGCGGCAGACCCTGCTGATGCCATTTCATCTTTTTCAGGATGGTCGGATAGACCGGCCCAAGCGCTACATAATCCGGGTCCATCGCCAGAACGCGTTCCAGTTCGTCGTCATCATGGGTCGACACGCCCAGCTTCAGCCCAGCCTTGCGGATAGCTTTCAGATCGGCATCGTCCAGATCCTCCTGCCCCAGGTGAATCCAATTACATCCGGCCTCAATCGCGGCCTGCCAATAGTCGTTCACCACCAGAACCGCGCCATGCTGGCGGCACAGATCGCGTGACTGGGCAATCTGTTCACGCACCACCGCATCGGGCTGATCCTTGACGCGCAGCTGCACCAGTTTCACGCCCAGCGGCAACATCCGCCGCAGCCAGTCCGAGTGATCAAAGATCGGGTAAAAGCGGTCGAGGCTCATGACAGAAACGCCTTTCCGATCACGGGGGTCGAGGCCTCGGCCATATCGCGCGCCTCGATCGGGTCGGCTTGATGGGCCAGTTGCCCGGCCTCAATCGCCTGCATCATGGCCCGCGCCATCGCCGGCGGATCACCCGCGCGCGCCACGGCGGTGTTCAGCAGTACCGCGTCATAGCCCAGCTCCATCGCGCGCGAGGCGTGGCTGGGCAGGCCAATGCCCGCATCAATCACCAACGGCACATCCGGGAATTCTGCCCGCATCGCCCGCAACGCGTATTCGTTGTTCAGCCCGCGCCCCGACCCAATCGGCGCGCCCCAGGGCATCAGCACCTCACACCCTGCAGCCAGCAGACGTTCACCCACGATCAGATCGTCGGTGGTGTAGGGGAAGACCTGAAACCCTTCCTCGGTCAGGATGCGGGCAGCCTCGACCAGTTGGAACACATCCGGCTGCAGACTATCCGTGTGCCCGATCAGTTCCAGCTTGATCCATTTGGTGTCGAACACCTCACGCGCCATCTGCGCAGTAGTCACAGCCTCTTTGACCGTATGGCACCCGGCAGTGTTTGGCAGGATCAGCACGCCGAGGTCCTGGATCATCTGCCAAAAGGTCTGACCCGCCCCGGATTCGCGCCGCAGCGACACGGTGGCCACCCCGGCCCCGCTTTCCCGAAACGCCTGCTCCAGAATGGCCGGGCTTGGATATTGTGCTGTGCCCAGCATCAAGGGGTTGGGCAATTCGGTACTGTAGAACGTCTTCATCCTCAGCCCCCCTGCATCGGTGCGACGACCTCGACCCGGTCGCCATCCACCAATTTGTGCGAGATGCGCAGGCTCGAAGGAACGAATTCCTCGTTCACCGCCGTTGCGACCCGGCCCGAGAATCCGCACTCAACCAGCATATCGGCCAGTGTCAGAGCTGTAATTTTGCGGGATTCGCCATTAAGCACGATCTTCATCGACCATCTCCGAATGTTTGTTCTCAAGTGCCAGATCGGCCACACCCCGCGCCAAAGCCGGGGCCAGCAGATAGCCGTGGCGATACAGGCCGTTGGCGTAGATCATGTGGCCCAAGCGCCGGATACGCGGCAGGTTGTCGGGAAAAGCAGGACGTAGATCGACACCAATCTCCAGAACCTCGGCCTCACCGAAGGCCGGGTTCAGCGCATAGGCTGCACTGAGCAACTCCAGAATGGAGCGCGCGGTGATCCGACTGCTGTCCTCAGACTCGATCATCGTTGCGCCCAGCATGTAAACGCCATCTCCGCGCGGTACGATGTAGAGCGGCATCCGCGGATGCAACAGCCGCACCGGGCGGGTCAGGTGGATATCCGGGCAGCGGATCACCAGCATCTCACCCTTCACGCCGCGCAGATCATGCAAAACCTCGCGTGCATGTAACCCCCGGCAGTCAATCGCGTTTTCCAGACGGGGCGGGGCGAGTTTCCGGTGAATTTCCACTCCCTGACCCTGCAACTGCCGATAGAGGTCCAGCAACGCTTGTCGAGGGTCCAGATGCGCCTCATCCGGGAAGAACAAACCTTTGGAAAAGCCATGCAGATCAGGCTCTAATTCATGGATTTGGGGCTGATCAACGTCTGCGAATGCTTGGGTCCTGCGCGCAAATCGCCGCAAATCCGGCAAATCGCGCGGATTGGCCACGACCAGAGTTCCGCGCCGCTGCACCTGTGTACGCGCGGCCCACCAGTCCAACGCGGTCTTTCCCAATCGCAACACCGGCTCTTCGGCATTTTCATATTCGCACCACGGGGCCAGCATCCCGCCAGCCCACCACGAACACCCATGCGCACCGGGCGGGCCGCCGGGATCAAAGACCTGCACCTTGGCGCCGCGCGACACCATCTCGCTAGCCACGGCCAATCCGGCAACACCGGCACCTATGACCGACCAGATCGTCACGCAGGCCAAACCTCATGAAAATGATGAACCGGGCCGTGACCCTGCCCAATATCCAATGCATCCGCCTTGGCAATCGCACCTTGCAAATAGCCATGAGCCTGCGCGACTGCGTCCGGGATCGTCAGACCCTTGGCCAATCCGGCCGCAATTGACGAGGACAAGGTGCACCCGGTACCGTGCGTGTTTCTGGTTTGGCGGCGCGGTGCGGTGAACTCGGCGATCAGCCCTGCCGGACCGACCAGAAGATCATGGCAGATCTCGCCTTGCCCATGCCCCCCTTTCATCAGAACAGTTTGCGCCCCATACCCACATAGGGCGCGACCTTGTTCAACCATCTCATTGGGGCTTTGTGCATCAGAAGACCCCAGCAAACACGCAGCCTCGGGCAAATTCGGAGTCAAGACCGAGGCGCGAGGCACCAACACATCCCTAAGCGTTTGAACAGCATCCTCGGCAAGCAAAGCGTCGCCGGATTTGGCGATCATCACAGGGTCTAACACAATCGGGCCGTCGAATTCGGCGATGCTGCCGGCCACAGTGTGGATAATGTCTGGCGTTGCGAGCATTCCGATCTTGATGGCACCCACGTCCAAGTCCGTCAGAACCGCTTCGATCTGCGCCGAAATCACATCCAGCGGGATGCCATGAACCGCCGTAACCGCCCTGGTATTTTGCGCCGTCACTGCCGTTATCACACTGGCGCCGTATACGCCAAGCGCCGACATGGCCTTGAGGTCAGCTTGAATTCCAGCCCCACCGCCGCTGTCCGAACCGGCAATCGTCAATGCAATAGCGGCCATATCGTTGCTCCAAATTCTTGGGGCAATCGCGGCGTAGAAACCGTCTATAGTTTGACGACCGTTCCCTCCGCCGGAATTGCCCGGATCAGGTTCGATGGGTTGATGCGAAAGCACCTCTCAGCCCCTTCTAGGAGGCACCCCAACGGTTGGCGCGGAACATCTCAGGCGCGCAAGAAATAATCAAGAGGATTCTGCGAGGCTCTGCCTCGCGCTCCGGGATATTTACGGCCAGATGAAGAGCGGATCCCACTTTACCTGGCCAAAAGTATACCGGGGGAGTCGCCTGGAACAGGCGGAGGGGGCAGGGCCCCCTATTCGACTTTTCAGCCCTTCATTCCGTCCCAGAAAGACTTGACGGATGAGAAAAAGCTTTTGGACTCTGGGTGGTTATCTTCACCCAAGTCGTCGAACTCCTTCAACAGTTCTTTCTGACGGCTAGTCAGGTTCACTGGCGTTTCCACTGCAAGTTCAATAAACATGTCGCCTACACCGCCGCCGCGCAAAGCCGGCATACCCTTACCGCGCAAGCGCATCTGACGACCTGACTGACTGCCCGCCGGGATTTGCACGCGACCGCGGCCACCGTCGATGGTGGGAACTTCGATCGAACCGCCCAACGCTGCTTTGGCCATGCTGACTGGCACGCGGCAATAGAGGTTTACGCTGTCTCGTTCGAACAGTTTATGGTCCGACACTTCGACGAAGATGTACAGATCACCCGGAGGGCCGCCGCGCATTCCGGCCTCACCCTCGCCCGCCAGACGTATACGGGTACCCGTTTCCACCCCGGCGGGGATGTTGACGGATAGCGCGCGCTCTTTTTCCACGCGACCCGCACCGCCACAGGATTTACAGGGGTTCTTGATGATCTGGCCCAGACCCGAGCAAGTCGGGCAGGTGCGTTCCACAGTAAAGAAACCCTGCTGTGCCCGAACTTTGCCCATACCCGAGCAGGTCGGGCAGGTTGTCGGTTCTACACCACCTTCGGCGCCCGAACCGTCACAGGCAGAACAGGCCACAGCGGCCGGCACGTTGATGGTTTTTTGCAGACCTGAGAACGCCTCTTCTAGCGTGACGCGCAGGTTGTAGCGCAGGTCCGAGCCGCGGGCGGCGCGACGTCCACCGCCTCCGCCACGTTGGCCGCCCATGAAATCGCCGAACAGATCGTCGAACACGTCCGAGAAGGCGCTGGAAAAATCGCCCTGACCGAAGCCGCCGCCAGGACGGCCACCACCGCCCATGCCATTTTCAAAAGCGGCGTGGCCAAAGCGATCATAGGCCGCCTTTTTGTCAGCATCGCGCAGCACGTCATAAGCCTCATTTGCTTCTTTAAACTGCGCTTCGGCATCCGGGTTGTCTTTGTTGCGGTCCGGATGCAATTCCTTGGCTTTCTTGCGAAAACCTTTTTTGATCTCATCCGCCGATGCGCCCTTGGCTACGCCGAGCACATCGTAATAGTCGCGTTTTGACATCAGTATGTCCTTCTGCCTCAACGTAAATAGGCCGGCCCGGAGAACGGACCGGCCCGCATTGGCCCGGTGAGCCGTTAGTTACGTTTGTCGTCGTCCAGATCTTCGAACTCGGCGTCGACAATGTCATCATCGCCCGGCGCTGCATCGGCTGCGGCCGGTTCTTCTTCGCCTTCCTCGGACTGCGCCTTGTAGATGGCTTCGCCCAACTTCATCGCGGCTTCGGTGACGTTCTGAATGCCCGACTTGATCTTGTCGGCGTTTTCAGTTTCCAGCTCGTCCTTCAGCGCGGCAATCGCCAGTTCGATCGCTTCGATAGTGGTCGGGTCGACCTTGTCGGAATGCTCTTCCATCGACTTTTCAGTCGAGTGGATGAGGCTTTCCGCTTGGTTCTTGGCGTCGACCAGCTCGCGGCGTTCCTTGTCGGCCTCGGCGTTTTCCTCGGCGTCCTTGACCATCTTTTCGATATCCGCGTCGGACAGACCGCCCGAGGCTTGGATGGTGATCTTCTGCTCTTTGCCGGTGCCTTTGTCCTTGGCCGAAACCGAGACAATGCCGTTGGCATCGATGTCAAAAGTCACCTCGATCTGAGGCATACCGCGCGGCGCGGGCGGGATATCTTCGAGGTTGAACTGACCCAGGATCTTGTTGTCCGCAGCCATTTCGCGTTCCCCCTGGAACACGCGGATAGTTACGGCGTTCTGGTTGTCCTCGGCGGTCGAGAAGACCTGAGACTTTTTGGTCGGGATCGTGGTGTTGCGGTCGATCAGACGGGTGAACACGCCACCCAGCGTCTCAATGCCCAGCGATAGCGGGGTCACGTCCAGCAGAACCACGTCCTTGACGTCGCCTTGCAGAACACCGGCTTGGATAGCGGCGCCCATGGCAACAACTTCGTCCGGGTTCACGCCTTTGTGCGGCTCTTTACCGAAGAATTTGGTGACCTCTTCGATCACTTTCGGCATCCGGGTCATACCACCGACCAGAACAACCTCGTCCACATCGCTGGCCGACAGACCGGCGTCTTTCAGAGCGGCCGCACAGGGCTTCATCGACTTTTTGATCAGGTCGCCCACCAGCGATTCAAGCTTGGCGCGGGTCAGTTTCATGACCATGTGCAGCGGTTGACCGTTGGCACCCATCGAGATGAAAGGCTGGTTGATTTCGGTCTGCGAGGTCGAGGACAGCTCGATCTTGGCTTTTTCGGCGGCTTCTTTCAGACGCTGCAGGGCCATCTTGTCCTGAGACAGGTCGACACCGTGTTCCTTTTTGAACTCATCAGCCAGGTAGTTGACGATACGCATGTCGAAGTCTTCACCACCCAGGAAGGTGTCGCCGTTGGTCGATTTGACCTCGAACAGACCATCATCGATTTCGAGGATGGTCACGTCGAAGGTACCGCCACCAAGGTCATAGACCGCGATGGTTTGGGTTTCTTCTTTGTCCAGACCATAGGCCAGAGCAGCAGCTGTCGGTTCGTTGATGATCCGCAGCACTTCCAGACCGGCGATTTTGCCGGCGTCTTTGGTGGCCTGACGCTGAGCATCGTTGAAGTATGCCGGAACAGTGATAACCGCTTGCGTGACTTCCTCACCCAGATAGCTTTCTGCGGTTTCCTTCATCTTGCCCAGAGTGAAGGCCGAGATCTGGCTTGGGGAGTACTTTTCGCCGCGAGCTTCAACCCACGCGTCGCCGTTGCCACCGTTCACGATAGCATACGGCACCATTTTCTTATCTTTTTCGACTTCGGCATCATCCACACGACGACCGATCAGACGCTTGACGCCAAAGATCGTGTTGTCGGGGTTGGTGACCGCCTGACGTTTTGCAGGCTGTCCGACCAGTCGCTCATCTTCGGTGAAGGCGACGATCGAGGGCGTGGTCCGCGCCCCTTCGGCGTTTTCGATGACCTTCGGCTGCGAGCCGTCCATGATAGCCACGCACGAGTTGGTGGTTCCCAGGTCAATCCCGATTACTTTACTCATATGTTCGATCCCTTTCTCTTCAAGGCGATGTCCCGAGGCCGGGACCCGTTATGGCATCCCTGCCTCGATCTCAATTGCGCAATGGCCCTACACCATCACGCGTCCCGGCGTATATAAGGGCGAGACCAAAAGCCTGCAAGCGGTGTAAATCGCAGGTTTTCGGGAATCCGGGGCCTTTTTTGCAACGTTTCGGCAAGGATTGAGGAATCTTCGATGACGCGGCTGCTTTTGCGCGATTTCGATATCAGAAAAACCTATCTGGATGTGGCGGCGCAGACCGCGCTGATCGACCTGTTGCGCCCGATTCTGAAATCCGCACCCCTGTTCCGCCCGACGACGCCATCAGGCAAAGAGATGTCGGTCCGAATGACCTCGGCCGGGGCGCTGGGATGGGTGTCGGACCGGGCGGGGTACCGGTATCAGGATCACCATCCCAAGGGGATGGCATGGCCCGCGATCCCCGATCCGATCCTTGAAATCTGGCACGCCCTCGCCAGCGTCGAGCGCGACCCAGATTGCTGCCTGATCAACTATTATGGCGAGGGCACCCGCATGGGCCTGCATCAGGACAAGGACGAAGCTGACTTTTCCTGGCCAGTCCTGTCAATCTCGCTGGGCGATGATGCTTTGTTTCGCATCGGCAACACCACCCGTGGCGGCAAGACCGAGTCGATCTGGCTGAACTCGGGCGATGTAGTGATCATGGGCGGCCCCGCGCGCCTGACCTATCACGGGGTGGACCGTATCCGGTTCGGATCATCCAAACTGTTGCCCAAGGGTGGTCGGATCAATCTGACGTTGCGCGTGGCGACCTAGCTGCGCGCCCCCCAGCTTTTCGACACGTGCTGACGGGTGAAGAAAATGCCCAGCAAACCGATCAAAAGCAGGATAATGCCTACCCAAAGCGCGTATTCCCAGCTGGTCTGGCGCGGGAAATAGTTGCGAAACACGAACCCGCGGCATTGGTCAATGACGTGAAACAGCGGGTTCCAGATAAACATGGTCAAAGTGAACCCACCCAGACTGTTGGCCACAAACATCTTGCCAGAAAAGATCATATTGATCCGACGGTAGACGACGGACGAAATGGACACAAATGTCGGAAGCCAGGGCTTGAGCGCCATAAACAGGACGCCAACTGCGCTGCCGGTAAACCAGGCCAGCACAAGCATATAGAACGCGCCACCCGGATCCTGAATTTCAAGCGGTTCGATGGCGACGTGATACATGAACAGGATGACCAGGATCGAAACCAGTTGCGTGTAGAACGTCCCGAACGCCGCTGCCAGAAGCGACACCATCATGTTCATTGGCGAATGCAGCATCATTGGGTTGTTTCCGGTCGCAACCCCGGCCACGCCGCTTACGGATTTCACGTGCGTCAGGAAAAGAAACACCCCAGACAGCAAGAACAGGATCGAATTGCCGCGAATCTTGGACAAGCCGGTTACCCTTCCGACCAGCGTCATGATCAGATAGAACACCGTCACCAGTGCAAGAATCTGGACGATGTTCATGATCACCGCCAGCACCGCGTTCGATCGTTGCGAACGAATGCTGCGCACCACCGAATGAAACACCAGTTCTGAGGTGGTGAAGGCACCACCCAAAAGCGTCCGGTTTCGCTTAAAGTAATACACCTGCGCGGTCTTTCCTGCTTTATTGCCAGCAATCTGGCACGAAATTCTTGCTGTTCCGTAACCGGGACATCATAAGGCCGTCAGGATTTTCAATCAACAAATCACAGGAACGGAGCCTTTTTGTGACCTACGACGCCCTCATCCCCGTCATTCGACGTTTGGCCCTGGAAGCCGGTGACAAGATCATGGAGATCTATAACTCGGATGATTTCGACGTGAAGGTCAAATCTGATGCCAGCCCTGTAACCGAAGCGGATGAGGCTGCGGACGCTCTTATCTCGGCCGGCCTGCGCGCAGCCTTCCCCGATATCCTGCTGGTGACCGAGGAACAGGCGGCCTCGCACTCTGAGAAAGGCGACACGTTCCTGATCGTGGACCCGCTGGACGGCACCAAAGAGTTCATCAACCGTCGCGGGGATTTCACAGTGAACATTGCGCTGGTGGAAAATGGCGTACCGACGCGCGGGGTGGTTTACGCCCCGGCCAAGGGACGCATGTTTTATACCCAGCCCGATGGACAATCAGTTGAGGAAACCGGCGCTCTGGACAAGGATGTTGTGGGCAACGTGACGCCGATACTCGTCTCTAAACCAAACAATTCGGCGCTTCTGATCGTGGCCTCCAAGTCGCACCGCGATCAGGCAACTGAGGACTACATCAACAAGTATCAAGTGCGCGACAGCAAAAGCGCGGGTTCATCGCTCAAATTCTGTCTAGTCGCAACCGGTGAGGCCGATCTGTACCCTCGCGTTGGCCGCACAATGGAATGGGACACAGCCGCAGGTCACGCAGTTCTGGCCGGTGCCGGCGGCAAGGTGGTGCGCTTCGACAACCACGAACCGCTGACCTATGGCAAGGACGGCTATGCAAATCCATTCTTCATCGCCTACGCTCCGGGTGTTGAGTTGAAGGAAGCCTGATGTCCGTTCTGATCGCCATTCCCGCCCGCTATGCCTCGTCCCGCTATCCGGGCAAACCGCTGGTGCCTCTGACCGGGGCAAGCGGCAAGGCGATGACGCTGATTGAACGGTCGTGGCGTGCGGCCTGTTCAGTGTCGGGCGTGGACAAGGTAGTTGTCGCCACCGATGACGACCGTATCCGCGAGGCGGCCGAAGGGTTTGGCGCCGAGGTGGTGATGACTTCAGACACCTGCCAGAATGGCACCGAACGCTGCGCTGAAACCCATGCCAATCTGGGCGCGGGCTATGATATCGTGGTGAACCTTCAGGGCGACGCGCCACTGACACCGCATTGGTTTGTGGAAGACCTGATCGCGGGTCTGCGCGCCGCACCAGAGGCAGGTGTGGCCACGCCTGTTCTTCGCTGCGATGGCGATGCGCTCAACAGCCTGTTGAACGACCGCAAACATGGCCGGGTCGGCGGCACTACGGCGGTTTTTGCGTCCGATCACAGCGCCATGTATTTCTCGAAAGAGGTGGTGCCTTTCACAGCGCAGACCTATGCGGGCACCGAGGATACCCCGGTGTTTCACCACGTAGGCGTCTATGCCTATCGCCCTGACGCGCTGGCCGCCTATCCCACATGGCCGGTGGGCCCGCTGGAACAGCTGGAAGGTCTGGAACAGCTGCGCTTCATGGAAAATGGTCGCAAAGTTCTGTGCGTCGAGGTCGAGGCCAAAGGTCGCCAGTTCTGGGAACTGAACAACCCCCAAGACGTGCCCAAGCTAGAGCAGATGATGGCCGAAATGGGCTTGGAATAAACCATGAGCCTTGATGCAGAACTGCATCCTTCCACAACGCGGGAAAAGACTGTCCGATGACGAATATTCTTGTAACCGGCGGCGCCGGATATATCGGGTCCCATGCTTGCAAAGCGTTGAAACTGGCCGGATACACGCCCGTCACCTATGACAACCTGATCACCGGCTGGCAGGATGCAGTGAAATTCGGCCCGTTCGAACAGGGCGACCTGCTGGACCGAGCCAGGCTGGATGAGGTCTTTGACAAATACAAACCCGCCGCCGTCATGCATTTCGCAGCCCTCAGCCAGGTGGGTGAAGCGATGTCGGAGCCCGGAAAATACTGGACCAATAACGTCACCGGCTCGCTCAATCTGATCGAGGCCACGGTCGCTGCGGGCTGCAAAAATTTCGTATTCTCATCGACCTGCGCCACCTATGGCGAGCATGACAATGTGGTTCTGGACGAAGATACGCCGCAATTGCCACTGAACGCCTACGGGGCTTCGAAACGCGCGATCGAGGATATCCTGCGCGATTTTGATGCCGCGCATGTACTGAACCATGTGATCTTTCGCTATTTCAACGTAGCTGGCGCGGACCCCGACGGTGAAGTGGGCGAATTCCACCGTCCCGAGACTCATCTGATCCCCCTGATGCTGGACGCCATAGACGGCAAGCGCGACGGGTTGACCGTGTTCGGCACCGACTACGACACGCCCGACGGCACCTGCATCCGCGACTATGTACATGTCTGCGATCTGGTCGATGCGCATGTGCTGGGCCTGAACTGGCTGGAACACGGCAAGGGCAGCCGCGTGTTCAATCTGGGCACCGGGACGGGTTTTTCAGTGATGGAGGTCATCGGTCATTCCAAAGCGATCACCAACCGTGATGTGCCCTATTCCATCGGTCCGCGTCGGGCGGGGGATTGCACCAAGCTTGTTTCCGGCTCGATTCGGGCCGGGGCTGAACTGGGCTGGACGCCAAAAAGCTCAACGTTAGAGACGATGATTGCAGATGCATGGCGCTGGCATCAAAACGGGCATTACGAGAAATGAGGGCGCGGTGACCGCTGCCACCAACCCTCTCCCGCCGATCTCATGGGCGCAGAAATACCGGTTGCGCCTGAAACGTCGGCGGCTTTTGTGGCGTGCGTTCCGCAGCCGACATGACCTGACATGCCTGATAGACCGGACCAGCGACATTCGTCCCGGTGCCATTCTGGCCTTCACCACCCTGCGCAATGAACGCAATCGGTTGCCGTGGTTTTTCAACCATTACCGCGCATTGGGCGTCGGTCATTTTCTGATCGTCGACAATGACAGCGGCGATGGCTCAACCGAGTATCTCGAATGCCAACCCGACGTTTCGCTTTGGCAAACCACGGCCAGCTATCGTGCGTCACGTTTTGGTCTGGATTGGCTGACATGGTTGCAGATGCGATACGGTCACGGCCATTGGACCTTGATGGTCGATGCAGATGAGCTGTTAGTTTATCCCGACCACGACACCCATCCTTTGCCAGACCTCACCGGATGGCTGAACCGCACCGGGCGAAACGCATTTGGCGCATTGATGCTGGATCTCTACCCCGACACGTCACTGGGGATGCAGGACTATGACCCCAGCGCCGACCCAACCGAAGTTCTGAACTGGTTCGACACTGGGCCATACCGGATGCAGAGGCAGGCTCCGCTGGGGAACCTATGGGTTCAAGGGGGCGCGCGGGAACGGATGTTCTTTGCCGAAACGCCGCAAAAGTCACCCACATTGAACAAAATCCCGCTGATCCACTGGTCGCGGCGCTATGCATATGTGAATTCGTGTCATTCTGCCCTGCCGCGCAGGCTGAACGCAGCCTATAACGGACCGGGCGACAACGCGCCCTCTGGGGTTTTGCTGCATACGAAATTCCTGCCCGAAGTGGTTGAGAAATCAGGTGTCGAAAAGACCCGCCGACAACATTTCCACGACCCCGATCAATTCAACACGTATTACGACAGCATTCTTAATCGCCCCACCATGTGGACGCCCAACTCGGCCCGTTACAAAGGCTGGAGACAGCTTCAGCAGCTTGGCCTGATGGGAAAAATTGAGTGGAAATCCGCCGCGCGGGCTAACGACTTGTAAATGCGTTGCTTTGATAGATGGAAAGATGGCATAACGCGGCAATGCTCCGGCACCACTCTGGTTGATCCAGGCCCCGGAGATGCTCGCGTAAAGTAAAAGGTTGGGCCGTCACGTGAGCCTGTTGGATTCGTATCGCATGAGATTGCGGCGCAAGCGCCGCCTTTTGCGTTGCCTGCGCAAGCGGCGCGAACTGACGCCTGTCTTGGACCAGACTAACAAGATCAGCCGCCGCGATATTCTGCTGGTCAGCGTCGTGCGGAACGAGAAAATTCGCCTGCCGTATTTCCTGGACTATTACCGAAAGCTGGGGGTCGATCACTTTCTGTTCGTCGACAATGACAGCGAGGACGGAACCGGTGCGTTTCTGGCCAATCAACCCGATGTCTCGCTTTGGTCAACTGATGCCAGCTATCGGCGGGCAACCTTTGGCATCGACTGGTCCAACTACCTGCTGCGGAAATACGCCCACGGTCATTGGGTACTGACAGTCGACCCGGACGAGTTCTTTATCTACCCGTTCTGCGACACGCGCCCCATCCGCGCTTTAACCGATTGGTTGAACGGATGTGCCGTGCGCAGTTTCGGCACCATGCTGGTCGATATGTACCCACGCGGACCCGTGGATGATGAACCTTACCGCGAGGGTCAGGACCCGTTCGAAATCGCCCGTTGGTTCGACGCGGGCAATTACATGATCACCAAGAACCCCGAGTATGGGAACCTGTGGATACAGGGCGGCCCCCGCGCACGCACGTTTTTTCGCGACACACCGGAAAAAGCCCCCGCGCTTAACAAGATCCCGCTTGTGAAATGGGACCGGCGCTATGTCTATGTCAGCTCGACCCATTCCCTGCTGCCGCGCGGGTTGAATCAGGTCTATGACGAATGGGGCGGCGAAAAAGCCAGCGGTGCCCTACTTCACGCCAAGCTGATCGACACGCTGGGCGCCAAGGCGTTGGAAGAAATGCAACGCGGCCAGCACTACCGCAAATCCGGTGAATACCGCGCTTATGCCGAAGGGTTGGAGGATCAGACGGTGTTCTGGTGTGACTGGTCCGAGAAATACATCAACTGGCGGCAGCTTGAGATTCTCGGCCTGATGTCCAAGGGGAACTGGGCATGAGCCTTGGGGTTGTCATGCTGGTCCACACTGCCTTCAACCGGGCCGAACAGGTTGCCCGCCATTGGGCCGCCGCCGGATGCCCTGTTGTCATTCACGTGGATCGCAAAGTGCCCGACCCCACATGCGCTGCGTTCAGAGCCGCTTGTAAAGATGAACCCCTGATCCGCTTTTCAGACCGGTTCACCTGCCATTGGGGTGGCTGGGGAATTGTGCGAGCCACGCAATCAGCGTCCGAGATGATGTTGAACGCTTTTCCCGATGTGCATCACGTTTTTCTGTCCTCCGGCGCGTGTCTACCTCTGCGCCCAGTTGCCGAACTCATCGACTACCTTGCACGGCGGCCCCGCGTCGATTTCATCGAAAGCGCCACGACCGCAGATGTCAGTTGGACAATTGGCGGGCTGGATCAGGAACGGTTCACCCTGCGGTTTCCGTTTTCCTGGCGCAAGCATCGCAAATTGTTTGATGTCCATGTGAAGCTCCAACGCGCGCTCGGTCTGCGCCGACGAATTCCAGACGGTCTTGTACCACATATGGGCAGCCAATGGTGGTGCCTGACCCGTCAGACTCTGTCCGCCATTCTGCAAGACCCCAAACGCAAGACCTATGACCGCTATTTCAGTCGGGTCTGGATACCGGATGAAAGCTATTTCCAGACGCTGGCCCGAATGTATTCGACACATATTGAAAGCCGGTCTCTGACTCTGTCGAAATTCGATTTTCAGGGTCGTCCGCATATTTTCTATGACGACCATCTACAATTGCTGCGCCGGTCCGACTGTTTTGTTGCCCGCAAAATCTGGTGCGAGGCTGATCGTCTGTACCAAAGTTTTCTGAAGGATCAATCCGGCGCGTTGGAACGGGCAGAGCCCAACCCCGGCAAGATTGACCGAGTCTTTTCCAAAGCGGTCGAACGTCGGACCCGCGGCCGGGACGGGCTGTACATGCAAAGCCGCTTCCCCCGCCATGGCAGCGAAAATGGCCTGACCTGTTTCCCCTATTCTGTGTTTCAGGGCTTTGCCGAGTTGTTCGATGATTTTGCACCCTGGCTGACGGATTGTACCGGAACGCGTGTTCACGGACATCTGTTCGACCCTGAGCGGGCGGAATTTGTGGATGGGGCATCTGTCATCAACGGTGCCTTAAGCGATTGCGCCACTTTGCGCGACTATAATCCCACTGCATTCGTTTCAAACCTGATCTGGAACACGCGGGGTGAACGACAATGTTTTCAGTTCAGCCCGCGCGACACGCAAAAGATCAACTGGTTCTTTGCCCGCGACCGAAATGCCCAAATCTCGGTCATCACGGGGGCCTGGGCGATCCCCTTGTTCCGGTCCAACCGGGATTTCGCCGACATCCGGGCCGAGGCGGCGCGACTTCAGCAAATCGAGACCAAACAGCTAGAGGTTCTGAACTCGGTCTGGACCAAGGCACGGGTCAGGACCTGGACCTTGGCCGAGTTCGTGGAATCGCCGATGGAAGCTCTACAAACCGTGATTGATGAGATTGGTACACAGCCCCACGGCCACTTGACCAAAGCCCCCACCATGGTGGATCTCAGCGGATTTGGCCAATTCCTGCAAAATCTGAAAAACCAGGGCATGCACCCCTATTTGATGGGCGATTTTCCGGCGGATGACGTGTTTGGCACCAAACTCCGCCCGTTTCCGAAACCCTATCTGGTGCAATAGCACGCAATGGCCAAGACCTTCGACAATTTCGTTATTCTCGCAGCCATGCGCACCGGTTCGAACCTTTTGGAAGCAAACCTGAATGCGCTGGACGGCGTGACCAGCCATGGAGAGGCGTTCAACCCGCATTTCATCGGGCGCATCAAAAACGACGATCTGTTAGGAATCACGTTGGATGAACGCGATGCGGACCCGCTGTCCCTGCTGGACGCCATCCGGTCGGGCGACGGTCTGAACGGGTTTCGGTTTTTCGACGGTCACGACAATCGTGTGTTAGAGCCTGTTTTGACCGATCCGCGCTGCGCCAAGATTATTCTGACGCGCAATCCTTTGGACAGCTATGTTTCGCTTAAGATCGCGCGGGAAACCAAGCAATGGCAGCTCAAGAACATAAAGCGGCGGCGCGAAGCGCAGGTTGGTTTTGACGCGGCCGAGTTCGAACGGTTTCTGGATCAACACCACGCCTTCCAAACCTCGATCCTGCACCAGATGCAAGCCACCGGTCAGACCCCCTTCTACCTTGCCTATGAGGATCTGCGGCGGCTGGACAGTTTGAACGGCCTGGCCGCATGGTTGGGGGTTGAGGCGCGGTTGGATGCATTGGACGACACGCTCAAACCGCAAAACCCGGAACCGGCGCGCTCCAAAGTGACAAACCCTGATGAGATGGAGCGCGCGCTGCCCACTCTGGACCGGTTCAACCTGCATCGCACGCCGAATTTCGAGCCCCGGCGCGGTCCGGCTGTTGCGACCTATGTGGCCGCCCCGCAAACGCCGCTGATGTATCTGCCTGTGCGCGGCGGGCTGGAAGGGCCGATCACGCAATGGCTGGCGGATCTGGATGGCGTGCCGCAGGATAATCTGACCACGGGCCAGAACAGGCGACAAGCACGGAACTGGCTGCAATCACATCCCGGACACCGCAAATTCACGGTGCTGCGCCACCCTTTGGCGCGGGCTCATACGGCCTATTGCCGCTATATCCTCAGCACCGAACCGGGCGCTTATCTGAAAATTCGCAACATGCTGCGCAATCGGTTCAAACTGCCAATCCCCGGTCAATTGCGCGACGGCAATTATCCGATCGAGCAGCACCATCAGGCTTTTTGCGAATTCCTGACCTTTCTCCGCCAGAATCTGGCCGGTCAGACTCCGGTGCGCGTTGACGGGGTCTGGTGTAGCCAGGCACAAGTGCTGGAGGGGATGGCGGGTTTCACGCCCCCTGATCTGATCCTACGCGAAGAAGACGTCACCACTGCCCTGCCCGAGTTGGCGCGCCGTTTCGGCCATGAGGCCCCCCCGACTCCAACGGCCGTAGTGCGCGATGCGCCTTACGACCTGTCAGACATTTGTGACGAAAAAATCGAGGCGCTGGCGGCCGAAACCTACCAGCGCGACTATATGCAATTCGGATTTGATCGGTGGAAACCGGTTACGCGCGCAAGGTGATGATCGTGCCGCGGTTTACCATCGCGTAGATCTCTTCAATCTCTTCATTCTTGACGGCGATGCAGCCTGCCGTCCAATCGGGCGTTTTCTTGGCGCGTTTGCGTTCAGCCCGTCTGTTCGGTTGGCCGTGGATAAAGATATCCCCACCCGGATCAACCCCGGCGGCTTTGGCCTGCGCAACATCGTTGGAATTGGGATACGAGATTCCCAACGACAAGTGATATCGGCTGTTGGGGTTGCGGCGGTCAATCAGATAGGTGCCCTCGGGGGTGCGCCCATCGCCGCGCTTGGTCTTGGTCCCTTCGGGGGCGAATCCAAGATCTACATTGTATTCCTTGAGGACGTGTTCGTTGTGCAGAAGATACAACTTCCGCGCGCCCTTGTTGATGACCAAAGATGTTACTTCGGGTCCATCATAAGTTAGAAAACGTGGGCTGGCCGAGGCACAGGCCGAAAGGCCTACCGCTGCCACAGCACCCAATCCAAATGCTCGACGATCCATATTTCACTGCCTGCTACTTATTTTTTTCCGAAATTATGCCATAAAACACAAAAACTGAAATCACTTTTTGCTGTTCGCCCGCTCGGCCAGGCGTCGTTCGATATTTTCCAGCCGTTCCAGCACCTCGTCCCGATAGGCATCGGTTTTCACTTCATCCTCGGCATGGTGCGCGTCCTGCATTGAGTTCACGATCAGACCAACCAGCAGGTTCACCACTGCAAAGGTCGTGACCATGATGAAGGGAACAAAGAACAGCCATGCATAGGGATAAACCTGCATCACTGGGCGGACGATCCCCATAGACCAACTTTCCAGCGTCATGATCTGAAACAGTGTATAGGCCGACAGACCCAGATCGCCGAACCAGTCGGGAAAGCTGCCCGAGAACAGCTTGGTCGAGATCACAGCCCCGATATAGAACAGTATCGCCATCAGCAAAAATACGCTGGCCATGCCCGGCAGCGCCGAGATAAAGCCTTCGACCACCCGACGCAGGCGCGGCGCGACCGAGATCACGCGTAACACTCGCAGAATTCGCAATGCGCGCAACACAGACAATGCGCCGGCACTGGGGACAAGAGCTATGCCCACAATGATAAAATCAAAGATATTCCAGCCGCTTGTGAAGAACCGACGCCCGGTCGCGACCAGTTTCATCGCGATCTCGGCCACAAAGATCGCAAGACAAAGCTTATCCAGAGTCACGATCAAAGGGCCCGCAGCCTCCATCAACGTCTCGGAGGTTTCCATGCCCAAGAGAGCGGCGTTAAACAGGATGACACCGGTGATGAATTTGCCGAAAATCGGCGCTTCTATAATGGTCAGCAGACGCTGATTGATGCCCATTCGGGATCTCCAGTGCGATTAGGGGTTCAGAGCGAACCGGGCGGCAAGTTCGGTGTGGGACGACCACCGAAATTGGTCAACCACCTGTACCCATTCAAGGGTGTAGCCTGCGTTAACCAGCGTCTTTGCGTCGCGGGCAAAGGTGACCGGGTTGCACGAAACATAGGCAATCACCGGCGGTTTGGCCTGCGCCAGCTCGGCAGTTTGTGCCTCTGCCCCGGCGCGGGGCGGGTCCAGCACCACGGCGTCATAGGGTTTCAGCTCGTCCGGCATCAGCGGGCGGCGGAACAGATCGCGCGCCTCGGTCGTGACTTTTTTCAACCCCTGTGCCCGGCGCCACCCCTGATCCAACGCGTCGGTCATCGCAGACTCGCCCTCAACTGCATAAACTTCGGCAGTTTGCGCCAGAGGCAGCGAGAAGGTTCCGCATCCTGCAAACAGATCGACAACCCGCTTTGCCCCCTGCGTGGCCTGCAACACTGCCTGTAACAGAGCCTGTTCGCCCTCTTTCGTCGCCTGCAAAAACGCACCGGGCGGCGGTACAACCGCAGCTCCGTCGAAGCGCTGAACCGGGGCGTGGCGCATCGCGATAACTTCGCCCTCCCAACTGAGGCGGGCAAGCCCGTGTTTCTCGGTCGCTTGCGCAAGGGCCAGTTCCAACGGGCCATCCAGCGGCTTGCCGCCTTTGACCGCAACGTCCAGTCCGCCTTCGGACAAGGTGAGCGTCACCGCCAGCACGCCTTTACGACTGCCACCCAACAGAGCCAGCGCCTCGGCCACGGGAATGGCAGCGATCAGGGCCGGGTCCTGCAGGTGACAATCGGGGATCTCGGTGATGGTATCAGACGCGCGTCCATGGAACCCGGCAAGCGTGCCTTTCTTCGTCCTTCGAACGGCAATCGTTGCACGGCGACGCGAACGTTCCGGCGAGGTGTGAATGGGCCGCATCAGGGCATCGAGCCCCTGCGCGGCCAGCGCGTTGCGCACCACCACCACTTTCCAGTCAGCGACAAAATCATCCGCCGCGTGCTGCAATTGACAGCCACCGCAGGCCTTATAGTGGCGACACGGTGCCTTCACCCGTTGGTCCGAGGCGGATTCGACCCGGATATCAGTCAAAACCTGCCCGTTAAGCGTGCCGCTGACCACCTCACCCGGAAGGGTTCGGGTGGCATAAACGGGACCGTCGGCTATCCCGTCGCCCTGATGGCCAAGGCGGTTTATGGTGAATGTCTGAGTCATGCGGGCCTGATACCGGTGCTTTGCACACAACAAAAGCCCTTTGGGCCCTATTCCGCCGCCTCGGCCTGAATGAATCCGCCTGACTGGCGGTGCCAGAACCGCGCATAAAGCCCGCCTTGATCCAGCAGCGCGTCATGCGAGCCGGATTCGACGACGCGGCCCTGATCCAGAACCACGATCCGGTCCATCTCGCTGAGGGTGGACAGGCGGTGGGCAATGGCCAGAACGGTTTTGCCTTCCATCACGCGGTGCAGGGCTGTCTGGATCGACGCCTCAACCTCGGAATCCAGCGCCGAGGTCGCCTCATCCAGCACCAAAATTGGGGCGTCTTTGAGGATTGCGCGGGCCAAAGCGATGCGCTGACGCTGTCCACCCGACAGCTTTACGCCCCGCTCACCCAGATGCGCGTCATAGCCGGTGCGACCGTGAGCATCTTGCAGGGACAGGATGAATTCATGCGCCTCGGCCTTTTTTGCGGCGGCAATCATCTGATCCTCAGAAGCATCGGGGCGCCCGTACAGAATATTGTCACGCGCCGAGCGATTGAACATCGCGGTTTCCTGCGTGACCATGCCGATCTGACGGCGCAGGCTGTCCTGCGTCACCTGTGACACGTCCTGCCCATCAATGCGAATAGCGCCTTTTTCCCCGTCATAGAGCCGCAATAGCAGCGAGACGAGCGTCGATTTACCTGCGCCAGAGGCCCCAACGATCCCCAGTTTTTCGCCGGGGTGAATGACCAAATCCACATCCGATACGCCGCCGATATCACGACCATAGGCAAAGCTAACGTGGTCGAAGGCGATCTGACCCTGACCCACTTTCAGTTCCTTTGCCGCAGGTGCATCCTCGACCCGGTCACGTTTGGCCAGGGTTTTCATGCCATTTTCGACCTCGCCGATATTCGCGTAAAGACCCATCAGGGTGAAACTGACCCAGCCAGTCATCTGCGAAATGCGAATCGAGACTGCGCCTGCCGCAACGATATCACCCGCCGTCGCAATACCGCTGCGCCACAGCCACAAGGTCGCGCCCATCAGCAAGACCGGCAGAACACCTGCCAGCACCATCAGGATGAACCGGAAAGCGGCAGACAGGCTGCCGAACTCCAGAGATCTTTCGCGCAGATCGACCATAGCTGTACGCGCGGCCTGATCTTCGAACGCGGAATGGGCGAACAGCTTGACCGTCTTGATATTGGTGATCGTATCCACCACCTGCCCCGACACCATCGCCCGCGCCCCGGCCCGCGCGGCCGAGCGCAACCGGATTCGCGGCAGATACCAGCGGATCAAAAGGAAGTAGACGATGAGCCAGCCGATAAAAGGCATCATCACCAGTGGATGAATCGATCCTAACAAAAGCAAAGAACCCACAAGCGAGGCCAGCGCAAAGACAATCGCACTGATCGTCTCGGACACGACCGAGGCCATCGCGTTCGAGGTTTGCATCTGTTTCTGCGCAATCCGTCCAGCGAAATCGTCATCGAAATAGGTAACCGACTGGCCCAGTGTCCAGCGGTTTAGCTTGGCCAACACCAAAGGCGTGATATTGGGCATCACGACATAGTTGTTCGACAGGGCCGACATGCCGAAAAACACAGGGCGCAGCAGCATGAAGAACGCGGCACCGCCAAGGATGACCCACAGATTGCTGCCGCTCAGAAAACCCTCGGGACCGCCTTGGGTCGCCACGTCGATGACGCGCCCCAAGATCCAAGCGGTTCCGGCTTCCATCGCACCTGCCGACGCCGAAAAGAACGCGGCGACAAAGATCATCGGCCAGGCGCCCGACAGACTCCAGCGAATGAACGCCCCCAGCGTTTGCGGCGGGGGCGTTTCCGTGGGTTTGAACGGGTTTATGAGGTCAGCAACCCTCATTCCGCGGCCTCCGGGTTCAGAAAGCCGCCGGATTGCCGCGCCCAGAACTGAGCATACAGTCCGCCCTGCGACAGTAGCTCTGCATGGCCACCCTGCTCGACGATCTTGCCGCCATCCATGACCAGAATACGGTCCATGCGGGCGATCGTGCTAAGACGGTGAGCAATGGCGATCACGGTTTTTCCCTGCATCATGCCGTAGAGCGTTTCCTGGATTGAGGCTTCGACCTCGGAATCTAGGGCGGACGTCGCCTCATCCAACAGCAAAATCGGCGCATCTTTCAGAATGACTCGCGCCAACGTCACCCGTTGCCGTTGGCCACCAGACAGTTTCACGCCACGCTCACCCACATGCGCGTCATAACCCGTGCGCCCCTGCGGGTCTTGCAGATCAAGGATGAACTCATGCGCTTCGGCTTGCTTGGCGGCGGCGATCATTTGCTCCTCTGTCGCTCCGGGGCGGCCATAGAGGATGTTGTCCCGGACCGAGCGGTGCAGCAACGCGCTGTCCTGCTGCACCATGCCGATATGGCTGCGCAAACTGTTCTGCGTGACCTGTGCGATGTTCTGATCATCAATCAGGATCGCGCCCTGTTCGACATCATAAAACCGCAAAAGCAACTTGACCAACGTCGACTTACCGGCTCCGGACCGCCCGATCAGACCGATCTTTTCACCAGGCTGAATTGTCAGGTTGATGTGATCCAGCCCTCCGGTCTCGCGCCCATAGTGATGCGACAGATCGCGGATGTCGATCTGACCGTGGGTCAGCTGCAAAGGCTGTGCGTCCGGTGCATCGAGCAGGTCGATGGGTTGAGCAATCGTCTCCATCCCTTCGGCCACAACACCCAGCTCCCGAAAGAAGCTGGTCAACGCCCACATGATCCAGCCGGTCATCGCATTCAGCCGCAAGGTCAGCGCCGTCGCCGCCGCGACCACCCCGACCGAGGCGCTGCCCTGCATCCAAAGCGCAATGGCCCAGCCGACCACGCTGACGATCAGAAGCCCGTTCAGCGCAACCAGGACAGCATCCATGATGGTGAAAATCCGCATCTCGATCTGGAACGTGCGACGCGTTTCCTCGATCGCTTCGCGGGCATAGCCCAGCTCTTGCGCGTCATGGGCAAACATTTTGACCGAATGGATGTTGGTATAGCTGTCCACCACCCGCCCTGTCACTTCGGACCGCGCATCCGAGGCCGCCTTGGACGCGGGCCCCACCCGCGCAACCGTCCATCGTACTAGCAGCGCATAGAGCGCAAACCAGATCAGCAACGGCAATAACAGGCGCGGATCGGCGGCCATCAACAGGATCGCCGCACCCACCAGATACGCAAGCGAGAAAGAGATCGCGTCAAACACCTGAAACACCGCCTCACCCGCGGCGGGAGGCGTCTGCATGATGCGGTTGGCGATACGGCCGGCGAAATCATTTTCGAACCATTTCACCGACTGGCGCAGCACATGATTATGGGCACGCCATCTAAAAATAGTCCCTACATTGGGCAAAATTGCATTGTTCAGCAGCAATACATCCACCACATGCAACAGCGGACGCAGCAGCAGAACGAAGATGGCCATCAGAATCAACTCGGTGCCATGGGCTTTCCAGACTTCGGCCGGAGAGCCGGACAACAGGTCCACAACGCGGCCCATGTAGTAGATCAGCCCAACTTCGACCGCAGCCACAATGATCGAGATCAGCGCCGCCCAGACAAACAGCCCA
The DNA here is from genome assembly GCF_056533885.1 of Ruegeria sp. F12. NCBI lineage: Bacteria > Pseudomonadati > Pseudomonadota > Alphaproteobacteria > Rhodobacterales > Roseobacteraceae > Ruegeria > Ruegeria sp. F12. The sequence goes on along the minus strand of NZ_JBQFOV010000010.1, from coordinate 65,676 downwards.
TAGAAGGGCCGGGTATATTCCAGCATGAACGGCCACAGCCGCGTGGGCGGCGTGTTGGTTTCCGTGTAAGCGGCAAAAGGGTCAACAAGGTTTTCGAAATAGCGAAACATGAAGCGTGCTCCAGATTGAGCAGATAATAGGTCGTGCGAAGAAAGATGGTGCCAGAACACCACCCTTACGGGTCAACGTGTCCCGGCTTTAGCCGAACCAGGTCCCGTAATACATTCGCATCCCTCCATTCATGTGACAGGCGCACGTAAGCACAAAGAAACCAAATTGTCATCCCTTTTTGAGACTTTGGCTCAGCTTCCCAGCAGTTCTTCACGGGTGAGGACAAACCCGGACGCAATCCACCGCGTCTCAAGCTCTGCCAGTTTTTTGCCCAGCGCGGGGCCGGTGAAATCCGGGATCAGATCGGTCGCTTGAACTGGGAAATCGGCGGCAGCCCCTTTGCGCAGATCAGCACGCATGTCTTCTGACCAAGGCTGTTCCAGAAGAGCGCAGCGCAGCAAAGCTTCGTGCAGACCATCCTCTTCGCCGTCGCGAAAGCCCAACTCGGCAATGGATGCGGTGCCGCTGGCCTCATCCCGCATCCGGGTCAAGCGTTGAAGCTGGGTTTTGCTCAGGCGCAGGGTCTTGGCGATCTCAGGCGGGGCAATGGCGGCCAGACGGCGGATCGGTTCGGGATCAACCCCCGCCTGTTCTTCTAATGCAATCAAAGGAGCAAGCGCGCGGTCATCCGCCCCTGGCAGGATTTGAGACAGAGCCCCCGCCTGCCGCATCGCCGCGACCGAAGGCGCAGGATCCTGCGCACCCAATAGTTTCAACAGTTCAGCGCCAACGCGTTCGCGAGACAGGGCGACAAGCCCGTCCAGATTGGACGCAATCGCGGCCAGTGCATCGGGGTCAAACCCCGCCTCAGCGTCGCCATACCACGCATGAAACCGGAAATAGCGCAGCGACCGCAGGTAGTCTTCGCGAATGCGGTGTTCTGCCGTGCCTATGAACCGCACCCGTCGCGCCTGCAAATCGCCCAACCCGTTCAGCGGGTCCAAAACCGAGCCGTCAGGCTGGGCGTAAAGCGCGTTCATGGTGAAATCGCGGCGGGCCGCGTCCTCTTCCACGTGATCGGAAAAGGCCACTACGGCCCGGCGACCGTCGGTTTCCACGTCACGGCGAAAGGTCGTGATCTCATGCGGGATGCCATCGCTGACGACAGTGATGGTGCCATGATCAATCCCGGTGGGGATCGCTTTCAGACCAGCACCTTGCGCCAGTTCCACCACGCGTTCAGGCCGCGCATCCGTGGCGATGTCGATATCCGAGACCGGAGCCCCCAGCAGCGCATTGCGCACGCAACCACCCACAAACAAGGATTGCGCGCCCGCATTCACCAGCGCCGCGCAAACTGTTTGCGTCGCAGGGTTTGACACCCAATCTTCGGTGATCACCGTCATTCGCTCATCCGTGCAGCCAAACCTCGCAGCATTCGGGCCGTCGCGCCCCAGATGTAGTAGGGACCATAGGGCACCGTAAAATAATACCGTTTCTGACCCCGCCACCGGCGCGATTCAACGAGATAGTTTTCAGGGTTCAGCACATGCGCAAGCGGGACCGAGAAAACCTCGTCCACCTCACCAGGTTCAGATACAAACCGGACCCTGTCATGCAAGATTGCCACGACCGGCGTGACCGTGAAGGACGTCACCGTCTCATGCGTGGGCAGATGACCCAGAATTTCCGGCAGATCCTCGGGCAAGCCAATTTCTTCACGTGCCTCGCGCAGGGCGGTGGCGGTGACATCCACATCCCCCTCATCCTGCTTACCGCCTGGAAAAGCGATCTGCCCCGGATGATGTTTCAGGGCCGAGGAACGTTTCGTCAGGATCAGGCGCGGCGTGCCATCGGCGATGGAAATCGGAACCAGAACTCCGGCCGGTCGCAGCTTGCGCCCTTCGGGCAGAACCGTGTCGGGGTTCAGGTCAAAATCGCTTGACCCGTTGCCGGGGCGGCGCAGGGCCACCCGCAGCTGGTCTGTCAGTTCAAGCGTTGTCAGCATCGAAACCAACAGTGCTGGGGTCCAGCACATAATGCGCACCGCAGAACTGGCAATCCGCGGTCACGTCACCCTCGGGCGTGGTCATCTTTTCGATGTCCTTGGCCGAATAGATCGACAGGCTTTGCCGCACACGGTCTTCGGAGCAGGTGCAGCCGAACTGCACCGGCTGCGCATCGTATACACGCGGCTGTTCCTCGTGAAACAGGCGGATCAGCAGGTCGGTCGGCGCTATGGACGGTCCTATTAGTTCAAGATCGTCCACCGTATCCAACAGGATGTTGACGCGGCCCCAATTTTCGCCCTCTTCCCCGTCCACCAGATCATTGGCGGTCAGAATCTCGCCCGCGCCCTGACCCGAAGCCGCAAAAGGCGAGGCTTTGGGCATGTGCTGCAACATCACCCCGCCCGCGCGCCAATGCTCACCGACGCCCGGTTCGGTCGATTTCCCAAAACTCAGCGAGAACCGCGTCGGCAACTGTTCGGACTGTGCGAAATAAGCTTCGGCACAGGCGCTGAGTGAGCCACCGGCCAGCGGCGTAATGCCCTGATAGGGCTGCGTACCCTCGCCCTGGTCGATGAGGATGGCGAAATACCCCTCGCCAACCTGATCAAACGGCGCGGCATCGGTCAGCTTATCATGGTCGAAACTGGCATAGGCGCGGATGCGGGCCGGTTCACCCTCGGCCTGCGGGGCATAGTAATCGGTTGCAATCATGCGCACCGCCCCCTTGGATTGCACCTGCAAAGACAGCTTCCAGCGCAGCGAAACCGTCTGACCGATCAATGCGGTTAGCAGGGCCATCTCGGCCACCAAAGCCTCGACCTTTTCAGGGTAGTCATGCTGCTTCAGGATGCCGTCCAGCACCCCGTCCAACCGCGCTACGCGGCCACGCATATCGGATACATCGAGTTGAAAGGGCAGGACGGTGTCGTCCCACGCGATTTTGGTTCCAAGAGACATGGGGTTTCCTTACACGCCACAGATTGGCATACCGCCAGCATATAGGTCGAAGATTTCGGGTTGTAAGGGGCCATACATGATCAGACGGTTCGGTGAAACCCCGCAAGCAGGGCGCAAATACACGCAGCGGGTAGGAGTTTACGCCTTATTGCCGCGCGGGCAGCAGCTTTTGCTGACCTGTCAGTTGGAACCCGGCCCCGATCTGCAACTTCCGGGCGGCGGTATCGATCCCGGCGAATCACCCATCACCGCGCTGCATCGCGAAGTGGCCGAGGAAACCGGCTGGCTGATCGCCGCGCCCCGGCGCGTCGGTGCCTTCCGGCGCTTTACTTATATGCCGGAATACGACCTGTGGGCCGAAAAGGTCTGCCTGATCTACCGCGCCCGTCCGGTGCGGCGCATCGGCCTCCCGACCGAGCCGTTTCACGAAGCGCTTTGGATGGAGGCCACAGATGCAGCCCAAATGTTGGGAAATGACGGGGATCGTCACTTTGCCACGCAATATCTGCTGGATCTCTAGTTCCCGTTATATTCGAAGAATACGGCCGAGACGTCATCATCCATGCCCTTCCCCGGTGCCATGGATTGCGTCAACCGCCAGAACATGTCGTCCAGAAACTCGGTCCCGCTGCGACCCGGCACGCAGTCGGTTGCCAGGCGCCGCAGCCCGTCTTCGTCTAGCAGAGAGCCATCGGCCAAGCTGCATTCGGTGAACCCATCTGAATAGAGCAGCAGCTTGTCGCCCGGTTCCATATAGATTTCGGTCCGCTGAAAAGACACGTCTGACAGCAATCCGATCGGTAAACCGCCTTCGCCCAGAAACTCGGTCCCACCGTTCCGGCGCAACAACAGTGGATGCGGATGGCCAGCCTGCACCATTTTGACATGCCCGTTGCGCAAATCGACAATGGCATAGACCATGGTGAAATATTCTTCGACCCCTGCATCCGCCATTAAACGGGAATTGAGCGTTTCGGCCACGTCTTCAGGCGGTAAAAGCGCAAAGAACTTTTCAAAGCGCCGCTCCATCGCGACGTTTTGGTCAAAATGCTGACTGGAGAGATATCCACCCAGACGCGCGGTCATCATCGCCGAAGTGATCCCGTGGCCCGAGACATCTATGCTATAAAATCCCACGCGATTCACGCCCGGTGAGAACATGCCGACAAGGTCGCCCCCGATGTGACCGCAGGGCTTCAACAACATGCTGACACGCGACTTACCGAATTCCCGCGACAATTCGGGCACCAGAGATTCCTGGATCTTGCGCGCCTGCATCAGGTCCTTGTCGATTGCATCATGGGCCACCCGCAATTCGCTGAGCGCCGTTTCGATCAACCGGTTCTTTTCCGAAAGCTCGTGCTGCATGTCCAAGATGCGCGCCCCGGCCGAGATGCGCGCGCGCAGCTCATCCGCCTCAAGCGGTTTGATCAGAAAGTCATCCGCGCCGGCATCCAGACCCCGTGCCACCTCTTGCTTTTCACTTTTTGCGGTCAGCAGGATAAAATAGCTGTATTGATCCGTTTCCAACGCCCGAAACGCCCGGCAAAATTCCGGCCCGCTCATCCCCGGCATAACCCAATCGCTGAGCACTAGATCGGGCAGGTCCTGCGCACAAATCTCAATTGCGGCATCGCCACTGTCAGCTTCGAGAACATCGAAGCCCCATTTTTTCAGCGACGCCACCAGGATTCGGCGCTGCAGGCGACTGTCGTCAACGACAAGCACCGTGCTGATACCGCCAAACCCCAGCTCTGCCCTGGTTTCTGCCTGACTGACCTCTGCCACCTGAACCCTCATGTCCATCCTTGCGCGGCAACCCTAGCGCGCGGCTATTTAATATCCGGTGAAAGCATGAGGTTCGCGGTCTTTAACCAGGCTTTTACCGATCCCGCGCTATCAAATTCTTGAAGCGGAAATTGTGGAGGCTTGGTTATGATCGACTGGCCCAGGGTCAGACAGTTGCGGGACGAAGTCGGGACCAGTGAGTTCGACGAGGTGGTCGCAATTTTTCTGGACGAAGTGCAAGAGGCACTTTCCCGCCTGCGCACCGACTCCAACCGCAGCGGGTTCGAACAAAATCTTCATTTTCTGAAGGGTGCCGCACAAAGTCTTGGATTCAAATCGCTGGCAAAGCTTTGTCAGGACGGAGAGAGGCAATCTGCGCAGGGGCAATCTCAGATGGTAGACGTCCCGCAGGTATTCGAAGTGTTTGAGACTTCGCGTACAGAGTTCAAGTCCGGATTGGATAGTTTGTAGCGGCTACAGCCTTATCGCGAATTCTTCTGGGAAGCGGAATTTTCTAAAGGTGACGTCCTCCCGCCGATCGTGGGTGAAATAACCGTCATCCAGTGTCTTCAATGTTCGAAGCGCATCTCTCCGACACATCTCCACACACTCTTCCATGGGAAATTCTGGGGATCGCTTCACATCGCGGGCCAGACGTGTGTGGCGGTACATTCGCCGCCGCCAACCGACAATACCAACAGATTGACCGGGCGTCACTGGGATTGAGACGCCGTCTGCTGTCGCGTCGTCGACCAACGGCACTCGCTCATCTTCGCGGCGCTGAACTTCCTGCAAGTTTCCATAGTGAAAATGCAAATTGAACAAACCGGGCAGCAGGTCGAAGCTGTCATTCATCACACCATGCCCGCCAGTCCCAAAAGAAACCCGCCGTTGGACGACAGACGGTTTGGAATGTGGAACCTCCAAAAGACAAAACTTGTCGCTCGAAAACAGTGTTTCCTGATCACTGCCCTGCGTTGCCACCAGATTGAACCCCACCGCCCCGGCCACATTTTCCTGGAAGTCGAACTTGTAATCCAACAGTGCAGACCCGTCCGCCGTTACCAGCAATTCGTCGCAATCTGCCACGATCACCCGGTCATAGAACTGCGTCAGCATGGCAGAAAAATCCGACAACATGCGCCAGCGGGCGTAGTCAAAGCTTTGATGCAGCCCATCGCGCAAAATGGCGATGACGTTGCAGCGCTGCCCGATCCGGTCAATCTCGGGATCAGCACCGTGGGACAGGATATACACATTCTCGGGGCCAAGCTGAGTTGTGTAGTAGGCGACCCATTTCTCAAGGTACCAATAATCGTGCCATACCATGGTCACTGCTGCAAGCGGCTTCATCTGTGCACTTTCCGGTCCTGTTCACCTGAACGTGCCTAGGCGAAAACCAGAAGGCAAACAAGGCGGTCGGCGCGCTTGCAATCAGATCACGAACTGCGCCAGCGTTTCGTCCTCGGTGATATCGGTATAGGTGAACCCAGCCTCGTCCAGATGCGCAAACAAGCGGGCGAAATTCTCGGGTTTGCGCGTTTCAATCCCTATCAGGACCGAGCCGAAATTGCGGGCCGATTTCTTCATATATTCGAACCGGGCGATGTCATCCTCAGGGCCGAGGATATTGAGAAACTCTTTCAGCGCACCCGGACGTTGCGGCAGGCGCAGGATGAAGTATTTCTTGACCCCCGAATAACGCTGCGCTCTCTCTTTCACTTCCGGCAATCGCTCGAAATCGAAGTTGCCACCCGAGGTCACGCATACGACGGTCTTGTCTCGGATAAAGCTTTGAATGTCGCCCAGCGCCTCGATCGCCAATGCACCTGCGGGTTCCAGCACGATGCCTTCGACATTCAGCATTTCGATCATGGTGGTACAGATACGGTCCTCGGACAAGACATGCACGTCAGACAAGTGGCGCGATTTCAACAGCTCGAACGGTTTCGCGCCGATTTTTCCGACGGCCGCTCCATCAACAAAATTGTCTACGTGATCCAATGCAACCGGATGCCCAGCCGCCATAGCTGCGTGCAGGCAAGCCCCACCCTTGGGTTCGACAAACAGGCAATGGGTGCGGTCCCCGAACCACGTCGCCACGCCCGAGGACATACCACCCCCGCCCACCGGCAGGATTACATGGTTTGGTAGATGACCCAACTGTTCCTCGATCTCAACCGCCAAGGATGCCTGCCCTTCGATCACATCCTCATCGTCGAAGGGCGACAGGAAATGCCCACCCTGATCGGCGCACCACGCTTGTGCCGCGGCCAGAGTGTCATCGAAATAGTCGCCGGTCAGGTGGATCTCGATATTGTCGCCACCAAAGATTCGGGTTTTCTGGATTTTCTGCTGCGGAGTCGTCACTGGCATGAAGATCACACCGCGCACGTTCAGGTGTTTGCACATATAGGCCACACCCTGCGCGTGATTTCCCGCGCTGGCGCAGACGAACAGGTCTTGTCCTTGTTGCTTGCGCATCGCATTGAACGCGCCCCGGATTTTGTACGACCGTACGGGGCTGAGGTCTTCACGCTTTAGCCAGATATCTGCACCGTAACGGTCAGACAGATGGGCATTCCGCTGCAACGGCGTTGCCGGAAAGACTGAGCGCATCGCCTGTTCGGCAGCGCGGGCGCGGGTCATGAAATCACTCATGACCCGTTCAGTGGCTTATCCCAGCCGAAAGGGCAAGTAATACATATGTGTACGTAGCTTCAGCGCAGCTCGCGTCCTTCGGCAAACACACCGAACAGTGTGGTCAGGATACTGACATTGATCATTGGCAGAACCAATGCGCCGAAAAACAATGCCAGGAAGGCACCCAAGACCGGCACAATAGCCAGTGCTGAAATGACAAGCTGTATCAGAAACTGGAAAACTGCCGCTGCGATCACAATAACGACGATCGCGCCACTGGACCCTACGGTTTTGGCCCACGCCTCACCCAGCGTTAGAGGTTGCCCTATCGCAGCAGCGGGAAGAATGATGGAAAGGCGATAGAAGCAAATGAACAGAAACACAGAAAAAACCGCCACAAGCACCAAGGATAACACGCTGGCTCCGACGGTGGCGGCAACAAGGCTTACCGGCACAAAAGCCAGCGTCATCACCAAACCGATCAGTAATACGCGCCCCAGATAGGCAAGAATTCTGTCGAACCGGAATGTCGGGAAAAGACCCCGAGGGTATTCCTCAAGCAGTATGAACCGGTGCCACGACACTGCGATCCAGAACATCGTCACGATGAAAATAACCGCCAAGCAAAGGAAAAACAGTACAACCGAGCCAGACGGTTCAGTCGCATCGGCATCCAATTGATCCAATGGGACATCCAGCACAAAAAAACAAGCCGATCAAACGCGCGGTCGCCACGATGGCCGGACCAAGTGTGATCTGCAAAACCTGTTTGAGATTTCCAAAAACCATTCGCACTGAGTGCATAAAAATCTGCCAACCCAACATCGTAAAATCTGTCCCTTCAACCAATTCGTGTTTTATGTGCGAATGTTTCACCCGAAATCAGGCAGCCCGTCAACGCAGATAACTTGCCCCGCGCGGCAAAACCCGTTAGGGGCCAGTCGTTCTACGCATAAAGGGAAGTCAGATGTCCGCGCCCAAGAAAGTTGTTCTGGCCTATTCCGGTGGCCTTGATACCTCGATCATTCTGAAATGGTTGCAGACCGAATATGGTTGTGAGGTCGTCACCTTCACCGCCGATCTGGGTCAGGGTGAAGAGTTGGAACCAGCTCGCCAAAAGGCCGAGATGCTGGGGATCAGCCCCGAGAACATCTTTATTGAGGATATTCGCGAAGAGTTCGTCCGTGATTTCGTCTTCCCCATGTTCCGCGCCAATGCCCAGTATGAGGGTCTGTACCTGCTGGGCACGTCGATTGCGCGGCCTCTGATCTCGAAGCGTCTGGTTGAGATCGCTGCCGAAACCGGGGCCGACGCCGTGGCGCATGGCGCGACCGGCAAGGGCAACGATCAGGTGCGGTTCGAATTGGCTGCTTACGCTCTGAACCCGGAAATCAAGGTGATCGCACCTTGGCGTGAATGGGATCTGACCAGCCGGACCCGTCTGATCGAATGGGCCGAAGCGCATCAAATTCCGATCGCCAAGGACAAACGTGGCGAGGCTCCGTTCTCGGTCGATGCGAACCTGCTGCACACCTCGTCCGAGGGCAAGGTTCTGGAAGACCCCGCCGATATGGCGCCCGACTATGTCTATCAGCGCACAGTTCATCCCGAAGACGCCCCGAACGAGCCCGAGTTCATCGAAATCGGCTTTGAAAAAGGCGACGCGGTCAGCATCAATGGCGAGGCGATGAGCCCGGCTACCATCCTGACCAAGCTGAACGAATATGGCGGCAAGCACGGCATTGGCCGTCTGGATCTGGTCGAAGGCCGGTTCGTTGGTATGAAATCGCGCGGCATCTACGAAACGCCAGGCGGCACAATCCTGCTGGAAGCGCACCGTGGTATCGAATCCATCACCATGGACCGGGGCGCGATGCACCTGAAAGACCAGCTGATGCCGCAATATGCCGAGCTGATCTATAACGGCTTCTGGTACTCACCCGAGCGTGAGATGCTGCAGGCCGCCATCGACAAGAGCCAGGAACATGTCACCGGCACCGTCCGCGTGAAACTGTACAAAGGTCTGGCCTCGACCGTGGGCCGCTGGTCGGATCACTCGCTGTATTCCGAGGCGCACGTGACGTTCGAGGAAGATGCCGGTGCCTATGATCAAACCGACGCGGCGGGCTTTATCCAGTTGAACGCGCTACGCCTCAAGCTGCTGGCCGCGCGCGACAAGCGTCTATCGAAGTAACCAAGACCGATCTTTGATGAAACCCGGTGCCCGAAACGGCGCCGGGTTTTCTTGTGCCATTACTGCCGCGTCAGTTCCCGTTGGGTCACCCTTGCCTGACGTCGCGCATTCCCTTTACGCAAAGGTCAACCGAGGAGGAACACCATGTTGCAAGAGATCGCGGACGGCATTCAAAAAGGCCTGACCGGCAAAAGCTTTGACGGCTCGTTGAAGTTCGATTGCGGAGAGGACGGGGTCATCGTTCTGGCCGACAATCAAGCTACCACGCAGGATCAGGATACCGACTGTACGATCCGCATTTCCAGAGACAATCTGACCAAGCTGCTAACCGGGAAACTGAACCCGATGACAGGCGTCGCGTTGGGCAAGCTCAAGATTTCGGGAAATATGGGCGTGGCGATGAAGCTGGGGCAGTTGCTGGGATAAACTCGTCTCACCACCGCGTGACAAACCATGTCAGCGGATTGCATGAGACGAAAAGAGAGGGCAGCTTTGATCTCAGAAGGAGACCTGCCATGACCCGCATCGCTTATCTCGACTACGTCAAACCGACGCTTCTTTTTGCTTTGATTACGATCGCAGCTTTGCTGCGTGCAGCCCCCGCGCCCGCTGCGGGGACCGAAACCCTGACCGTTGCCGGAGGGTGTTTCTGGTGTGTTGAATCAGATTTCGAATCCGTCCCCGGCGTGCTCGAAGCGGTTTCGGGCTTTACAGGCGGTCAGGTGGCCAACCCCACTTATGATCAGGTGTCCAAAGGTGGCTCGGGCCATTATGAGGCCGTGCAGATCACGTTCGATCCGGCTCGCGTTTCCCGTGAAACCCTGCTGAACATGTTCTTCCGCTCGGTCGACCCCACGGATGCTGGCGGTCAATTCTGTGACCGAGGTGACAGCTATCGCACCGCGATTTTCGTCTCCAACGCAGGCGAAAAAGCCAAGGCCGAAGCTGCCAAAGCCGACGCCCAACGCGCCTTGGGCCAGACGGTCGTAACGCCGATCCTGCAAGAAGGCGCGTTTTATCCGGCAGAGGAATACCATCAGGACTACTACAAGGGCGACAAGCTGGTCTTCACCCGGTTCGGCCCAAAGCGTCAGAAGAACGCCTATAAGGCTTACCGCAAAGCCTGCGGCCGCGATGCCCGCGTCAAACAGCTTTGGGGCGGCGACGCACCCTTTGCCGGGTCTTAATCGAACCGCGCCTCCCGGACGTCTTTGAGGTCCGGTATTACATCCGCCGTACCGTGCCGCGTGACCATCAGGGCCGCGGCACGATTTGCTTGGGTGATCGCCTGCGCCATTGGCATCCCGCGATCCATCCCGGCCAGAACATACCCCGTAAATGTATCGCCCGCACCCGTAGTATCCACGGCATGCACCTTGTGGGCCGGAAAATCCGAGACCTCTCCACGGTGATAGTACCGCGCGCCCTCGGCACCCAGTGTGACAATCACATGTTCAATCTGAAGGTCAGTTACAGATTGACCGGTGGCCTCACGCAGCTGCCCGGCCTCGACCGAGTTGAGGATCAGGAAATCCAGAAATGGCAGCACCGCCTGTACCGAATCCGCCTGAAACGGGGCAGCGGCGTAACAGACCGTCAGACCCAACTCGCGACCCATCTTTGCGGCCTCAATCTGCATGTTGGTTTCGTTCTGCATCACCAGCAAGTCGCCCTTTGACGCCGATGACAGCGCCTGCCCCAGCTGATCCTGAGAGATCGCGTGGTTCGAACCCTGGAACAGGATGATATTGTTCTCACCCTCGGAATCCACAGCGATGATCGCATGGCCCGTGGGCACATACACCTGCGCGATATAACGGGTATCAACGCCATATTCCGTCAGCCGATCCCGTGCCCAGCGCCCGTCGAAACCGACGGCCCCGATATGCGCAATCCGCGCCCCTGCTCGGGCCGAAGCCACGGACATGTTTGCGCCCTTGCCGCCCAGAAACCGGTCGAGCCGATTGGCCGAGAGCGTTTCCCCCGGTCCGGGAAGGTGCGGCACATCATAGATCATATCCGCATTGATCGAGCCGAGGTTCCAGATCGTCATGGTTTGCCCGAAATGTCACACGAGGCCAGAATGGCCATGTTCAGGATGTCATTCGCCGTCGAGACGGTCGAACAGATTTGAATCGGCTTGTCGATCCCAGACAGGATCGGGCCAATCACGGTCGCGCCGCCCATCTCCTGCATCAGCTTGGTCGAGATCGAGGCAGAGTGCCGCGCGGGCACGATCAGGATATTGGCTGGGCCGGTCAAACGCTGGAACGGATAGCCCGCCTGTTGATCCACATTCAGGGCCACATCCACGGTCATCTCGCCTTCGTATTCGAAATCGACACCGCGCTGATCCAGAACCGCAGGTGCACGGTGCATCTTTTCGGCGCGTTCCGACACCGGATAGCCAAAGGTCGAGAAACTGACGAAGGCAACGCGTGGTTCAAGCCCCATATGGCGCGCAACGGCGGCTGAGCGTTCGGCAATATTTGCCAGATCATTCTCATCCGGCCATTCATGGACCAGCGTATCGCCGATCAGAACAATCCGCCCCTTGTGCAAAAGGGCCGTCACACCCGCTGCTCCGTGCGCGGCGTCGGCGTCAAACACATGGTTGATCCGGTCCAGCACATGCGCCGACTTGCGCGTCGCCCCCGTGACCAGACCATCGCCATGGCCATGGGCCAGCATCAGCGAAGAAAACACATGCCGGTCGCGCGCGGCCAAACGGTGAATATCCTTGCGGTCGAACCCTTTGCGTTGCAGACGCTGATAAAGAAAATTCGAGTAGGTCTCGAGATGGTTGGTATTGGCAGCATTTACCACCTCCAACTCGCGCACGGCATCGCCCAGACCGGCCTCTTCCAGCTTTTGCTTCACGTCATCGGGGCGCCCCACAACCAGTGCCTTGCCAAAGCCCGACCGCTGATATGTCACTGCGGCGCGCAGCACGCGAGGGTCGTCGCCCTCGGCAAAGATCATCCGGCTTTGCGCGGCGCGGGCACGGGCGTTCAGACCACGTAGGATGCTGGCGGTCGGGTCCATGCGGGACTTTAGGCTCAGCTCATAGGCGTCCATGTCGATGATCGGACGCCGCGCTGCGCCGGTATCCATCCCAGCCTTGGCAACGGCAGGTGGAATGCGGTGGATCAAACGCGGGTCGAACGGCGTGGGGATGATATAGTCGCGCCCGAATGTCAGCGATTTGCCATAGGCCATGGCGACCTCATCCGGGACATCCTCGCGCGCCAAATTTGCCAACGCGTGGGCACAGGCAATCTTCATCTCGTCATTGATGGCGCGGGCGTGGATATCCAGCGCGCCGCGGAACAGGTAGGGAAAGCCCAACACGTTGTTCACCTGATTGGGGTAATCGCTGCGTCCTGTGGCGACGATGGCATCGACGCGGACCTCATGCGCTTCTTCCGGGGTGATCTCGGGGTCGGGGTTTGCCATAGCGAAGATGACAGGGTTGTCGGCCATCGAGGCAACCATATCCTGCGTCACCGCGCCTTTGACCGAAACGCCCAGGAAGACGTCTGCGCCTTTCATCGCCTCTTCCAGCGTGCGCAGGTCCGTGGTGATCGCATGGGCCGATTTCCACTGGTTCATCCCCTCGGTCCGGCCTTGATAGATCACGCCCTTGGTGTCGCAAACGATGCAGTTCTCATGCCGAGCGCCCATGGATTTGAGCAGCTCAATACAGGCGATCCCCGCCGCACCTGCCCCGTTCAGAACGATCTTCACGTCCTCAATCTTCTTGCCCGAGATATGCAGCGCATTCAGCAGACCCGCTGCACAGATCACCGCAGTCCCGTGCTGGTCATCGTGGAAGACGGGGATATCCATCTCTTCCTTCAGGCGCTGTTCGATGATGAAACACTCGGGCGCCTTGATGTCTTCAAGGTTGACGCCGCCGAAGGTCGGCCCCATGAGTTTCACCGCACGGCAGAATTCATCCGGGTCCTCGGTATCCAGCTCGATATCGATCGAGTTCACATCGGCGAAGCGTTTGAACAGAACGGCCTTGCCTTCCATCACCGGCTTACCGCCCAGTGCACCAAGGTTCCCAAGGCCCAGAACTGCCGTCCCGTTCGAGATCACAGCCACCAGATTGCCCTTGTTGGTATAGTCATACGCCGTCTCGGGCGCGGCAGCGATGGCCTCACAAGGCACCGCGACACCGGGACTGTAGGCCAGCGACAGATCGCGCTGCGTGGTCATGGGAACGGTGGCCTGCACCTCCCACTTGCCGGGGGTGGGGTCTAGGTGAAAGGCCAGTGCCTCTGCTTCGGTGATCTTCGTTTTGGGCATCTTTTAGGTCGTTTCCATGACTTCGGGGCTTATGCGTCATAGCGCAGGCGGGGCTGCGCCTCAACGACAATACGTTTTCACCTTTCGTCACGGTTGGGGGATTTGTAAGATCGCGACCGGAAGACGCCAAGAGGGGGCCGCTTTTGTCCACAGTCACGCCGATGATGGCGCAATATCTTGAGATCAAAGAGGCCCATTCAGACGCCCTGCTGTTCTACCGCATGGGCGATTTCTATGAGATGTTTTTCGAGGATGCGGTGAACGCCGCCGAGGCGCTGGACATTGCCCTGACCAAACGCGGCAAGCACAACGGGGCAGACATCCCAATGTGCGGCGTGCCGGTTCATGCCGCCGAGGGCTATCTGCTGACACTGATCCGCAAAGGCTTTCGCGTGGCCGTATGCGAACAGATGGAAAGCCCGGCTGAGGCGAAGAAAAGAGGCTCTAAATCAGTGGTTCGGCGCGATGTTGTGCGTCTAGTAACGCCCGGCACGCTAACCGAGGACGCCCTGCTGGAAGCTCGCCGCCACAACTTTTTGGCCGCTTACGCCGAGGTTCGGGACGAGGCCGCTTTGGCCTGGGCCGATATCTCAACCGGGGCGTTTCACGTGATGCCTTTGACCTCGGTTCGGCTCAGCCCTGAACTGGCGCGGCTGGCCCCGTCCGAGCTGATCGTCGGCGACGGGATGGAACAGGCGCTGAACGAGACGGTGCGGGATCTGGGCATTTCGCTCACCCCCATCGGACGCGCCAGTTTCGACAGTACAGCTGCGGAAAAACGTATCTGCGGGTTGTTTCACGTGGGCGCATTAGATGCGTTCGGGTCATTTGGCCGGGCCGAAGTGTCCGCCATGGGTGCGCTGATCGATTATCTTGAGATCACCCAAAAGGGCAAATTGCCCTTGCTGCAAACACCGCTCAAGGAATCCGAGGACCGCGTGGTGCAGATCGACGCCGCCACGCGCCGCAATCTGGAACTCACACGATCCCTGTCAGGTGGGCGCGCCGGATCACTACTTTCTGTGGTTGACCGCACAGTGACGCCGGGCGGCGCGCGACTGCTGGAGCAGCGCCTGTCCAGCCCGTCCCGCAATCTGGACGTGATCCATGCGCGACTCGATGCGGTGGCCTTCGTGACCGAGGACAGCCTGATCGCGTCAGATCTGCGCGAGGCGCTGCGCAAAACCCCCGATCTGGACCGCGCCCTGTCGCGCCTGTCACTTGAACGCGGCGGGCCACGCGATCTGGCCGCAATCCGCAACGGCCTGACGCAGGCGGCCGCGATTGCTGAAATCTGTGAGGCGCAGGATCTGCCCGTTCTGCTCTCGACCGCATTGCAAAACCTTGTAGGGTTCGACGATCTACTAAACCTTCTGGACGAAGCATTGGTGGCCGAGCCACCCCTTCTGGCCCGCGACGGAGGCTTCATCGCCCCCGGTTTCGACGCAGAACTGGACGAAGCGCGCACCCTGCGCGATGAAGGTCGATCCGTCATCGCTGGATTCCAGCAGAAATACGCGGAACATACCGGCATCACGTCGCTGAAAATCAAGCACAACAACGTGCTGGGCTATTTTATCGAAACAACGGCCACACATGCCGAAAAAATGCTGAACCCGCCGTTCTCTGAGACCTATATCCACCGCCAGACCACCGCGAACCAAGTACGGTTCACTACGGTCGAACTGTCCGAGATCGAAACCCGCATCCTAAACGCCGGAAACATGGCGCTTGAGATTGAAAAACGGCTCTATCAAAGGCTTTCTTGCGATATTCTGACCCTCGCCGCCCGTCTCAACCAAGCTGCGCGAGGGCTGGCGGAACTGGACCTGACCACCGCGCTCGCCGATCTAGCGCGGGGTGAAAACTGGTGCCGCCCACAGGTCGACAGCTCGCGCGCGTTCAACGTGCAAGGCGGTCGCCATCCGGTCGTGGAACACGCGCTGCGCCAGCAATCGGGTGATGCTTTCATCGCCAATGACTGCGATCTGAGCGCCGATCAGGGGGCCGCGATCTGGCTGCTGACCGGTCCCAACATGGCCGGTAAGTCAACCTTCTTGCGCCAAAACGCGCTGATCGCCCTGCTAGCCCAAATGGGCAGCTATGTCCCAGCAGAACAGACCCATCTCGGCGTGGTCAGCCAACTGTTCAGCCGGGTCGGAGCCTCCGACGATCTGGCCCGCGGCCGCTCGACCTTCATGGTCGAAATGGTCGAAACCGCCGCCATCCTCAATCAAGCCGACGACCGCGCGCTGGTCATTCTGGATGAAATTGGCCGCGGCACCGCCACTTATGACGGCCTCTCGATCGCCTGGGCCACGCTGGAGCACTTGCACGCCGCCAACCAATGCCGCGCGCTGTTTGCCACCCACTACCACGAACTCACAGCACTGGCCGGAAAACTCGAAGGCGTCGACAACGCCACCGTCGCTGTCAAGGAATGGCAGGGCGAGGTGATCTTCCTGCATGAGGTCCACAAAGGCGCCGCCGACCGCTCCTATGGCGTGCAGGTCGCACAGTTGGCGGGCCTCCCAGCATCTGTCGTCGATCGCGCCCGAACCGTCCTTGAACAACTGGAAAAAACCGAACGCGAAGGCGGCAAGCAAAAAGCGCTGATTGACGACCTACCACTTTTCTCAGCTGCGCCACCACCTCCACCACACACGCCGAAACCCTCGCCGGTCTCAGACATGCTGCAAGATATCCTGCCGGACGAACTCACTCCACGCGAAGCACTCGACCTGATCTACAAACTAAAAGAGGCGGCCAAAAACTGACCGCCCCTTCTTCTGTTCAAAAACACCTCCGCCGGAGGCTTGGCCTCGCAGAGGCCAATCAGCTCGCAGGTGTCGACGACACTCCAACCTGCGCCGGACGCAGCAAACGGTCATGTAGCATGAATCCTTCAGCCGAGACCTGAATGATGTCGCCCGCCTTGGTGCCAGGCACCGGGGCTTCGAACATCGCCTCATGCATGTTTGGATCAAACCGATCCCCAACTTCCGGCGTGATCACCACAATCCCATGTTTTTGGAATACGTCCTTCAGTGCGCGCATGGTCAGTTCCACGCCTTCTATCAAACCAGCAGCCACTTCTTTCTGCTCATCGGTCGCAGCCTCAAGCGCGCGTTTCATGTTATCGTAAACCGGCAGCATGTCACGGGCCAGCTTTGACCCACCATACTGTTCCGCATCGCGACGGGCCTTATCGCCACGTTTCCGCGCGTTCTCTGCATCCGCCAGGGCGCGCATGAACTTGTCCTTGAACGCATCTCGCTCGGCGCGCAACGCGTCGATCTCAAGCTCTTCTTCGCTAATCTCAACAAGGTCCTCGGCCAGCTCTTCCGCTTCGGCCATTGCGATATCGTCCAGAAAATCTTCGTTTTTGGGCTCTGCCATCTCTTACCCTCTAGCTCCGGTCGGAAATCAGCTTGCCGACCAGTTGCGCCGTATAATCCACGATCGGCACGATCCGTCCATAGTTCAGTCGCGTGGGTCCAATAACCCCGACCGCACCGATTATCTTACGATCAGCGTTCATATATGGAGACACCACCAAAGAGGAACCCGAAAGTGAGAAAAGTTTGTTCTCAGAGCCGATAAAAATGCGCACACCCTCGCCATCTTCGGTCAATTCAAGGAATTCGGCGATGTCACGCTTACGTTCCAGATCGTCAAACAGGGTGCGAATGCGGTCCAGCTCTTCAACTTCGCCCGAATCCGCCAGCAGATTCGCCCGCCCCCGCACGATCAACCGGGCCGAGTCGCCTCCGTCCCCGTCCCAGGCCGCGATTCCGCTTTCGACCATGTCACGCGCCAGAACATCAATTTCCTGTTTACGCGCGTCGATCTGAGACAGCATCTGCTTGCGCACTTCGCTTATCGTGCGGCCCTCAATCAGCGCGTTCAGGAAATTCGCCGCCTCGCGCATGGAACTCGGCGTCTGCCCCGGCGGCGGAGTGAACAGGCGGTTTTCCACGTGCCCGTCCGAAAACACCAGCACCACCAAAGCGCGGTCATGGCCCAGCGAGACAAACTCGATATGCTTGATCTCGGCCTCATGCTTGGGCGTCAGCACCAGTGACGCACCTTGTGTCACGTGTGACAAAGCCGATCCCACCCGGTCCAGCATACCGCCCACATCACCCGTGTTAGAGCCTAATGTCTCATTCAGCTTCTGCCGATCGTCGGCGCCCAGATCGCCAACCTCAAGCAACCCGTCAACAAACATTCGCAGCCCCTGCTGCGTCGGAATCCGCCCTGCGCTTACATGAGGGCTGTCCAGCAGGCCCAGAAACTCCAGATCCTGCATCACATTGCGCACCGTCGCGGCGCTGACTTTCTCCGACAAGGTGCGGGTCAGGGTGCGGCTGCCCACCGGCTCGCCGCTCTCCAAATAGCTTTCGACGATCAACCGGAACACTTCGCGCGAGCGGTCGTTCATCTCATTCAGAATTTTACTTGCTTCGCTCATCGGCGGCCCCCTGCTGGATCGTCATTAAATCGCGGGTAAATGAAAGGTCAATCGGGGTTGCATCGTAACGCCACGGGGCGGTATCCCAAAGCCAGCAAACAAAGGATATTTCATGCGACCCTCAGGACGTAATCTAGACGAAATGCGCGCTGTTTCCATCGAGACAGGTTTCACCAAACATGCCGAAGGGTCTTGCCTGATCAAGATGGGCGACACCCATGTGCTGTGTACCGCCACGATCGAGGATCGCGTGCCGCCCTTTATCAAAGGCTCGGGCCTGGGTTGGGTGACGGCGGAATACGGCATGCTGCCCCGCGCGACCAACACGCGGATGCGGCGTGAGGCGACCTCAGGCAAGCAAGGCGGTCGCACCGTGGAAATCCAGCGCCTGATTGGCCGCGCCCTGCGCGCCGGTGTCGACCGGGTGGCGCTGGGTGAACGACAGATCACTGTCGACTGCGATGTCATTCAGGCCGATGGCGGCACCCGCTGCGCCTCGATCACCGGCGGTTGGATCGCGCTGCGTCTGGCGGTGAACAAGCTGATGAAAACGGGCGATGTAATTTCCGATCCTCTGATCGATCCTGTCGCCGCCGTGTCTTGTGGCATCTATGCCGGTCAGCCGGTGCTGGATCTGGACTACCCCGAAGACAGCGAAGCCGGTGTGGATGGCAACTTCATCATGACCGGCTCGGGCAAGCTGATCGAAGTACAGATGAGCGCCGAAGGCTCGGTCTTTAGCCGCGCGCAGATGGATCAGCTGATGGATCTGGCCGAGAAAGGCGTCGGCGAACTGGCAGCCGCACAGAAAGCCGCCACCGCATGACCCGCAAGTTCGACAGCGACAGGCTGCTGGTCGCCACGCACAACAGAGGCAAGCTTGAGGAGATGGCGCATCTTCTTGAGCCCTTTGGCGTGACCGTTATCGGCGCGGGCGAGATGAACCTGCCCGAACCGGAAGAGACAGAGGATACCTTTGTCGGCAATGCCCGGATCAAGGCGCATGCCGCGGCCAAAGCGACCGACCTGCCTGCCCTTTCGGACGATTCCGGGATCACCATCGACGCGCTGGATGGCGCACCGGGCGTCTACACCGCCGATTGGGCGGAAACCGGGAATGGCCGCGATTTCCTGATGGCGATGACCCGCGCTCATAATGAGTTGGAAGCGAAAAACGCCCCCCACCCGCGTACTGCGCAGTTCCGCAGCACGCTGGTGCTGGCCTGGCCCGACGGTCATGACGAAGTGTTCGAGGGCATCGCCCCCGGCCATCTGGTCTGGCCCATTCGCGGCGAAGGCGGGTTTGGATATGACCCGATGTTTGTTCCCGACGGCTATGACATTACCTTTGCCGAGATGGATCGCTGGGAAAAGAACAAGATCAGCCATCGCGGTCGCGCGGTGGAGATGTTCGTGAAGGGCTGCTTTGGCGGATGATTGGCGCAACGGGGGCTTTGGCCTGTATGTGCATTGGCCCTTTTGCGAGGCCAAATGCCCCTATTGTGATTTCAACAGCCATGTATCGCGTAATATCGATCAAAAACAATGGCTTGAGGCATATCTGACCGAGTTGCGTCGCTCGGCCACAGAAACGCCCAATCGCGTCCTGAACACGATCTTCTTCGGTGGCGGCACCCCATCCCTGATGAACCCCGACACCGTCGCCGCTGTGATTGATGAGGCCCGCGCCCTGTGGCGGCCCGCCAATGACATGGAAATCACGCTTGAGGCCAATCCCGGCTCGGTCGAGGCTGGGCGCTTCGCTGCCTATCGTGATGCCGGCGTGAACCGGATCTCGATGGGGGTACAAGCGCTGAACGATAAAGATCTGCGTCGTCTGGGCCGTATCCACACGGTGGCCGAGGCCCGCGCCGCCTTTGATATCGCCCGTAATTGCTTTGACCGCGTCAGTTTCGACCTGATCTATGCCCGCCAGCATCAAACGTTGGACGATTGGCGCGCGGAACTAACCGAAGCCCTGTCGATGGCCGTTGATCATCTGTCACTGTACCAACTGACGATCGAGGAAGGCACCGCCTTTGGCGACCGTTACGCGGTGGGCAAACTGCGCGGCCTGCCCGAGGATGACCACGCCGCTGACATGTACCTCGCCACGCAGGAGATTTGTGAGGCCCACGGCCTGCCCGCCTATGAAGTGTCAAACCACGCCCGACCAGGCGCGGAGTCGCGGCACAATCTGATCTATTGGAACTACGGGGATTATGTGGGCATCGGACCCGGCGCTCATGGGCGCATCACGGTTCATAACACCAAATACGCCACTGAAACCTACTTGTCGCCCACCGCGTGGTTGACCGCTGCCCTCAAGGGATCGGGTGAAAAGGAACGCACCGCGCTCAGCCCGCAAGATCAGGCGAATGAATACCTTATGATGGGGCTACGTGTTTCGGATGGTCTAGATATAGATCGCTACAGTGCACTATCATCGTATGAGCTGCCACATGGCAAACTCAACGATCTGAGTGAAATCGGCATGGTCGAGGTGCAAGACCGTCGGCTTAAGGCCACCAAAAACGGACGCGCCGTGTTGAATGCCGTTATCCGGGAATTACTGGGGTAGCATGCAGTATCTTTGGGCTACTCTGGGATTGATTTGCGTGGCGCTTGCAGTCATCGGTGTCGTGCTGCCACTGCTACCGACCGTCCCGTTCCTGCTGTTGGCCGCCTTCTTCTTCGCGCGCTCATCGTCCCGTTTGCATAATTGGCTGATCACACATCGCACGTTCGGCCCAATGATTATTGATTGGCAAAGCTCCGGCGCCATTCGTGCAAGTGCAAAAAAAGCGGCAACCGTGTCGATTGCCGCCGTTTTTGGAATTTCAGTCCTGATTTCTGTACCGGGGTACGTTCTTGCAATCCAGGCGATCGTTTTGGGCGCTGTGCTAACCTTTATCTGGACCCGCCCTAACGGCTGAGCTTGGCGCAAAGATCGTCGAGTTGATCCAGGTTTTCATAGGTTAATACAACCTGCCCCGTCTCGGTCCCCGCTTTATGGTTGATGACAACCTTCATCGCCAGAATGGCTGACAGATCCTTTTCCAATGCCCGCGTATCCGCATCCTTCCCTGCATCCAGATTACGCGCCCGAGGGACCGGTTTGGCTTCATTCGGCTGCTGTTGTTTCTTGACCAACGCCTCGGTCGCGCGGACTGAAAGGCCATCGCGGATCACAATTTTCGCCAGGTCAGTTGGGTTTTCGGCGGTAATCAACGCCCGCGCATGGCCGCCGGACAGCTTTCCCTCGACCACGAAATGCTGCACATCCATTGGCAATGACAGCAATCGCAGCAGGTTTGCGATATGGCTCCGGCTTTTACCCAGAGCCTCCGCCATTTTTTCCTGCGTATGGCCAAAGCGGTCCATAAGCTGTTTGTAACCCGCGGCCTCTTCTACAGCGTTCAGGTCAGCACGCTGGATATTCTCAATTATCGCGACTTCCAGAACCTCGGTGTCGTCGAAATCCCGCACAATAACTGGAATTTCATGCAGTTGCGCCATCTGCGCAGCGCGCCATCGCCGCTCACCAGCGACAATCTCATAATCACCTTCCGAGATTTCACGCACGATCAAAGGCTGGATGATGCCCTTTTCCTTGACCGAAGCCGCCAGTTCATCCAGCTGCTCTCGTGAAAAAGTACGGCGCGGCTGGTTCGGATTGGCGTGTAGTTTTTCAATCGGGACTTTCATGTCCGGGCGGCGTGGCTCGGACACGACGCGGCCTTCGGTTTCCTGCGTTACATCCGCCATCAATGCAGACAATCCGCGCCCCAACCCCCGAGGTTTCGATTTCTTAGCTGCCACTGTGCCCTCCTACCGCCATTCAGGCGGCTTTTTTATTCTTATGCATGACCTCGCGCGCCAAGTGTCGGTACGCCATCGCCCCTAAGGACCCAGAATCATATTGTAGAACTGGCAAAGCGTAAGACGGCGCCTCGCTGACCCGAACATTTCTGGGTATCTTGGTTTTAAATACCATCTCACCCAGATTGTCACGCGCGTCTTTTTCGACCTGACGGGACAAGTTGTTGCGGTTGTCATACATAGTCAGCACAACACCTTCGATTCTGAGGTCGGGGTTTGCCGTTTGCCGAACCTCTCGAATGGTCAGCATGAGCTGCGATAGGCCCTCAAGCGCAAAGAACTCACTTTGCAGCGGAACCAGCACAGAATGCGCCGCAACCATTGCGTTGACGGTTAAAAGGTTCAGCGAAGGCGGGCAATCGATCAGAACAAAGTCAAACCCAAACTTGTCGATAGCGGTTTGACGCAATGCGTCATGAAGCAGATAGCTGCGTTTTTCGTTGGAAATAAGTTCGATATCAGCCGAACTTAGATCCACAGTCGCCGGGATAACAAAAAGCCCACCAATTTCTGTTTCCTGAACGACCGCCTCCAGCGGTGCATCATCTAGGATCAGATCATATGTCGTCCAATCCCGGTCTTCGACACCTAAACCGGTGGACGCGTTGCCCTGCGGGTCCAAATCGACCACGAGAACTTTGCATCCAGCTTCTGCCAGGCCCGCAGCGAGGTTGATCGCAGTTGTTGTCTTTCCAACACCGCCCTTCTGATTAGCTACCGCAATTATCCGAGGGCCAGAAGGACGAGACAAATCAACCACGAGAAACTCCTTTTATCTTAAGGATAACGGCTTGGGGCTCGGTTAAACTTTTAATCGGCTCGGCATCGAAATTCCATTCCTCCTGCGCGTCCGACAGTTCTTTTTTCCACTTCGCGCCTTTCGGCAACAGGACTGTCCCAGATTCGCCTAAATGCCTGTCGCAAAACGATAATAAGACCTTTAATTCTGCAAGCGCGCGGGCTGACAAAACATCGGCATTCAAGGGGTCAATGGATTCAATTCGTTTGGAAATTACCCGGCAATTCGTGCTGCATTCACGCGCCACATTTCGCAGAAATGCTGATTTTCTTTGATCACTCTCCACCAGTGTGAACAAGGCGTCCGGATATTCTTCCATAGCCAGAATCGCACAGACCATACCTGGAAATCCGCCCCCACTACCCAGATCAACCCAAGAATTGAAGCTGTCGGCGCAGCGATAAACTTGCACAGAATCTTTGATGTGCCGCTCCCATATGTCCTCCAGGCTGTTCCTCGAGACAAGATTTATGCTTTGATTCCACTTTTTGACCAAATCCACGTAAGTGGTCAGCCGGGAAAATGTTTCACGTGAAACATTCAAGTCGTCCCTCATATCTTTCGCACTTTCTGGTTGCGGCGAAGTCTGGCCAAAACCAATGTCAGAGCTGCAGGCGTAACGCCTTCGACGCGACTAGCCTGACCAATATTCTCCGGCTTTGCTTGGGACAGCTTTTGTTTCATCTCTGACGACAAGCCTTCCAGGGCAAAAAAATCGAAACCCCTAGGAATTTCATAAGCTTCATCCCGGCGCATTGCTTCGACATCTCTTTTCTGCCGCTCAATATAGTTCGCGTACAGCGCGTCACGCTCCAGTTGTTGGCGGATATCAGGGTCAACGGCCTCCGAGCCCGAAATTAGTGGGATCAAATCCGAGTAATTGACTTTGGGAAACGCCAGAATCGCCATGCCATCTCGACGATTGCCGTCGTTATTAACCGAAATTCCTGCCGCGTTTATCTCTTTCGGCGAATATTTCCGCTTATTTAGCAACGACTTTGCCGCCGTTAACTTCTTCATCTTCTCGGAAAACACTTCTTCCCGTTTAGGTGTTACGCACCCCAGCTTAATTCCGACCGGCGTTAACCTCTGGTCTGCATTGTCTGCTCGCAATGACAGGCGAAACTCAGCACGAGACGTGAACATCCGGTAAGGCTCCGCGACTCCCTTGGTGGTAAGGTCATCAATCATTACCCCTATGTAACTGTCTGCACGTGTAAAATGAACAGGTTCTCTATCCAAGGTGGCCAGGGCGGCATTTAGTCCCGCTACCAAGCCCTGAGCAGCCGCCTCCTCATACCCAGTGGTTCCATTAATTTGACCTGCCAAAAATAAACCTGGCACAGAAGGCAGAGACAGCGAGGAAGTTAACACACGGGGATCCACGTAATCATATTCGATCGCGTATCCTGGTTGCAGAATCTTGGCTTTTTCCAAGCCCTTAATAGACTGGACATATTCGCGCTGAACGCCTTGCGGCAACGAAGTTGAGATTCCATTTGGATATATTGTGTGATCATTGACCCCTTCCGGCTCCAGAAATATCTGGTGGGAGTCCTTTTCGGCAAATCGAATAATCTTGTCTTCAATTGAAGGACAGTACCGCGGGCCGACGCCATCAATGTGACCGCCATACATTGCTGAACGCGCCAAGTTCTTTTCGATTATCTCGTGTGTTTGGGCATTCGTATGTGTAATACCACACGAGATTTGGGGAGCTACAACCGAACTGGACAAAAAAGAGAACAGGCTTGGTTCATCGTCTCCGTCTTGACGCTCTAGATCTGACCAATCAATCGTTCGTCCGTCCAATCTTGGCGGAGTGCCCGTTTTCAAACGACCAAGTGGTAACTCAAAGCTATCTAATCTTTCTGCCAATCGAACCGACGGTCTGTCGCCCATTCGTCCGCCCGGTTTGGCCTCATCCCCAATATGGATCACACCACGCAGAAATGTCCCGGATGTTAAGATCACTGCTTTTGCTCGGATTTCTGAGTCGTCCGCCAATCGGATACCGGCAACACGATCGGCGACGATCAGGAAATCAGTCACTTCACCGACAATAACGCTCAACCCTTGTTGAGCTTGAGTTTCTTTTTGCATTGCCGCCCGGTACAAAGTCCGGTCTGCCTGCGTTCGGGGACCTTGCACCGCGGGCCCCTTGCGACGATTTAGCAACCGAAACTGAATTCCGGCCCGATCTGCGACGCGCCCCATAACGCCGTCCATGGCATCGATTTCGCGTACTAAGTGGCCTTTGCCCAGCCCTCCGATTGCTGGGTTGCATGACATGACACCAATGTCGGCGGCTGACAAAGTCACCAACGCGGTATTCACACCCATCCGTGCGGCGGCGTGGGCTGCCTCGGTTCCTGCGTGGCCCGCGCCGATGACGATGACATCAAAATCCGAATGTTTCACGTGAAACACTCCTTACTTGCCCAAGCAGAAACTCGAGAATATTTCGTCCAACAAGTCTTCAACCCCGATCCTCCCAACCAGAGATTCCAACGTTCTGATAGCTGTGCGCATTTCTTCGGCAGCGATATCATACAGGTCTGGGCCTGATTCCAGAACCGAGATTGCCGCGTTCAAGGCCTGTTGCGCATTGATCAGCGCAACACGGTGCCTTTCTCGTGTCGCAATACCAGATGTCGTGGTTCGCGATGACAAAATACGCGATATACGGGCAACAAGTGCATCCACTCCGTGGCCTGTTTTCCCAGAAATGCCATTTTCACCCTCATCTCGAAGGTCGGATTTAGGGAAAACTTGGATATCATCGGACTGAAACTGCACATCCAATTCGGACGGGTCAGCTGTCAGAAACACTCGCATATCCGCAGCTTCCGCTCGTTTCTTTGCCAACGCAATCCCCAATGATTCCACATGATCTTCGGTTTCGCGCAATCCGGCCGTGTCCAACAGTGTTACCGGCAGACCGTCCAAGTCCATCCGCACTTCGATCACATCGCGTGTAGTTCCGGCATATTCCGATGTTATCGCGGCTTCTCGCCCGGCCAGCGCATTCAGCAAAGTAGACTTTCCAGCATTGGGCAAGCCGACAATAGCAACTTCAAATCCTGTGCGAATACATTCAGCAATCTTGACGCCTTCGGCTTCACGCATCAGGTCGGACATGACACCTTCAACTAAGGCCCGAACTTCAGGCGTGACATCGGTGGGCACCTCTTCATCCGCAAAGTCGATCACGGCCTCAAGTAAAGACGCGGCGCGGATCAGGTCGCGGCGCCAACGTTCAGCAAGCTGCCCTAGACCCCCGGCCAGAATAGTCTGCGCCTGTTTGCGTTGCGCTTCAGTTTCCGCGTCGATCAAATCGGCAAGACCTTCGACCTGAGTCAGATCCATCTTGCCGTTTTCCAACGCACGACGGGTGAATTCTCCGGGTTCCGCCAGTCGCAAACCATCGGTATCGGCCAGACACCGCATCACTGCGTTCACCGATGCAGTACTACCATGAATTTGCAGCTCTGCGACGTCCTCGCCGGTGAAACTGGCCGGTGCCTGGAACGTCAGCACCAACCCGTCATCCAGACGAGACCCATCGGGCCCGCGCAGCGTGCGTAAATTCATACCGCGCGCGGGAAGTTCCCCGCCCGTCAGATCCCTGACCGCCGAGTGCGCTAAAGGACCAGAGAGGCGTATAACCGCCACCCCTGCTTTGCCTTGCGCGCTGGCCAAGGCGAATATCGTATCCATTCGAAGGCCTCGCGTCCGTTAAGACCTGTGTCAGGTATTCATTGAATCGAAGAACTCGCCATTCGTCTTCGTCTGTTTCAACTTGGACAGCAGGAACTCGATCGCGTCGGTCGTCCCCATCGGGTTGAGGATGCGGCGTAGAACAAATGTTTTGGCCAGATCACCCTTGTCGACCAGCAGATCCTCTTTCCGAGTGCCCGATTTGAGGATGTCAATCGCCGGGAACACACGCTTGTCGGCGATTTTGCGGTCCAACACGATTTCCGAGTTACCCGTGCCTTTGAATTCTTCAAAGATCACCTCGTCCATCCTGCTGCCGGTGTCGATCAGCGCTGTGGCGATGATGGTCAGCGAACCGCCCTCTTCGATGTTCCGGGCCGCACCAAAGAACCGTTTGGGTCGTTGCAGAGCATTCGCATCCACACCACCGGTCAGAACCTTACCCGAAGATGGGACCACAGTGTTAAACGCCCTACCAAGTCTTGTGATCGAGTCCAAAAGAATCACAACATCTCGTTTATGCTCAACCAGACGCTTAGCCTTTTCGATCACCATTTCCGAAACGGCCACGTGGCGCGTCGCCGGTTCATCAAAGGTCGAAGACACGACCTCACCCTTCACCGAGCGCTGCATGTCCGTCACCTCTTCGGGACGTTCATCGATCAGCAGGACGATCAGATAGCACTCGGGGTGGTTCTGTTCGATCGAGTGCGCGATGTTCTGCAGGATCACCGTCTTACCCGTCCGCGGAGGCGCCACGATCAGCGACCGCTGTCCTTTACCAATTGGTGCAACAAGGTCGATCACGCGAGCGGACTTGTCTTTGATGGTGGGATCTTCGATCTCCATCTTCAGACGTTCGTCTGGGTACAAAGGTGTCAGGTTGTCGAACAGGATCTTGTGCTTAGCTTTCTCGGGGTCTTCAAAGTTGATCTTTGTGACCTTGGTCAGCGCAAAATACCGTTCGTTGTCATCGGGCGCCTTGATTTCACCTTCAACGGTGTCGCCAGTGCGCAGCGAATGCAGGCGGATCATGTCAGGCGAGACATAAATGTCGTCAGGACCCGGCAGATAGTTTGCCTCGGGCGAACGCAGGAAGCCAAAGCCGTCTTGCAGCACTTCCAGCACGCCATCGCCGCCAACGGTCCAGCCCTCATCCGCGCGTTCGCGCAGGATCTGGAACATCATCTCGCCCTTGCGCATGGTCGAGGCATTTTCGATCTCCAGCTCTTCGGCCATGGCCAGAAGGTCTTTGGGGCTTTTGGCTTTCAGATCGGCCAGATTCAGGGATTCATTGGACATGATACAAACCTTCACCGCTGTCAGTGCGGCACGAAGTGGAATTTCAGTACGGAAGATACGCCGCCCGGACGGGCGTGTTGACCCCTACATAAGCGTGACCTTTGTTGGAGTCAAACCGCCCATATATCTCCTGAGCACAAATGTGCCCTCAGAACTTCAGAACGACTGCCAGGACGATGATAACCATCAAAACGGTCGGAACCTCGTTCATCATGCGGTACTGCCGCCCATTGAGCTTATTTCGCCCCTCTATGAAATCCTTGCGCCGCGCCATCAGCCAATGATGGAACCAGGTCATCCCGATCACCGCAGTCCCTTTGGCCCAGGGCCAGGCCCAGTCCCAGCCGACAATGCCGGGCGTGAAGACCATGATCAGCCCGCAGACCCACGCCACGACCATCGCCGGGCGCATGATCACGCGCAGCAGCTTCTCTTCCATTTCAAAGAAGATCTCCTGCGCTCCGTCGACCGCCTGAGCCTTTTCTACGTGATAGACAAACAAGCGGGGCAGATAGAACAATCCTGCCATCCAAGAGATCACCGCCATGATGTGAACCGACTTTACCCAAGGGTAGATTGCAAAAAGAAGGTCGATCATGTTGGCTCCGAAGGTTTCCCGGGACCCTCCCTAATAAAAAAATAAGAAAAGAAAAAGGATGATGGTTTTGTAGGGTGGTTCAAATCCGTGGATTACTTTTTTACACATATGTTTTCCCCAAGTGGACAGAATCCGGTTCTGTCCGGATGATTCTGTTGAGAGAAAATTTTTCTTATTAATTTCAGTGATTTATACTTTTCTTGAATATGAATCACCGGGGATAAGTCTTTGGGTATGTTTGGAAAACCCCGGTTTTCCCGTTTGTCGACTTATCCTTGTCCCTACTGGATAGTATTCGGGCGAATCCGGGATGTTTGACGCGAAAATCGTGGGCTTGCGTGTCAACAGGAAAACCATACAAACCATCCCGGAACCGTTAACGATTTGCTCAGGGGGTTTTCCACATGTCTGTCCCCATCATTCTGGCCTCTGGCTCGTCCATCCGGGCGGAGTTGTTGCGCAATGCGCAGGTGCCGTTCAGCGTGCAAACCGCGCGCGTCGATGAAGACACAGCTAAACGCGCCCTTCTGGCTGAAGGCGCCTCGCCCCGCGATATTGCAGATGCTCTGGCCGAGATGAAGGCCCGCAAGGTCAGCGACAAACGTCCCGGCGCGATGGTGTTGGGATGCGATCAAGTGCTGGACTTCGACGGTCAGCTTTTATCGAAACCACAAACGCCTGACGACGCGCTGGCGCAGCTTAGGGCCATGCGGGGGAAACGGCATATGCTGCTATCGGCGGCCGTGATCTATCAGGATGGCGAGCCGATCTGGCGGCATGTGGGTCAGGTTCGCTTGCAGATGCGGATGAGCTCGGACGCATATCTGCGGGGCTACGTGGATCGAAACTGGGACAGTATCCGTCACGCCGTTGGGGCCTATAAGCTGGAAGAAGAAGGTGTGCGCCTGTTCGCCACCATTGACGGAGACTATTTTAACGTCTTGGGTATGCCCTTATTGGAGCTGTTGAATTTTCTGGCCGTCAAAGGGGTGATTGATCAATGAGCAAGGCAAAGATTCCTCTGGCCGGGGTGATCGGGCACCCAGTGGCCCATTCGAAATCGCCTCAGTTGCATGGGCATTGGTTAAAGACCTATGGGTTGTCGGGTCACTACGTGCCGATGGATGTGTCCCCGGACGATTTACAGGATGTGTTGCGCGCTTTGCCCAAGGCTGGGTTCGTGGGAACCAATGTCACCGTTCCGCATAAAGAGGCTGCGCTACGTCTAGCCGATGAGGCCACGGACCGAGCGCGCAAGATTGGCGCGGCGAATACGCTGGTGTTTCAGGACGATGGCCGAATCCACGCCGACAACACCGATGGCTATGGATTTCTCGAGAACCTGCGCAGCGGCGCGCCGGATTGGTCCCCGACGGACGGACCTGCGGTTGTGTTCGGGGCAGGCGGTGCCGCGCGAGCGGTGCTTCAGGCTTTGGTCGAGGCAGATGTGCCCGAGATTTTGCTAACCAACCGTACCCGGGAGCGGGCCGAGACATTGCGAGATGAATTTGGGCCCAGCATCACGGTTGTCGATTGGGTTCAGGCCGGAAATGTGATCGAGGATGCCGAATTGGTGGTCAACACCAGCTCTTTGGGGATGCAGGGGCAGCCCGAGTTACGCGTGCCGCTGGACGGGTTGCAGCCCGGTGCGGTTGTGACGGACCTGGTCTACGCACCGCTGAAAACGCATCTGCTGAAAACCGCCGAAGAGGCCGGCTGCACCACCGTCGATGGTTTGGGCATGTTGCTGCACCAGGCTGTGCCGGGTTTCGAAAGCTGGTTCGGTGTCCGCCCTGAAGTCAATGTAGACCTGCGCGCGGCTGTTTTGTCATGAGTTTCGCGCTTGGCCTGACGGGCTCGATCGGAATGGGCAAAAGCACCACAGCGCAAATGTTTGTCGATGAAGGCTGCGTGTTATGGGATGCTGATGCAGCAGTGCATAGACTCTATTCAAGGGGCGGTGCTGCAGTTGAACCGATGCAAGCCACTTTTCCCGCCGCAATCGTTGACGACGCGGTCAGCCGCGATGCGCTGAAACAGATCATCACAAATGACCCGGCTGCGCTCAAGCAGATCGAAGGCATCGTGCACCCCTTGGTTGCCGCAGACCGCGCTGCGTTTCGAGCAAACGCTACCGCGGATATTCTGGTTTTCGACATTCCCTTGCTATTCGAAACCGGTGGAGATGCTGCGATGGATGCCGTGGCTTGCGTGTCGATCCCGGCGGATGAACAAAAACGCCGCGTCATGGCGCGGGGAACGATGTCTGAGGCGCAGTTCGAGCAGATCCGCGCCCAACAGATGCCGAATGACGAAAAATGCGCACGATCTGATTTCGTGATCGTGACGGACAGTCTGGACCATGCCCGCGCGCAGGTGCAGGATGTGGTCAGGCAGATACGGGCGGGTTTGGCAGATGCGTGAAATTGTACTGGATACCGAAACCACGGGGTTCGATCCCGAAAGTGGCGACCGCATCGTGGAAATCGGCGCGGTCGAGCTTTGGAACCACGTGGCCACGGGCGAGACCTATCACGTCTATATCAACCCCGAACGTTCGATGCCGGAAGAGGCGTTTGGCGTTCACGGTATCGGCCCCGACCTGCTGGAAACTCCGCGACCACCGGAAAAAGGTGAAGTAACACTGAAGGACAAGCCGGTTTTTGCCAAGGTCGGTCAGGGATTTCGCGACTTCATCAAGAATTCGAAACTGGTCATCCACAACGCCTTGTTCGACATGAAGTTCCTGAACGCCGAGTTGAAATGGATGGGCCTGCCGCAGATTCCGATGGATCAGGCGCTCGATACGCTGGCCATCGCGCGCAAACGCTTTCCGGGTTCACCCGCCTCGTTGGATGCGCTGTGCCGGCGGTTCAATATCGACAACTCGAACCGAACGCTGCACGGAGCGCTGCTGGACTCTGAGATTCTGGCCGAGGTCTATCTGGAGCTGATCGGTGGACGGCAGCCGGATTTCGGCCTTTCGACTGTCGCCTCTGCGGCAGGTGCGGGCGGCGAAGAGTGGCGACCCACGGCACGACCGACACCCTTGGCGTCAAAGATCACCGATGAAGAACGCGCAGCACATGAAACATTTGTGGAAAAACTGGGCGAAAACGCCCTGTGGACCCGCGCCTGAGGGGTTATCCGGCGCGGGTCGAATGGGTTAGGCTTCGGCTTTTTGTGCTTCGGCCTGACGACGCATCAACTCGTTGCGGTACAGGGCCACGAAGTCGATATTGTCCAGGTTCACCGGCGGATAACCACCATCGCGGGTTACGTCGCTGACGATGCGGCGCAGGAACGGGAACAACATCCGCGGGCACTCGATCATCAGGAACGGATGCAGTTGGTCATCGGCCACACCTTCAACGTGGAACAGGCCGCAATAATCCAGCTCGCACAGGAACAGGATGTCTTCCATGCCCTTGGCTTTGGATTTGAGGTTCAGTTTGACCGAAACCTCATACTGATGCTCAGTCGGGCGCTTCTTTGCATCAAGATTGACCTGAACGGAAATCTCGGGCTGCACGTCGCCGGATACGCCCTTTTGGGCCATCACGTTTTCAAACGACAGATCACGAATGAATTGTCCCAGAACGCGCATCTGGATCTGCGGTGCCGCCTGGGCTGCGGCGGCTGTGTTTTCTTTGGCGTCTTCTTCGGCCATTTATCTACTCCGAAACTAAAATTTGCCTTTGCTTAGCAAGTTGGGCGCGGCACCTCAATGCAGGTCACGGACCTTCGACCCATTTCGATGGTTTTGATGGGTCACGGCGGGGGTGAACCTCGGTGTATTCCCCGTCGATCACGTCGTCTTGCGGTGCAGGGTCAGGACCGGTGCGGAACTGCGCGCCACCACCCATCTGAAACTGGGTGATGGTTACCCTGGACTTAAGAAAATTGAAAACGGCCACCCGAACTCCGGGAATAAGCAAAGCAAAACCAATGGCATCGGTGAAAAACCCCGGTGTCAGCAGCAATACGCCAGACAAGAGGATCATAGCGCCATGGGCCAGCGGCTTGGTCGGGTCGTCCAGTTCGGCAAAGGATCGCTGCAGATTGGCCAATGCCATGCGACCTTGTGTCCGTACCAAAGCCGTGCCCAACACAGCCGTCAGAACGACAATCGCAAGCGTTGGCCACAGACCGATCAGGCCGCCTACCTGAATGAACAGGGCGATCTCGATGATCGGTACCAGCAAAAATGCCAAGAACAGGTACATTTGCGTTATCCTTTACCAGCGGTCGGGCGGTGGACTTGTCCCGAACTGTCACCTACATAGTGTCATGAGGCCGCGTACACAAAGTCCCGGCGCTGAAAAGAGAATGAAATGAGCGAAAACCCAATGATCCAGTTGCTGGTCCTGGCCGGAATTGCCGTTTTCCTGATCCTGCGCCTGAAAAGCGTGCTGGGGACGCGTGAGGGTTTTGAAAAGCCCCCCGTTCAGCAGCAGCCAGACGGGCAGAATTCGCGCCGTGACTTCGAGGTGATCGAAGGCGGCCCGGATCACGACATCACCGACCACGTTGCCGAAGACAGCGAACAGGCCCAGACCCTGACCGCTATGAAGCGGGTTGAGCCTAGCTTTTCGGTGTCCGAGTTTGTTCAAGGCGCGCGCGGCGCGTATGAGATGATCGTGATGGGGTTCGAAAAGGGCAATCTGGACGAAATCCAGCCCTTCCTGTCCGAAGAGGTGTTTGACACTTTCGTCGATGTCGTCGCAGCGCGTGAGGATCAGGGCCTGACGATTGAAGCTGAATTCATTGGGGTGCGAGAAACCGCGCTGGCCGATGTAAAGTTCGACAAGGACACCAACGAGGCCGAGATTACCATGCGCTTTGTAGGTGAACTGACCTCGGTCGTGCGGGATCGCGGTGGGGATATCATCGAAGGCAACCCCAACACCGTCAAACGCCAAAAGGACAGCTGGACCTTTGCCCGCGTGATGGGCAGCGACGATCCGAACTGGCTGCTTGTTGCCACGGACGCATGATTGCTGCGCTTCGGTTGCTTTTGCTGGGGGCTGTGATGGCAACCTCTGCCAGCGCCGAAGCGACGCGGTCCATTCTGTCGTTTGACGATCTGGATGGCTGGGCCGCCGATGACCACGGGGCGGCTCTTTCGGTTTTTCTGAACACGTGTGGCGATCTGGATGACCCGGATTGGCGCGCACTCTGCAGTGTCGCGCAGACCTATGAAGCCGATGCCGCCCGATCTTTCTTTGAGCTGTTCTTCCGCCCCGTTCTGGTCGAAGACGGCAAGGACGCGTTGTTCACCGGGTATTTTGAGCCAGAATTGGACGGATCGCGCACCCGATCGGATCGGTTCCGATATCCGCTGTACAAAATGCCGCCCGAGGCGCGTGGGGCTGGGCAATGGCTGTCACGTCGGGACCTGTTGACCAGCGATGTTTTGCAAGGTCGCGGGCTTGAGATCGCTTGGGTCGATGACCCAGTCGAGCTGTTCTTTCTGCAAATCCAGGGCTCGGGCCGTATCCGCCTGCCGGATGGCGGTGCGTTGCGGGTGGGTTATGGGGGCGCAAACGGGCATCCCTACCGCTCCATCGGGTCGGAGTTGATCCGAAAGGGCGCATTGGCCGCCCATCAGGTCAGTGCGCAGATGATCAAGACATGGGTGCGCAAGAACCCCGAGGCCGGGGCCGAGCTGCTGTTTCACAACCCCTCATACGTGTTCTTCCGCGAAGTCACCCGCGTCGCGCCCGAGCTTGGGCCTTTGGGCGCCATGAACCGATCCGTCACCACGATGCGCAGCATTGCGGCCGATCCGGGCTTCACGCCTTTGGGCGCGCCGGTTTGGGTCGAGAAGGATGGAAAGAACCCGTTGCGACGGTTGATGATCGCGCAGGATACCGGTTCGGCCATCAAGGGCGCGCAGCGGGCAGATATTTTCTTTGGCACTGGCGATGAAGCGGGCCGCGCCGCGGGGCGTTTAAAAGACCCCGGACGCATGATCGTTTTACTGCCGATTCAGCGTGCCTATGCACTGGCACTGGATTCGTTCTGATGGCACGGCGCAAACTCACCTCGGACGAAATCGAACTATGGCGCAAGGTCGCCAAACAGGCCGAGCGGATGCACCCCGAGATCCCGCAAACCGTGCATCCGACCACCCTGCCGAAACCGAAGCCCACCAAAACGCCAAAAGCGCGGATCGACACGTTTGAGCCTGGGCAGACCGTGCCCTCCAAACCATCACCCCATGCGCTGAAACCTTCTATCACGGAAAGCCTGCGCGCTAGCCCCGTGCAGATGGACAACAAAGCGTTTGGTCGGATGAAGCGCGGCAAGCTCAAGCCGGAAGGCAAGCTGGACCTGCATGGAATGCGCGTGGATACGGCCCATCCGGCGTTGGTGCGCTTTGTTCTGACCGCCCAAGCGCAAGGTAAACGTCTGGTTCTGGTCGTCACCGGAAAAGGCAAGGACCGGGACGAGCCCGGCCCCATCCCCACCCCGCGCGGCGTATTGCGCAACCAAGTGCCGCATTGGCTGAGCATTCCGCCGCTGGCGCAGGCCGTGCTGCAAGTAACCCCTGCCCATATCAGCCATGGTGGCGACGGGGCGTATTACGTTTACCTGCGGCGTATCCGTT
This sequence comes from Ruegeria sp. F12, assembly GCF_056533885.1. NCBI lineage: Bacteria > Pseudomonadati > Pseudomonadota > Alphaproteobacteria > Rhodobacterales > Roseobacteraceae > Ruegeria > Ruegeria sp. F12. The sequence continues at coordinate 30,329 of NZ_JBQFOV010000010.1, read as the reverse complement.
AAAAACTGCGCGCGGCTCGGGTGATCCCGATCCAGACCAACGCGCTGGCTGCGACGAAGAACGCTCCTATCCACAGGAATTGCTGATCCAGCGCGACGCGATGGTCGATCAACACTCCGGTCAGTCCCGGCCCGATGGCCGAGCCCAAGACCATCACGGCGGTTGCCATGGCCTTGATCGCACCGATGTGGCGGGTGCCATAGAACTCGGCCCAGAACGCGCTGGGCAGTGTGCTATTGGCCCCCACGGTCAATGCCAGAAAAACCAACGCCAAACTGGCCCCCACCAACCCTGTCACAAACGAGACAAGGGCAAACCCGATCGCCATGGGCAATAGGAAATAAGGCATCATCCGCGCGGTGCCCCATTTGTCCAGAGCCCAGCCGGTTGCAAACATCGCCAGCAGGGACACAGCGGTGTAGATCGGGAACAACGCAACCAGTTCGATATGCTGCCAGCCCTTGATCTCGGCCAGATGCACCTGATGAAAGAAAAACGCGGTGATGAAGGCGGATGGTCCCAGCAATGCTGGAGCCATAAACCAGAAAAGTGGACTAAATAGAGCCTGTTTTCTCGTCCAATGACGCCCTTGCATCCCGGTTGAGGAATGCTCAGACGCCAGGCTTTGCGGCGTGCGTTCCTGTCGCAGCAAACGCACCAGAACCGGGATGCCTGACAGCACCATTCCAGCTGAAATCACCCAAAGTATCCGCCAATCCAGCACAGCCATCGCGGCGACAAAAATGACCGGCAGCAGCGCCTCGCCAACCGAGAACCCGACCGAGGCAATGGACAGCGCTTTGCCCCGCGTGGCGGTGAACCAGCGTGTCATTGCCACCAGGGCCAGATGCACAGACATCCCCTGCCCGAACAGGCGCAGCAGAAAGATGATGATGGGTAAAAGGAACAGCCATGCGTTCAGCGCCATCGCCAGCGCGGCCAAGGCCAGACCGACCAGGACAACCGGCCCCAGAACGCGCACGCGAAACATATCGGTCAGCGCCCCGGCCCAGATCATGACCACGGCCGACACTGTCGTGCCCAGCGAATAAAGCCCGCCCCACGCCCCATGGCTCAGGCCATACGCGGCGCGGATTTCGCCGGAAAAGATCGAGATGAAGAAGGTTTGCCCAAAGCTGGACAGAAATGTCAGCAAAAACCCCGCGCCCAGCCATGCTGCGTTGTCGCGCAGAAACCCGCCGGGCCGAGGCGACATCACGGGGCGCTTACCTGTGCCTGTCCGGTTTCGGTCAGAACGATCTCGGTCGCGCCGGTTGGGTTGCGCACATTGGCCGGGGCGATGACGTCAATCCCCCGCTGCTCGGTACCGAATGTGTCGCTGACCCGGCGGGCCGATGCGATAATTGCCAGCAACGCTGGCGAGGTCGCGGCCACGAAATGCGAGGATTGCGCATCGTCATTGAAAGCGGTCGTGTCCAGAATGTTGATCTTGTATTCAGACAGCGCCTCGGCCGAACTGATATTGCCCAGACGCTCACCCTTGGTGGTGCCGCGCAGCCGGGCCGAGATATTCAGCAACTTGTCCTTTTGCGAGGTGATGACGATGAACGGATCCGGCGGTGTCTTGATTACATCCATCTGCGAGCGGAACAGATCTACGTCCAGATCCGGTGAAATCAGCACCACGCCTTCCAGATTGCGACTGGCCCAGCCTGGTTCGCGCAATTCGGCCTGTCGCATCATCTCCATCGTCAAGGCAGTGCCCATGGAATGCGCCACCAGAACCACGCGTTTGACTCCCATGGTTTTCAAGTGGCGGACGGTCTGCTCCAACCCGTCGCGGGCAAACAGCATACTGTCCAGATCATAGGCATAGCCATATCCGGTCGCCTGGCTGGGCCAGGAATAAACCATTGTGGCACCGGGAATATTCAGATCGTGTCTAAGCTGCGCGGCGCGAAACGTAGTTTCGGACTGTGTTGTGTTGTAGCCGTGAATGAAGATCGACACCTCATCCACGTTGCCCAACCGGGCTTTCAGATCGCCGGGCCCTTGTAACTCATCCACGGCTGCCATCACGAACTGCTTTTCGGGGTTTGGATTGGCGTAAGAGAAATCCAACGTTCCGGGTGTGTGATTGGGCGGGATCGAGACGGTCATTTCCAGAAACTGCAACCCATCTCCCCGCTTGAACCCGTAAGTGCCATCAGCCTCGCGCGCGCGGGTTGTGGTGGCGTAGATGGTTTGGGGCGTGCCCACATCCAAAGCCGACGGCACCGTTTCCGAGATGGTACGGTCGACGCAGGCGGTCAGAAGAGATGCAATCAAAAAAATGGAAATATTGCGCAGCACGAAAATAGCCCTCGAGGGTTTGCGCATAAGCTAACGAATTCCTGCCGCGGGTCCAAGCGCGACGGGTTCAACCAAGCAGCGAAAATCGGCCAGTGTCTGTTACAGGACGTATCGGCTGAGGTCGGTGGATTTGGTCAGCTCACCCAGATTGTCATCCACGAACTGCGCGTTCACAGTAATTTCCGCCCCGGCCTGATCGGGTGCAGTGAACGAGAGTTCTTCGAACACACGCTCCATCACCGTATAAAGCCGCCGCGCGCCGATGTTTTCGACGCTTTGGTTCACATCTGCCGCGATCTTGGCCAAAGCGGCGATGCCGTCATCGGTAAAGCTGACCGCAACCTCTTCAGTACCCATCAGCGCAGTGTATTGGCGGGTCAAGGCGTTGTCGGTCTCGGTCAGGATGCGGACGAAATCCTCTTCGGTGAGCGCTCGCAGTTCCACCCGGATCGGCAGACGCCCCTGCAATTCCGGCAACAGATCCGAGGGTTTGGCGATGTGAAACGCGCCAGACGCGATGAACAGGATGTGGTCGGTTTTCACCGGACCATGTTTGGTGGATACGGTGGTGCCTTCGATCAGGGGCAGCAGGTCGCGCTGCACCCCCTCGCGACTGACATCGCCACCGCGCGCTTCCGCGCGCGCGCAGACCTTGTCGATCTCATCCAGAAACACGATGCCGTTCTGTTCAACCGATTCCAAAGCCACGCGGTTGACCGTTTCATCGTCCAGCAGCTTGTCGGCTTCTTCCCCGATCAGCGCGTCATAGCTTTCGGCCACGGTCATGCGTTTCTTGACGGTGCGCCCGCCAAAAGCCTTGCCGAAGATATCACCCAAATTCATCATCCCCATCTGACTGCCCGGCTGTCCCGGCACGTCAAACATCGGCATCGGGTTTGAGCTGTCCGACAGTTCCAGTTCGATCACCGTATCGTCCAGTTCCCCCGCTTTCAGCTTTTTGCGGAACATCTCGCGCGTGCCCTCGCGGGCGTCTTCGCCGGCAATGGCGGTGATGACGCGATCCTCGGCGGCCTGATAAGCGCGCGCTTTCACGTCCTCGCGCATATACTCGCGGGTCTGGATGATCGCCGCATCGGCCAGATCGCGGATGATCTGTTCCACGTCGCGGCCCACGTACCCGACCTCGGTGAACTTTGTGGCCTCGACCTTGATAAAAGGCGCGCGGGCCAGCTTGGCCAGACGGCGGCTGATCTCGGTTTTGCCGACACCGGTGGGGCCGATCATCAGGATGTTTTTGGGGTAGACCTCATCGCGGATATCATCAGCCAGCTGCTTGCGCCGCCAGCGGTTGCGCAGCGCCACGGCCACCGCGCGTTTGGCATCTTTCTGACCGATAATGAAACGGTCCAGTTCCGAGACAATCTCGCGCGGGGTCAGGTCGGTCACGGGTTGGGTCCTTTCGATCAGCGGTTTGGCTTACGTAGTCACCGCACAGGCGAAAACAACTGCGGCAGCGTTGGTTAGCAATGCGCCTGCCGGTTTGCAAATGCTTTCCATAGGTGAAACGTTTGTGCTCTGATACAATCATTTCAATATGTTGAGGGTCAGGAGCGCGCGAATGACGAAAATTGCCAAGATCACCCTGTTGTTCGTGGTGTTTGTGGACCTAATCGGACAAGGTTTGGTCTTTCCCATCATCAACTCATTGATCATGGAGACGAAATCCGGCTTCCTTCCCGACAGCACGCCGATGGGGCAGCGGCATTTCTACTATGGGCTGGTGATCGGGTGTTTCTTTTTGTCTTGGTTTCTGGGTGTGGTCTATGTCTCCAAAGTCTCGGATTCCATAGGGCGCAAGAACGCGCTTCTGGTCTGTCTGGCCGGGGCGTTGGCGGGCTATGCGCTGACGATTGCGTCGCTTTACCTCAACAGCCTTCTGCTGCTGATCATCGGGCGGTCAATCACCGGGTTCACGGCTGGCAACCAGCCCATCGCGCAGGCGGCGATGATTGATGGCAGCACGAACGCCGCCGATCGCGACCGAAACATGGGCTATATCGTGACCGGTGTCAGCTTTGGTCTGGTCGGAGGGCCCATCATAGGCGCCGTCCTGTCTGATGCGGCCCTGCTGGGCAGCGTGGCCACCCTTAAAACGCCGTTCTATGGCGCGTTTGCTCTGGTCCTGATCGCCATTTTCCTGGTGATCACCTTCTTCAAGGACACCCGCACCGAACGTGAACCCTTTGTCTTTCGCCCGCGTGATATCACCGATAGCCTGTTCGCTGTGCGCGGGCATCCAATGGTTCTGAAAATCTTGCCGGTCTATTCCTTCTTCATGATCGCCAATGTCACCTTTTACGTTTTTGTCGACAACTACCTGACCAGCCGGTTCGGCTATGGCGTGATCGGCGGCAGTATGGCGATGGTTGTGATCGGCTTTGCACTAGCCTTTTCCAGTACCTTCCTGGTGAAGCCCGCGCAGGAAAGGTTCAGTAAGCACAAGATCATTTATGTCTCGCTGATCACGATGGTAATCTGCGGGCTAGCCTTTGCCTTCAGTCCCATCGGATGGCTGAGCTACGTGCCGGTGTTCTTCTTCTATTTCTTCTTCGGCGTATCCTACCCGACGCTACTGGGCCTGTTTTCCGCAAGTGTCAGCGAAACTGATCAGGGCTGGGTCATGGGCGTGACGACAGCCGTCTTCTGCCTGGCCGGAGGGGTCATGTCTCTGATCGGCGGCGGATTGATGAGCATCGACATCCGTGTGCCCTACTACATCGTCATCCTTGCGGCGATACTGGGTCTGATCGGCATGCACCGCCGCTGGAAAGGGAAGGAGATTAAGGTTTTATTGGCCTGAGATTTCCTCGACCGTCAGATTGCCGTTGGTGTAGACGCAGATATCGGCGGCAATCGCCATTGCCTCGCGTGCGACGGTTTCGGCGGGTTTGTCGCTGTCCATCATCGCGCGGGCGGCGGCCAATGCGAAATTGCCGCCCGATCCGATGGCGGCGACGTTGTGTTCGGGCTCCAGCACATCCCCTGCCCCGGTGATCACCAACAGGTCTTTGCCGTCGGTCACGATCAGCATCGCCTCAAGCTTTTGCAGGTATTTGTCGGTACGCCAATCCTTGGCTAGCTCGACCGAGGCGCGGGCCAACTGACCCGGTGTGGCCTCAAGCTTGGCTTCCAGCCGCCCGAGCAGAGTGAATGCGTCGGCGGTTGATCCGGCGAACCCTGCGACGACCTCAAACCCACCGGGGGACAGGCGGCGCACCTTGCGGGCGGTGCCCTTGATCACCGTCTGGCCCAGGCTGACCTGACCATCCCCGGCAATCACCACCTGGCCGCCTTTCTTGACGCCAATAATTGTCGTGCCATGCCATCCGGGAAAATCGCTGTCTGCCATTGGGGCCTCCGTTCTTCACTGGCCCCCTATATGGGCCGGGCGTGCGTTCAGCGCAACTCTTCTAAAACTGCTCAAAAGATATGCACTAATTGCAATTCGGGGTTACCAGACTAGCAATTGTGAGACTCGGGTATTGGTCCTACATGAGCCTCACAACCGACAAGAGGTCGGCTGTTTCAGTTAAAAGGAATGCGCAAATGGCAACCACCGCAAATATCCATGCGCCGCTCGGAGCAGCTACCATCCTGCATGTAGTGGACGCAATTTTCGGAACCTACGAAAAAGCACTAGCGTGGAATGAATCCCGCAAGACCCGCAAGCTTTTGTCGAACCTCAGCGACGCCCAATTGGACGATGTTGGCCTGTGCCGTGCGGATATCGCAAAGCTCTGATCTTTGCACCGACCACACCGTCAAGATGAGCCGCTCAGCCCCTGAGCGGCTTTTTCTTTGCGCATCCGTTTCTTTGGCTACCCATGAAAAAAGGCGCCCCGAACGAGGCGCCTTTGAATTCCGTTCGAAACCCGGGTCAGATCGAGTCTTCGATCCAGCTTTGCAGCGCGGCTTTCGGTGCCGCGCCAGCGCGGTTCGACACAACCTGACCATCCTTGAAAATGAACAGCGCAGGAATACCGCGGACGCCCATTGCAGCAGCCGAGTTGGGGTTGCTGTCCACGTCCACCTTGGCGATTTTCACCTTGCCGCCATATTCCGACGCCAGTTCTTCCAGCGCGGGGCCAATCTGCTTACAGGGGCCACACCATTCGGCCCAGAAATCGACAACAACAGGGATGTCGGAATTCTTGACTTCGGCGTCAAAGGTTTCGTCGGTTACGGCTACGGTCGACATATTCTGTCTCCTGAATGGGGTAAACTCGGGAACAGAACGTAGGGGCGCGACTTGGCAAGGTCAAGATATGTGGGCGCGTGTCAGTGCATCCGTCACAATATCGTGTGGCAACCACATAAGCTGCGCGGTACGCGTCCACAGGATCGCGGTTTTGATATTCCGACCGGGATAGATCTGCGCCAGCGCGTGCGCATAAGCTCCCATCTGCCGCAACAACCCATCAGGGCAGGTTTCAGGGCTGTTTGGTACGCTCATATTTGTTTTGAAATCAATGATCTGCACCTCGGTATCCGAGATGATCAACCGGTCGATGACCCCATGCAAACGCCGCCCGTTCAGCGTGGCCGTCACCGGAACTTCGGCCAGCGTGTCCGGCGCAAAGACTGGGCGCAGATGATCTGCGGTCAGGGCGGTTTTGGCCTCGGCCAACAGCTCGGACCTGTCTGCGTCGGACATATCCGGTAGAATGCGCGCGCAAAGCTGTGGCCAGTTTTCCGGCGGAGTCGACGGCAAATGCTCCAGCAGCAGATGCAGGCGCGTGCCGCGCAGCTTTGCGGCCTCTTCATCTTGCCCCGCATCTCCGAACAACGCCTTTGGCCCACCCAAATCTGATGGGCTGAGAGTGTCCGGTTCAACCTCAGGCGCGTCCGGGTTCGAGCGGAACATATCGGGCAAGATCTGCTCTGCTGCACGGGTGTCTTTGTGTTCGGTTTCTGGCAATCCGTCCCAGTCCCCATGCGCCAATCGCAGGATCTCCGTGCCTTCGATGGCAACAGCCCCTGCCCGTTCCATGGCAGCCTGCACCATTTGATACCAGCTGGTTCCATCCGTTCCGACATCTCCCGCTGCGGCCACGATCAACCACTTCTCCGCCCGTGTTAGAGCCACATAGAGTAGGCGCAACCGTTCATTCTCTTCCCGTTCCCGAGCCTGCGCCCGCGCGCGGGCAATCAGGCTGGGTGAGGCATCGGCTGGTAATTTCCAGGCAGGAACACCGTCGCCCACCATAATCTCGGCATCGCGCGGGGCCTGTCGTCTGCCCGTATCTGGCAGGATCACGATGGGCGCCTCCAGCCCTTTCGAGCCATGCACCGTCATGACGCGGATCATATTGCCGACGCCGCTCATCTGTCGTTTGATTTCCAGATCGTCGGTCTGCATCCAGACGAGGAATCCGGTCAGACTGGGAATATCCGTGCGCTCATAGGCCAGCGCCTGCGACAGCAGCGCATTGATGCCATCCTCGGCCTGGGCCCCCAGACGACCCAGCAATTTGCGCCGCCCGTCATGGCGCGTCAGGATGCGTTCGATCAGGTCATAGGGGCGCAGAAAGTCGATCTGGCCGCGCAAATCGTTGAGAACCTCAAGCGTTTCAGGAAAGTCATCCGCGCGATGGCGCAAAGCCGCCCATAGAAATTGTTCCTGCCGCCGATGGGCCAGATCAAAGAGCTGTTGCTCGCTCCACCCGAATAGCGGAGATTTCAGCACGGTTGCCAGCGAAAGGCTGTCCTCGGGCGTGGCCAGAAAGCTCAGCAAGGCGGCAAGGTCTTTCACAGCCAGCTCTGCGCCGACCTTCAGCCGGTCCGCCCCTGCGATGGGCAGGTGCAGGGATTTGCAGGCGCGGATGATCTCGGCAAACAGGTCGGATCGGCGCTGCACGAGGATCAGGAAATCGCCCGGCTGCACCCTGCGGCGCACGAATGTGCCGGGGATGTCGCCATCCTCGGGGATGGTTTCGCCCGAGTCGATCATCGTTTTGATGGACTGCGCAACCTGCTCAGCCAAAATAACAGTGTGATGGCGCGCGCCAGGTCGGTCGACCGGGTCGGTCCAGTCGGCATCCTCATCCGCTTCGACCTTTTCCACCACGGGCCAAAGATCTACGCGCCCCGGTAAATCGGCCTTAAACGCCCGGTGCTGGCTGTCTTTGTGAAACCCGGCCTCGGCCCGGTTTTCGAACAGGATATCGACCAGAGACAAGATCGCACTGGAGGACCGGAAGGAATATTCCAACGTCGAATCCCACAGTTTAGAGCCTGATTCCTTCAGCCGCCGCCCAAACTCTCGCTGCATGCGATCGAACGCGGCAGGGTCCGCGCCCTGAAAGGAATAGATCGACTGTTTCTTGTCGCCGACCACAAAGATCGTGCGCTCGACCCCGGACCGGGCACCTTCCCCGCTGGTGAATTCCTGCGCCAGTTTCTCGACCACATCCCATTGGTCGGGGCTGGTGTCCTGCGCCTCGTCCACCAGAATATGGTCGATTCCGCCGTCCAGCCGATACAGCACCCATTCGGCCACCGCTGGGTCGTTCAGAACTTGCCGCGCACGCAGGATCAAGTCGTCGAAATCCAGCCAGCCGCGCAACTGTTTGCGACGCTCATATTCCGGCAGGAAGGCGGAGGCAAAACGGTGCAACACATGGGTCTTGCGCGCGGCGGCCAGCGCCAACCTCTGTTCGCGCGCGTCCTCGATGCGCAACATCAGCGCCTCAAGCTGTGGCATTCGGTCGGCCAAAGCGCCTTCGCGCAGGGCCTTGGTTGGAAAGCTGTTGATCTTGGCTGAAAATGGCTCCCTGGCGGACTTCCCCGTCAGGAAAACGCCTTCGAGGATTGGCAGGCTGCCCAATCGCGGCTCGGTAAAGGCGGCCAGTTTTGCGGCAGCCTTGGCGTTGTTGCCGCCGCTCTCGGACAGTGCCGGCAGTATCGAGCGGATCAGATCGACCTCACCTCCCAGAAAGACCTTGCTCAACAATGCGTCTTCGTCAAACCCGTCGGGCAGGTCAAATTTGCCCAGAATGTCGCCCCAGCCCAGCGCGTTTGCGAAAAGGTTCCGTTTCTGGGTCACGGCGGCTGTCAGAGCGTCAAATCCAGAGTCGGTTACAAACCGGGCCACATCCTCGATCAATTCGGCCTGCGGTCCCGTGGCGAAATCTTCGACGATTTCCACACGAAGTAAGGCGGCGGCGCGGTCTTCCATCTCAGAGAATTGCGGGCTGACCCCGGCCTCAAGCGGAAATCGGCGCAGCAACGCCGCGCAGAACGAATGGATCGTCTGGATCTTCAACCCACCGGGCGTTTCGATGGCGCGGGCAAACAAAGTACGCGCCTGCGCCAGGCGATCCGGGTCGATCATTCCCGCCACGCCCAGATCGGTCAGCTGCCTGCGCAACGGGTCATCACCCAGCATCGCCCATTCGCCAAGGCGCTTGAATAGGCGGTTCTGCATCTCGCTGGCGGCAGCTTTGGTGTAGGTCAGGCACAAGATGTGCTGCGGCTGCACGCCGTCCAACAAAAGCCTCGCCACCCGGTCGGTCAGAACCCGCGTCTTGCCCGAACCCGCATTCGCGGCCAACCAGGTCGAGGCATCAGGCCGCGCTGCCTGCACCTGCCGTTCGGTGGCGTCGTTGCGGGCGCTCATGACAGATCCTCGGGCTTGATCTCGGCGGTTCGGTCCCACTCGCCAAAACGGGCAAGGTGATCGTAGTCCCCGATATCCGTATCCTTGTGCAACATTCGCCGTGACGAGAACCCCTGATCAGGCTCTAAATAGGCAGAAATCAACTCTTTTAGTTCAGCTAACACCTTGTCAGTCGGTTCCTTGGCCAAGGGCGCCGGCACCTCTTTGTAGCTTCCGCCCATGCCGATAAACACCGCTTCGGCCACGGGCAGAGGGTCAAACCCTTCGATCCCGCCCTGCTCGGCCATGGCGGCTTCGATCAACAATTGCTTGTCGAACTTGGCTTGCTGACTTTCGGTGGGAGGTGTCCCGGTTTTATAGTCGATCAACCGCACTGCACCGCGCGTGTTCAGGTCGATCCGGTCGGCCCTACCAACGATCGTGACATCCATCGGGGCGAGGACCAGTTTCATCGCCGCTTCGAACGCCACCGGCCCGCCATCGCCCCTGCGCGCGGTTTCAGCAGTCAGAAAATCGTCGGCAATACGCTCCAAACGCGCCAGCCACAATTTGCGTGTGGTTGGCCAGGCGACATGCTGGTCCAAGAGCATCTCGGCACGTTTCAGAAAGTTCTCACGGTTCAGCAGGGCTGTGTCCAAAACGCTGTCTTTCACGAAATGTTCGAGGATTTCATGAATCACGATCCCGCGCAGCAAGGCATCCGGTGCTTGCACCAATGGGTCCAGAGGTTTCAGCCGCAGTACATGTTTCGCATAAATAGCGTAAGGATCGCGGATCAGGCGTTTGATCTCGGTGACGCTCAAGCGACGGGGCCGCGACGCGACGGGCGGGCGCGGTGAGGGGCGCGCTGCCGCTTTGATCTCAGGTGCATGCTCCAGCTGTTCCGACCAACGCAACCATTGGCCGCCCCGGTCGCGCATCTTGGTAAGCGCCGAGCGTCCGCCCTGATCCGGCAAGCCCTGCAGCAGATTGGTCAACCGGTTCAACCAGCGCGACGGCACAGTTTCGGCGTCGTCCGAGCGGGTGGCGCGGGTCAACCAGACCTCGGGCGCGCCGATGGCCTGCTGGAAATCGTGTGCCGACAGCCCGATCCGCCGTTCCGGCAGCAACAAACCGACCTTGTCACGCATCTGCCGGTTCAACCAAGGGTCCGGGGCTGGGGCCTCGGGCCAGCTGCCCTCGTTCAAACCGCCCAGGATCAGAAGATCAGCCCCCTGAACCCGCGCCTCAAGCGTCCCCCAGATCATGATCCGGGGATGCGGCGCGTCACGGTCGCGAACCTCTTCCCCTGCCAGCAGCGCACCCAACAGATCGGCGAAATCATGCGCCGTCATCTGGCCGCCATGGCCGGACTCATCCTCAAGCGCAGTCAGAACGGTCAGCGCTTTTTGACCCGCGTTCTTGTCCCAAAGCGGACCGCTTTCGCCGGAGCTGCCGGTCGAGATCGCCTCTGCCAGACGACGCAAACGAGTGACCCATTCGGACAACGGCAATTCGCCCGAGATCTGTTGATCGCAGAAATGCTGGATCAACCATTGGACCCAACCCTCAGACACTTCTTTGCGGATCGCAAAGGCGGTCAGGCTGGGCCCGTCTGGAAAAGGAGGACCATGGCGACGCAAATCCAATTCCAGATCGCGGGTGTGCAGCAGATGCGATCCGCGCTCGTCGCCACCGTGGCATAGAGGATGTTTGAGCAGCGTCAAAAGCGCCTCACCATCCAGCCGCCGGGCAAACAGGCCCGCGACATGGCGCAGGAACCGGCCGGGCGGGGACAGTTGCAAAGGCAGACCCGCACTGTCATCGGGTGTGATGTTCCAACGATCCAGAGCAGCGCTGACCTGTCGGGTCAACATCCTGTCCGGCGTGATCAGCGCCGCAGTTTGACCTGTTTCTGCCGCCTGTTGCAGCCGAAGCGCGATGGCCAAGGCTTCGCTGCGCGGAGATTGCGCCTCAACCAGGGTCAGGTCTGCGGTGGCCTCGGCCAAATCTGTCAGTTGCGGACCCTCGGTCATCCACGCATCCGTTATTGGCGCTGGGCGCAATGCCAGTGACACCAGCCGATTGCGCGGGGCTGAGGGTGGGGCATCCCGCGTCCAGCGTTCAATCTGATCGGGCCGCAGACCCAACATCGTCATCAGTTTACGGAATCGGTATTGCGGGTGATCTTCCGAGGTCAGCGCCTCATCCAGCCGGGTCCAGACGGCGTCGGGTTGGTCAAAATCATAGCCGGGCAGAATCAACGCGCCTTGTGGCAGGCGGGCGATTGCCTCCATCAGCATCAGCGTCGTCCCACGCGACCCGGTTGACCCCGCCAGAATGACCGGATGCTGTGGCGGTTCCACCTGCCAACGCGCGATAAGGTTTTCGACAACGCGCCGTTGGCGCGCCTGTGCGTCTAGCGCATTATCGCCAGTTTCCACGAACCTGTCGGCAATACCGATAAACGCCTGAGCGCGGGCCCAATGGCCAGACATGTCGCTGACATCCAACTGCCGGATCGCCTCGGGGGAAACGCCTTCGCCCTGCATCTCGTCAATCAAGGCGGCCAGGCTGTCGGACAGATCAAACAGCGAGGACCGCGCCGCCAGATCGGGCTGTTGTTCCAGCAGTTTCGAAACCAGTTGAGTCAGTTCCAACCGTCGTCTCAGTGCTGGAATCGCGGGCGGAATCTGCGCAAGATTAATGCTTTCGCCCAGATCCGTGACCAGCGAAAGTCGCGGGAGCAAACACGCAGGCCCTTGATCGAACAGATCGCGGACCCGACGCGCCATCCGCCGCGTGTTGACGACAAGTTGTACGCGAGCCAGCGCCTCGGGCGGTTGGCCGGTGCTGCGTGCGTGCAATCCCGCCACCAGCGCCTTGGGAAAATCCGAACCCGGTGGAACGGCAAAAACGCGCGGAGCCGTGGAGGGGTCAAACATCGGCAATCAACCCTTCGGCCAGCGCGATACCCTCTGGATGGCCTACATCGCACCATCGGCCAGGATAGGTCAGTGAAAACAGACGGTTGTCGCTGTGCATCCGGTCCCACAGCAGGTTCAGGGAAAAGGATGTCTGAGGGATATCCATCAGACCTTCAGTTTTCAAAATCTGCGCCCCGCCATAGATCAATCCGGGCCCGCGCGAGATGCGCCCATCCGCATCTGCGGTGAAATCTCCAGTGCCGGTGTAGCCCAAGGTTTGTGCCACAGGTACGCACATCAACAGCGCGTCCATTCGATCTGGGTCCCATGCCTTACGCAAAAGTGTTAACGGATTTGGGCCGGACCAGATTGCATCGGGATTCAGAGTGAACACCGGCTCCGGCCCCAGCATCGGCAGAGCGGCGCGCAATCCGCCCCCTGTTTCAAGGATGTCGTCTGTTTCGTAAGTCAGCGTCACACCTTTCGGTGCCAAATGCGCCTCAAGCTGCTCGGGCAGATAGTGCAGGTTGGCGACGATCCGCTGAGGGTTGATCGCATCAACCAGCTCTAGTGCATGGTCGATCAGCGGCCGACCCGAAACTTCGATCAGCGGTTTGGGTCTATCTTTGGTCAGCGCGCCCATACGGGTCCCGAACCCGGCGGCGAATACCATCACAGCGTCGGGTGATTGCGTCATTTCTGTCGTAGCCTGTTCAGGTTTTCTTCGGTGGGCGCGGGCAGGGCGCTGCGCAGCAGATCAGCCACGCCGACCAGCGCGGGATGCTCTAGATCGCGCATTAAATGCGCCCATGTGGCCGGGATCAGGTCCACGTATTGGGGCTTGCCGTACTCCGTGGCCAGCCGGGCAAAACCACCCAGGATACGTAGGTTTCTTTGCGCCCCCAGCACCGTATAAGCGGTGCGGAAGTCATGATCGTTCACTCCGGTCTGCGAGATATAGTGATCAATCATACGCATCTCGGTTCCCAAGGATACGTCGCGACGAATGTCTTGCAACAAGGACACAAGATCATAAGCCGGATGCCCCAGCATCGCGGTTTGGAAATCCAGCAGGCCCACGCGTTTTACCCCGTTTCGATCGGGCAGCCAAATCAGATTCTCGGCGTGATAATCGCGCTGGACCACGACCTTTGGTCCCGATGTTTCCTGGTGCAGGATGTCGGCAAAGCGATGCTCAAACCGACTACGCGCGTCTTGATCATGCGCGCCAAGAATGGCCTGCGCGTATTTGGTGAAGGACAGCGCCGACAACTCGGCCATCAGCGAGGGACCGTAAGACGGCAGGGACAGTGTTGGTGCCGCGTGCAGTGTGATCAGAACGTCCGTAGCAGCCTGATAGAGCTCCCGTTCCATCTCAGGGCGGGTTTCTAGGACACGCGCGAATAGGTCATCGCCCAAATCTTCCAACAGAAGGAACCCGAACTCGGTGTCCTCAGCGTAGATCTCGGGCGCGCTTAGCCCGGTCGCGCGCAGGTGGTGCGCCATCCGCACAAACGCTTCGACCGGTTCGGCTTGACCGGGGGGGGAATCCATCAGCACGGCCGTTGCCCCTGTCTCGGGATTGGTAAGCCGCTCGTACCTGCGGTTCGAGGCATCCCCGGCCAAGGGCGCGCGCAGGGCATTCGCCCAAGGTGTCTGCGCGATCAGCGCTTCGGCTAGAATGGCGCGGTTTGTCATGTGATCGCCTCCGGCAATTCAGCCCAGCGCGGGTCCGACCAACTGATCGTCAGATGGCGTTTTTCCAGTGTATCAGGATCTGTTTCAAACTTTAGCGTCAGCGCTGAGGCCGGTTCCAACGGCCCCAGTTTGTTTGGCCATTCGATCAGGCTGATCGCGGTTTCGAATGCGTCGGTCAGACCCAGTTCCTCGACCTCTTCCAGTGCGCTTAGCCGGTAGAGGTCGCAGTGCCAAATCTCGCCCAAGGAGGTGTCATAGACCTGCACAAGCGTGAAGGTGGGCGAGGGGACATCTTCGGGGTGGGTCATCACGGATTGGATCAGACTGCGCGCGAAATGTGTCTTGCCGCTGCCGATCTCGCCGTCCAGCAACAGAACGTCGCCGGGGCGCAGCACGCGGCCCAGTAAAACCGCCAATCGGGCGGTTTCCTCGGGCGAATTCAGGGTGATTACATTGGGCGCGCTTGTCATGGCGCCACAATGGCCTTGCGCCCGGTTGGCTGCAACCCGGTTCAGGCGCTGATCTGGTGAATATCCTGACTTATCATCGCGTCCGCATCCGGTGAAATCCGCACGATCGTCGCGCCGTTCTGCATCGGGCACAAGGTGCAGATCAGGCGCGTGCCATTACGCAATCGCAGGTCCGCGGACCACTCGGATCGGTTTTCGCGCATGGCTACGAAATCTCGGATTTCGCCAAGGACCGGCGTTGCCAGGCATTGATCCTGCCAGCCCCGTGTCACATCAAGGATCGAGTCAGGCTCGAACCCGCTGTCGTCGGTTTCACCCCACAATTCCTGATAGGCGTAATTGGTGAAAGCTAGGGTTCCATCCGCACCAAACACAGCGATTGCATCCGCCAGCTTGTCCAGAATGGATTGCATCAGGTCCATCTCTGACCGGAAGCGGCGGGTCAGGGTGATCTCGGCCGTGATGTCCTCGAACAGAAAGGCTACGGCACCGTCAGGGTGTGGGCGGCCGCTGACCGAATAGACCGAGCCCGAGGGCAGGGACCATGTTTCCTGATAATTCCCGTCTTCGGCCGCTTCGAGAAGATCGTTCATCTGGCTGCGCCAACCGCGATAATTCTTTGGTTCGGGCATCATGTGCTGATCGCGCAGCCGGTCGAAAAAGCTGGACAGGCTGGGGCGACAACTGAGGAAATCGGGCGGCAGGGCGGTCAGGTCGATCAGGGCGGGGTTGAACAGGGCCAACTGACGGTTTCGGTCGAAAATGGCCAGTCCGATGGACAGCTGTGCGAACGTCTTGGTCATCGTCTGCACAAATTTGCGCTGGGCGGTTTCGGCGTCGACGATGGCATTGATGTCGACTGCATAGCACAAATGCCCCTCGGGGTGATCCGCCAGCGTCAGGTCGAACCAGAGCTTGCTGTCGCTGCCCTCGGTCGAGATCGAAACGCGCGACTTTCCTGACGGTTTTGCGTCGTCTTCAAGGCCCGGAAAGAGCGGTGCGGTCAGGTCCGTATCCTGCCCGCGCACTTTGCGCACCAATGCAATATAGGCTGCGTTACACCAGCGCACATTGGATTGGTGATCCAGCAACCAGACCGGGTAGGGCGCACGTTCCATGGCCAATCGGATTGGATCGTTGGTTTCGCGATGAACAGTCGAGGGACACCCGCCACTGTCACGCAACTGAACCCGTACAATCCCATCGATCCATTCGCACAGGACATCGCGTTCTACCGTGCAATCAATCGCGGGGATCACCATGTTGCCTTCCTGCCGGATACGTTCGGGCGTTTCGGGGAACGAAGGGAAGTCCCGCTGCAACAGACGGCGCAGGTCCGGCCAGTCGCGCAGGTCGTCGAACCCTTCAAGCGCGATGTCCGAATGGCTGATCAAACGATCCCCATCAAACAGAAACACCGCATCGAACAGCGACGAGGGCGAGGAAAGGCCGAAATTGTCGCCTCTTTGCCTGCGACGTGGCAGCAGCCACTGCACCGCAAGGCTGGCAGAAACCAGACCGATAACAGCCAGAATGATCCAGTCCACCATGAGTTCCTCGCAGGGTTGCTCGTGGCGTCGGATAATGGGTTGCAATGGTTAACAGGGTCTTAACTCAGACCTCAATGCGCTGATTGGCACCGGATGGCACAGGGGTGTCGCCGGTCTGGGCATCCAGCAATTTGCGGGGCCATGTGACCCTGACGATTGCCCCCCGGTGATCGGGATTATCGGAATAGGTCTGATAGGGGTCCGAGCCATTGGCAAAGTCCAGCTCGGCCCCGGTCCGTTCCAGCAGCGTTTTGGCAATGAACAGACCCAGCCCCATACCTTCATATTCCGGGCGCGCGCGCTGGTCCGTCTCGGCGCGGCGGCGGCGCATGAACGGGTCACCGATGCGGCCGATCATCTGCGAAGGATACCCGCGCCCGTCATCCATGATGTGGACGGTAATCTGATCGGCCGTCCACTCGGCCTCGACCCAGACATTGGCGCGCGCGAAATCCACCGCGTTCTGGATCAGGTTGCGCAGCCCGTGAATGATCTCGGGTTTGCGCAGGATCGAGGGTTGCTGCACATCGCCGTCATCGGCGGGCCCTTCCAGGAAATGAACGCTCTTGCCTCGGTTGATATGAGGCTCTGCGGCTTCATGCACCACGGTGGATAGCGGGGCTTGCCTCAAATGCAGGTCGTCCTTGCCTGCCCGACCCATGTCACGCAGGATATCGCGGCACCGGTTGGCCTGTTCGCGGATCAGGGCGGCGTCTTCCTTTAGGTCGGGGCGGTCGTCCAGTTCCTCATAGAGTTCAGAGCTGGTCAGCTTGATCGTGGCCAGTGGCGTGCCCAACTCATGCGCGGCGGCGGCGACCACGCCGCCCAGATCAGTTAGCTTCTGTTCCCGCGCCAGCGCCATGTGCGTGGCGGACAACGCGTCGGACATGGATTGCACCTCAGAGCTGACCCGATGGGAATAGGCCCCCAGAAAGACGATAGCGATCACGATGGCGGCCCAGTTGCCGAACAGCAGGATGTCGGGGATATCCAGATCCATGCCCACATCCGTGCGCAGCGGCACATGAAACTCGGCCAGCAGGGTGGTCAGCGCGATGGCCACACCGCCGATGATCAGGGTCGAGCGTGTGCTCATCACGCTGGCCGAGATCGTGACCGGCCCCACCAACAACAGGGCAAACGGATTGTTCAACCCGCCCGTCAGATACAAAAGGATGGTCAGTTGCAGCAGGTCGAACAGCACCATCAGGAAGTTTTCGAACTCGGACAGGCGCTTGTTGCGAGGAAAAACAAGGATCGCCGTCAGGTTTCCCATGACGGATACGCCAATCGCCAGATAGCACAGCATCACGTCCAGCTGCACACCATAGGTCTGTTGCGCGACGGTGATGGCGGTGATCTGGCCGATGATGGCCACCCAGCGCAACAGGATCAGCGTGCGCAGCCTGATCCAGCTGCTGCGTTCCTGTCCACGCCAGAATGTGATGTTGGAATTGGCCATGGGTCCATTTTGTCCTGTTGCATCGGCTGACCATCTTGATAGGTGTCCGGGCCGAAACGATCAACAACCCCTCTGATCTTTAGGATTGATGCTATGGTCCGCCTTTACGCCATTCTCGCCGCTGTTGTTCTTGCCATAGGTCTGGGGGCTATGTGGTTGCTGACGCGCGGAGCCGGTTCGGACGACAAGTTCGCGCAATGCCGGTCCAGCCAGATCGCAGGCGGCACCGCCGCCATTGGTGGACCGTTCGAGCTGATCAACGGCGAAGGTCAAACCGTCACCGATACCGACGTGATCACCGAACCCACGCTGGTCTATTTCGGCTACACCTTCTGCCCCGATGTCTGCCCCTTCGATATGTCCCGCAATGCCGAGGCCGTGGATATTTTGGAAACCCGCGGCCAGTCGGTGACGCCGCTGTTCATCTCGATCGATCCGGACCGCGACACGCCCGAAGTTGTGGCTGACTATGCCTTCAACCTGGGTGGAAAGACCATCGCTCTGACCGGTTCGGCCGAACAGGTCAAGGCTGCGAGCCAAGCTTACAAGACCTATTACAAGGCCCATGACAAAAGCGACGAATACTATCTGGTCGATCATTCCACCTTTACTTATCTGGTCACCCCTCAGGACGGGTTTATCGAGTTTTTCAACCGGAATGACACAGCCCAGCAGATGGCGGATAAGGTCGGGTGCTTCCTGGACAAGATCTAGGACTTAATGGCCTGTTTGACCTTTGCCTTGGCGCTGCTATTACTCAGTACCAAGCCAACGGCGTGAAATAGCGGAAAGAATAGAATATGGCGGACAGCTCTGACCTGGATATCGGCCCGGATAAATCCCTGCTTCTGGTGGATGATGACGAGCCCTTTCTGAGACGTCTGGCCAAGGCCATGGAAAAGCGCGGTTTCGAGGTTGAGACCGCAGGCTCGGTCGCCGCAGGACGGGCCATTTCCACCGCCCGCCCACCTGCCTACGCGGTTGTGGATTTGCGGCTTGAGGATGGCAACGGGCTGGACGTGGTCGAAGTGCTGCGTGAAAAGCGCCCCGACAGCCGGGTCGTGGTTCTGACCGGCTATGGCGCTATTGCTACTGCCGTGGCCGCCGTAAAGATTGGCGCGACCGACTACCTGTCGAAACCCGCCGATGCCACCGACATCACCAATGCGCTGCTGACCAAAGATGACGAGCTGCCGCCGCCCCCGGAAAACCCTATGAGCGCCGACCGCGTACGTTGGGAGCATATCCAGAGGGTCTATGAACTGTGTGACCGGAACGTCTCGGAAACCGCGAGGCGGCTGAACATGCACCGCCGGACGTTGCAGCGAATTTTGGCGAAGCGCAGCCCGCGGTGAAGCGGATTTTTTGAATGTCATTCAGCTTTAAGTGTAAAACTTGCGGCGAGAGACATGAAGGTCTTCCGAGTTTCGGGCCCGAGGCTCCACTAAGCTACGCGGTTTTGGACGAAGAAGACCAAAAATCACGCGCCGAGCTTGGCACTGATGATTGCATCATTGATGATCAATACTATTTTGTTCGGGGTAGGTTGCAGCTCCCTATCATAGGACAAACTGAACCCTTTGTATGGTTGGTCTGGTGTTCATTAAGCCTAGACAGTTATGCGCAATGGCGAGAAATGTTTGGTGAAAAAAGCGAGCGCATGTTGGCCCATTTTTTGGTTGGTTGAATGTTCAGCTCCCCTTTTATGAGGACACTTTGAATCTTGCTACTTCTGTTCAATTGGTTGACGCTGGATCCCGACCGCTCGTCATAGTTCACGAAGCAGACAACCAGCTATACTTCGATCAGCGTGACGGGCTGTCCCAGGCAAAGTTGGAAATGATGGTCCACGACCTTTTGCATCCGGAACTGTAATTTTCGGAAACCTCATGTCACAGCTTCGTGACTTGCACCTCTGCGCCCTGAGACCAAGTGTTCGCTTCTGGAAAACACTTAACAAGACAGGAACTTCATAGATGATCGGCTATGTGACCATCGGCGTCTCGGATATGGAACGCGCGAAGAAATTCTATACGGAACTGCTTTCGGATCGCGGCGCAAAGGTGGTCAACGATGTAGGGCGCATCGCGTTTATCGGAACCAAACCCGGAGAGGCGATGTTGGCCGTCTGCGAGCCCTATGACGGAAATGAATGCTCTGTTGGCAATGGCGTCATGATCTCGTTTGCCGCCGAATCCGAGGATGAGATCAAAACGCTCTATAATAAAGCCCTCAGCCTTGGTGCAACCGATGAAGGCGCGCCGGGTGTCCGTGTGCCGGGTCGGTTCACTGGCGCTTATGTGCGAGACCACGACGGCAACAAAATCTGCTTTTATATGTTTGCTTAAAGCTGTGCCAAGAGGGCGGCGTGTCTGTCCGTGTAAGCACGCCGTACCTCGATCGGGGGGCGCAGAACGATGTTCAGCCCCTCCATCGCGGTCTTGTCGGGGTGTCCAAAAAACTTCGTCGCCTCGGCCTCGGAAAAGCCTGCGATCTGCGTGGCCTCCATCCAGGCGCTGATCTTGTCGGCCTTTTTTATCTGACGCTTCACCGT
The DNA here is from genome assembly GCF_056533885.1 of Ruegeria sp. F12. Lineage (NCBI taxonomy): Bacteria > Pseudomonadati > Pseudomonadota > Alphaproteobacteria > Rhodobacterales > Roseobacteraceae > Ruegeria > Ruegeria sp. F12. Next base: position 9,737 of record NZ_JBQFOV010000010.1, on the reverse strand, counting down.
TTTCGGCATGGCGGCGGGCAGGCCGAACCGAATGTGGATCGCCGCGGCCAACCGGTCATCCAGCGCGCCATAGTCGGGACCGACGGCGGATTTGACTGGAGAAATCATATCTCCAATCACGTATTCGGGGGCGTCATGTAACAAAGCAGCCAACCGCCATTTGACCGGAGCCTTCGGGGCGATGCGGCCATAGAGTTCTTCGACCAGCAGCGAATGTTCGGCCACGGAATAAGCAAAATCCCCTGCCGTCTGACCGTTCCAGCGCGCCACAAAGGCCAGTCCATGGGCGATATCTTCGATCTCGATATCCACCGGGGTCGGATCCAGCAGATCCAGCCTGCGGCCAGACAGCATCCTCTGCCATGCGCGGGGTTGTGTTGCCATTATACCATGCCTTGTCCGAACAGCCGCGATTGCGCCGCAATTTTGTGGTATGGTTTACCTGTCAAGATCACCAGCTGCCAACTTTTTCTTGAGCATTCGTGCTTTGAACAAGTGCGCGGTGATACCGACATGAAGTACCGAGGGGGGCGCATGCTTCTCCCGGTGTGCCCCTCTCGATTGAAACCAGAATCGAAAGGAGCTTGTTATGTTCAAGCGTTTGTTTGGAATTGCACTGGCCTTTGGCATGGCCGCCACTGCCCCTCCGGCGTTTGCCCAGCAGCAAAGTTGTGCGCAACGTGACCACGTGATCGCCAAGCTACAAGACAGCTATTCGGAACAGCTGGCGTTTGGCGGATTGCAGAAATCACGCGGCGGGCAATCGGTGATGGAGGTTTGGACCTCACGGGAAACGGGAAGCTATACCGTTTTGGTGACCCATGCGAACGGCCTGAGTTGTATCGTCGCCGTTGGCACCGATTTTTTCGAAGCGATCCCCAAGATCAAGGTAGAAGGCACGCCTAGCTAAGTTTGGCGCATAAAATCCCGTTTCCGGCCATCTGCGTTGCCACGTCCCCAAAGGGATGCTAGGGGCAACCCGGACCAAGATTTACCGGAATGGAGTACCTGATGGCCGGGGACTATATCGTCAAAGACATTTCATTGGCCGGGTTCGGCCGCAAAGAGCTGGATATTGCCGAAACCGAGATGCCGGGGCTGATGTCCCTGCGTGCGGAATATGGCGAAAGCAAGCCGCTAAGCGGTGCGCGGATCGTCGGCTCTCTGCACATGACCATCCAAACCGCTGTTCTGATCGAAACGCTGGTGGCGCTGGGCGCGGATGTGCGCTGGGCGTCGTGCAACATCTTCTCGACCCAAGACCATGCTGCCGCTGCGATTGCCGAGGCCGGTATCCCCGTCTTCGCCATCAAAGGCCAGACGCTGGAAGAACATTGGGATTATCTGGACAAGTCCTTCCTGTTCGACGAAGGCCCGAACATGATCCTGGACGATGGCGGCGACGCGACGCTGTACATCCTGCTGGGCGCGCGTGCCGAAGCGGGCGAAGACATCATCCCCGTTCCGGGTTCGGAAGAGGAAGAGGTGATCAAGAAGCAGATCGCCAAGCGCATGGCCGCAAGTCCGGGCTGGTTCACCAAGATGCGCGATCAGATCCAGGGTGTGTCTGAGGAAACCACCACCGGCGTGAACCGCCTGTATCAACTGGTCAAAGACGGCCACCTGCCGTTCCCGGCAATCAACGTCAATGACTCGGTCACCAAATCGAAGTTTGACAACAAATATGGCTGTAAGGAATCGCTGGTTGACGGTATCCGCCGCGCTACCGACACCATGATGGCCGGCAAGGTTGCCGTCGTCTGCGGCTATGGCGACGTAGGCAAGGGGTCGGCCGCCTCACTGCGCGGTGCCGGTGCCCGGGTGAAAGTCACTGAGGTTGATCCGATCTGCGCGCTACAGGCCGCGATGGACGGGTTCGAGGTGACACTGCTGGAAGACGAAGTTTCCAGCGCGGATATCTTCATCACCACCACCGGCAACAAGGATGTGATCCGCATCGAGCATATGCGCGAGATGAAGGATATGGCCATCGTCGGCAACATTGGCCACTTCGACAACGAAATTCAGGTGGCCAGCCTGAAGAACCACAAGTGGACCAACATCAAAGAACAGGTGGACATGATCGAGATGCCCTCGGGCAATCGTCTGATCCTGCTGTCCGAAGGCCGGTTGCTGAACCTCGGCAACGCCACGGGCCACCCCTCCTTCGTGATGTCGGCGTCCTTCACCAACCAGGTTCTGGCGCAGATCGAGCTGTTTACCAAGGGTGATGAGTACGAAAACAAGGTCTATATCCTGCCAAAGCATCTGGATGAAAAAGTCGCGCGTCTGCATCTGGACCGGATCGGCGTGAAGCTGACCCAGATGGATAGCGAACAGGCGGCCTATATCGGCGTGAAACCCGAAGGCCCCTATAAGCCCGAGCACTACCGCTATTGATCGCGGATCGGGTATGACGAAACGCACAGGACGCCGCCGGTTCACGCAACTGGCGGCGTCTTTCTTTTCCATCATCGTATTTCTATTTCTTGTTGGCTCTGCCGGATTCCTTCTGGTGACACACCCGAAGTCACCCTTGCCTGACCATTGGAACCCCCTGCGCGATCTGTCGATTACGGCCCCGGTTACTCTGGTTACGCGGTTTCAGTTGAACCGTGCTTTGGCGGATGGGGCGCAATGCAAGGCGGTACTGTCTGCGGACGAAGTGGCGTTTGCTGAGATGGAGGATTTGGTCGTCGATCAGAATTGCGGGATCAGCGGACGGGGCCTTCTGTCGCGCGTTGTTACCGCAGATGTCCGAGGGGTCGAAACGCGCTGTACCACAGCTCTGCGTCTTGCCATGTGGGAACATCACGTGGTTCAGCCTGCTGCGCGGGACATTTTGGGTACTGAGGCGCGTGCTCTGCGGCACCTGGGCAGCTATAACTGCCGCCGGATGCGGACCGCGCAGGGGCAGGACAGCCGATGGAGCAGTCATGCAACTGCAGATTCCATTGATATCGTGGGGGTCGATCTGGCCGATGGACGCACACTAAACCTGTTGCGCGACTGGCCAACTGAAGGGCCCGAATCCGAATTCCTACGCCAGATCGGGCAGGGCGCTTGTGATTGGTTCCGGGTGGTGCTGAGCCCCAATTTCAACAAGCTGCACGCGGACCACTTCCATTTGCAGGGGCCGGGCTGGGGCTATTGCAGATAATCCGGCCCCGAGAACCGGGGCCGGAGATTGGCTTAGCGTCCGCTGACCGCATCAGCCAGCGATTTGAACCGAACGATCTTGTAGATACCCTTCGAGGCATCCTCGCCATTGTTCAGTACGGGCGAGCGGTGCAGCTCGTTAATCGTGGCATAGACATACCCGTCAGCACCGATCGAAAATCCGTCAGGCCACGGCAATTCATCGTCCGACTGGAACAGCACTTCATAGCTGCCATCCGGCTTGGTGACGCCCAGCGCATTGTCGGTCATCGCAGTGATATAGACATTGCCGCCGGTATCCACGGTCGACCCATCCGAAATCGGCTTGTCGCCATAGCGTTCAACCTTGGCCTCTAGATCGGCATCTGATAGGCTTTCATCCAGCAGCGCGGCGGTGGGGATGCGGTACATCGCACTTGCCGTCATTGGGGCGAAATAGACCCATGTGTTGGTCGGATCGACTGTGATCGGGTTGATGCCAATCTTGGCCGGATTGCCGCCCAGCGTGATCTCGCGCCCGTCAATCACCATCGGCGTATCTTCGGGGATCGTGTATTGCGACCCCTCCAGAACGCGCCGCGCGCGCCCTGTATCCAGATCAACCACAATAATGGCCGAGTTCTGCCCGTCGCCTGTATCTGAGATGTAGATAGCCCCGTGATCGCGGTCTACAGCCAGATCATTCAGGAATGAGGTCGGCCGCGCCACAGGCGCACCGATATAATGGATCGCGTGCAGGGTTTCGGTTTTGGTGTCCCAGCCGACGACGCGCCCGGTCTGGTTTTCTCCCTGACCATCCAGCATCCAAAGGATACCATCTCGATCCGCACGCAGGCCCAAAACGCCGTTCAACCCATCCGCATCGTCGTTGGGTGCGCGGGCCCAGTCTTCGGTCGGGTAAGGCTTGGTGGAGCCATCAGGCATCACCTCAACCACGCGCAATTCAGGGCCGTAGAATTCATGCACCGACATGAACATGCGCCCATCCGGGCCAATGGCCAGATTGCCCGGGGGCATGGCCTTTTCAAACTCAAGATAAGTTTCCAACTCGGCTGCTGCGGCGGGCAAGGCCAGCGCAAGCGCGCATGTGGCTGCGTAAAGTGATTTCATCAGGTCCTCCTCTGGTCGTGATCCAGCAGATACCATTTGAAATTTTCCGCGATAACTGGCTCAATCTTGAAACCAGCGTTAGGAAATTTCGAATGTATCATGTGAATGACCTACTGACCTTTGTCTCGGTCGCGAAAACCGGCGGCGTGGGGTCCGCCGCCAAAGCGCAGGGGATCTCGGCGGCGACAGTCAGCCATCGCATCACGAAACTTGAGGAGGTTCTGAACCTCAAACTCTTTCACCGTAACAGCCGCAAAGTCCAACTGACCGATGAGGGGTTGATCTTTCTGGACCGGATCGAACCACTTTTGGCCGATCTGCGCGAGGCCGAACTGGATGCCGGCAGCGGCAGCGGAGCATTGCGCGGGCATCTACGCGTCACGCTTTCCCCGTGGATTCTGTCGCGCTTCATCATGCCGGTGATGAGCTCGTTTCAGGCCGAAAACCCGGACCTGACGGTCGAGTTTCTGGCCGTTGACCGCTATGTCTCGCTGGTGGATGAGGGGATAGACTGCGCGATCCGGGTGGGGCGGCTGGCTGACAGCACGCTAAAGGCGCGCAAGCTCAGCGACAATGACCGGATCATCTGTGCTGCGCCCTCGTTTTGCGACACGCATGGCATGCCGCGTTCAGTCGAGGACCTGCGCGTGATGCGCTGGGCATGCCTGCCGTGGCAGACGCGGCTGGATATAACGGACGGACATAGCGCCACATTATTCACGATCCCGCGCGGCATTGCCGTGTCAAACTCGGACATGCTGACCGAGGCGGCAGTACAGGGGTTGGGACTGGCCGTTAAGTCTCGGTTGGCCGTGCAACGTGAACTGGAAAACGGCGCTTTGATCGAGGTTCTGCCTGGGTGCCTGCGGTCTCCTGATGCGCCGATTTCCTTCGTGCATGCGGGCAGCACCACCGCCGGGCGCAAGGTGCGGGCGTTCTCGGAATTGGCAAGCCGCGCCTTCCATTAAAGCGCTGCGGGGGGAAACCCGCTAAATTTCCCCTTTGTGGCCTGCATCCGACATATTAACCTATCTGCACGTGTTTCAAGGTTTCACACAACAGCGGCCCTGCCGCCTTACCGGAGAGTTATTCATGGGAAAACGCGACGAGTTGATCGCCAAATATGCCGAAGATCTGAAATCCAAATGCGGTATGGATGCCGATATGGATCTGTTGACCAAGGTCACGATTGGCTGCGGCCCGGCGATTTACGATGCAGATGCCTCGACCGTGGCGGCAACGCAGGACGGTGAGATCGAGACGGTCAAGAACAATTTCCTGATCAAGAAACTGGGCCTGTCGGACGGCCCTGCGCTGGACGAGGCAATTCAGTCGGTGCTGGAGACCTATGGCCAGTCCGAGCGTAACAAATACCGCGCGGTCGTCTACTACATGCTGACCAAGCATTTTGGCAAAGAGTCGGTCTACGGCTGATGACAAACGCGCCCGTCCCTGTGACGGGCGTTTTCAATTTTAGGTACTTGGTGTTTGTATGCGCGGCTGCAAACGGCTAATGTCTGGATGTGACCAGGACGGTCAGAACCAATAGATTTCTATACGCGTGTGGTGAGTCGGGAGCACGCGGGGTAGGGAAGGTTCTGCATCGTCGGAACCTTCCCTTTATTATTCTGCCTGCGACTATTCGGCCGGGGTCTGCCCCAGATCGCAGATCACCTGCCATTCGGCATCTGTGACCGGTTGAACCGACAGGCGCGAGTTCTTGACCAGCACCATCGCGCCCAATCGTTCGTCGGCCTTGATCTGGTCCAGCGTGACCGGCGTTGCAAAGGGCCGAACCGCTTTGATATCCACACATTCCCAGCGTTCGTCATCGGTGGTGCTATCGGGATGGGCGGCGGCGCAGACCTCGACAATGCCGACGATCGCCTTGTCCTTTTGCGAGTGGTAAAAGAACCCCCGGTCGCCCACTTCCATCTGACGCATGAAATTGCGCGCCTGATAGTTGCGCACGCCGTCCCATTCCTCGCCTGCGTCCCCTTTGGCGACCTGTTGGTCCCAGCTCCAGGTCGAGGGTTCGGACTTGAACAGCCAATATGCCATCAGCCGACGACCTTCTTCCAGGCAATCAGATCGACGGACTGGAACAACCCCGCCTTGGCATAGGGATCATTGTCAGCCCAGCTTTGGGCGGCAGCCATGTCTTCCACCTCAAGGATGATCAGCGAGCCTATCATTGCGTCGCCATCCAACAGGGGTCCAGCCTGTGCAACGACACCGGTTTCTTCGATGTAAGCCAGGTGGTCGGCGCGATTGTCCAGCCGGGTTTGCAATGCGCCGTCCTTGTCACGGGCGATCAGAGCGATGAGCATATTATTCCTCCTTCAGGGGTCTGTTGAGCAGGGTTTCGATGGCTTGCATGACGCTGTAGGTGCCCTGGCTAAGATCTGCCACCGTGGCGCTGATGGGCATGTCCAGACCTTCGGCTTTCGCGATATCCGACATCGCGCGGGCGGTGGCGACACCTTCGACCGTGGTGGTACTGTCAAATGGCTGTTTTCGACCTAAACAAAGGCCAAATCGGTAATTTCTGGACAGTTCAGATGAGCAGGTCAATACCAGATCGCCCAGTCCAGACAGGCCCATCAAGGTCTCGGACCGCGCGCCACGCATCAGGGCAAAACGCTGCATTTCAGCAAATCCCCGCGTCATCAGCGCAGCGCGGGCGCTGTCGCCCAAACCGGCTCCGATCGCTGCTCCGCAAGCGATGGCCATGACGTTTTTCAACGCGCCGCCCAGTTCCGCCCCGATCAGATCTGTGGTGCGGTACAGGCGCAGGTTCGCCGTGGTCAGGTCATGCTGTAGCTCATGCGCATCCTCAGCGCAGGCCAGCGTCAGCGCGGTGGGCAATCCGCGTGCGATATCATCGGCAAAGCTCGGGCCGGTCAGCAGGGCAAGGCGCGCGTCGGGAATGGTCTGGCGGATGACCGAGATCGGACCCAGCCCTGTGGACAGTTCAATCCCCTTGCAGCAAGCCACCAGCGTTTTCCCGGTCAGAACCTCGGCGTGATCCTCTAACGCGCCACGCAGTTTCTGCATCGGAACCGAGACCAGCAATATCTGGCTTTCCGCAGCCTGCGTGATGTTAGAGGTTACAGTGATCGCATCTGGCAAAGCCACACCCGGCAGTCGTGCCGCGTTTTCACGCGTAGTGAGCATCGCCCGCGCCTGTTCCGAGTCCCGCGCCCACAGCGTCACCGGCCCGTTCCCCGCCAATGAGATCGCCAGCGCTGTGCCAAACGCGCCCGAACCCAGAACGGACACGCTCATGCCTTGGCCCCTTTCTTGCCGCTGCCCAGCATGGCGGGGCTGGTCTGGTCCAGGGGCCAGCGGGGTCGCGCGGTCAGGTCCAACCCGTCGCGCGCGCCGGTGCGAAACCGCTCGATCCCTGCATAGGCGATCATGGCGGCGTTGTCGGTGCACAGGGCCAGTGGCGGTGCGGTGAAACGCGCGCCTTTCTCAACACAAACATCCTCTAACGCAAAGCGAATGGCTGAATTTGCTGCGACGCCTCCGGCCACGGCAATCACCGGCTCCGCGGGGTTTTCGTCCAAATACAGATCCATCGCGCGGCGGGTTTTCTCTGCCAGTGTATCCACGATGGCTTGCTGAAATCCGGCGCAAAGGTCGGCGCGGTCCTGACGGGTCAGCCCACCTTTCTCGGCCACGACCTGATCGCGCATCCGCATCAGTGCAGTCTTCAGGCCCGAAAAAGACAGATCACATCCGGGGCGGTCCAACAAAGGCCGCGGAAAGCGGAACCGTTTGGGATCACCTGCGCGGGCCTCGGTTTCTACCGAAGGGCCACCCGGTTGCGGCAGTCCCAACAGGCGGGCGGTTTTGTCGAACGCCTCACCCGGCGCGTCGTCGATCGTGCCGCCCAAACGGGTAAAGCGGTCCGGCCCGTGGGCGATCAGGTATTGGCAATGCCCGCCCGAAACCAGCAGCATTAGGTAAGGAAACGCGATCCCGTCGGTCAGGCGCGGCGTCAGCGCGTGGCCTGCCAGATGGTTCACCCCGATCAAAGGCAACCCGGTTGCCGCACTGATCCCCTTTGCGCACATGACGCCGGACATGACGCCTCCGATCAGGCCCGGCCCAGCGGTTACTGCGACGGCATCGATGTCGGACAGGCCCAGCCCGGCATCCGCCAGTGCCTGCACGACGCAGGTATCCAGCTTCTCGGCATGGGCACGGGCGGCAATCTCGGGCACGACGCCGCCAAAGGCGCTATGCAGCTCGGTTTGGCCATGCACGACAGACGACAAAACCTCGGCCCCGTTTTCGCCATGGCGCACAACGGCGGCGGCTGTGTCGTCACAGCTGCTTTCCAACCCGAGGACAGTAAGTGTTTGCACCATTGGCCTGATCCGTTACACCTTGGTTGCCAAGCGGGGTATCACCCTGCGCGGATGCAAACAATCCCAAGGCCCAAGGCGCCGAACGTTGTATTTGTTGATGACCCGCCCGCGCGCGGCCTCTGAAAGGTTCGTCGCGCAGCTTCCGACCCGCGTCAGGTCTCGGGTGCAGGTCATCTATTCCCCGATTCTGGAAATCAAACCCCTGCCGGTGAGCACGGATATGCGCGGCGTGCAGGGTCTGATCTTTACCTCGGCCAATGCGGTGAACGCGGCGGCCTCAATGGGGGTTGATCGGTCGCTGCCGGCTTTTTGCGTCGGACCGGCGACAACCGGGACGGCCAAGGGCGTCGGATGGGACGCGCAATTGTTGGGCCAGACCGCCGAGGAGTTAATCGCAGCCCTTTTGCAAACCCGCCCGCTCAGTCCGCTACTGCACCTGCGCGGCGAGCACAGCCGGGGCAATATTGCCGAGCGGCTGACCGAATCCGGCCTGACCGTGCGCGAACAGCCCGTTTACCAGCAAAACCTGTTACCGCTGACACCGGAGGCGACTGCCGCAGCAAACGGCAAATCCGCTGTTTTGGCTCCAATATTTTCGCCCAGAACGGCGCGACATTTTGCCGACATCTGGCGCGGTTCTGCCCCGCTTTGGGTGGCTGCCATCAGCCAGGCCACCGCCGAACCCCTTTATTCTTTGCCCTATGCGCGGTTGAAGGTCGCGAAAGAGCCGACACCAAAGAAAATGCGTAAGGCCGTTAAAAAACTTGTGAAACATGCGTTGCGGGTTGAGGGCGACGTGGCCACCGACTAACTTGACTGGGTCTGTTGTTCCAAGCATTTCGGATTCGATAAGGGGAATATTGCGGTGGCTGGTAAGAAGAAGTCCGATCAAAAACCGGTGGATGACCCCAAGTTGGAGGAGGCGGTCGATGCTGTTTCCGTATCTGACGAAGCATCGGTTGACGAGGTCGCAGCGCTAGACGAGGCCCCTTCCGAAGCCGAAGCCGAAGCCGAAGCCGAAGCCGAAGCCGAAGCCGAAGCCGAAGCCGAAGCCGAAGCCGAAGCCGAAGCCGAAGCCGAAGCCGAAGC
>NZ_JBQFOV010000009.1:0-156916 GCF_056533885.1 Ruegeria sp. F12 | reverse complement strand
TCCCGGGGAGCGCGAGGGGCTGGCCCCTCGCACCGACCCTCACCACCTACGCGGAGGTCAAAGCACATGACCCAGCTCCCCTCATCGACCGACCGCAAAATGGGCCTCGTCATCGACCTTGACACCTGCGTCGGTTGCCACGCCTGTGTGATCTCTTGCAAAGGCTGGAACACCGAAAACTACGGCGCGCCACTGTCGGATCAGGACGCCTATGGGGCCGACCCCTCGGGCACCTTCCTCAACCGCGTGCATTCCTACGAGGTGCGACCCGCTGAAGGTCCCGCACAACTCATCCATTTCCCCAAGTCTTGCCTGCATTGTGAGGATGCCCCCTGCGTCACCGTCTGCCCTACCGGGGCCAGCTATAAACGGGTCGAGGACGGGATCGTTCTGGTCAATGAAAGCGACTGTATTGGGTGCGGGCTATGTGCGTGGTCCTGCCCCTATGGCGCGCGCGAATTGGATCAGGCGGAGGGCGTGATGAAGAAATGCACCCTCTGCGTGGATCGCATCTATAATGAGAACCTGCCCGAGGTGGATCGCGTGCCGTCCTGCGTGCGCACCTGCCCCGCCGGCGCTCGTCATTTCGGAGACCTCGGCGACCCGGAAAGCGATGTCAGCAAGCTGGTCGCCGAACGCGAGGGCATGGATCTGATGCCCGAAATGGGCACCAAACCCGTCAACAAATACCTGCCGCCGCGACCCAAGGACCAGATTGAGGACCAGATCGACATCCTCGCCCCGCTTCTGGCCCCAGTCGCTGAAGAACCCAAAGGCTTCCTTGGTTGGCTCGATAAAACACTGGAGAAGCTCTGATGCATCCAGCCCCTTCCGTCATCATCTTCACCACACTTTCAGGCCTGGGATTTGGGTTGCTGTTCTTTCTGGGCCTCGGGATGCCTGACGTTTCGGGCTGGGTGGCCTTTGTGTTTTTTGTCATCGCCTACGGCCTGTCGGTCGGAGGGCTGATGGCCTCGACCTTCCACCTTGGCCACCCGGAACGGGCTTTGAAGGCATTCACCCAATGGCGTTCCAGCTGGCTCAGCCGTGAGGGTTGGTGTGCTGTGATCGCTTTGCTCGTGATGGGGCTTTATGCCATTGGTCTTGTTTTCTTTGGCCAGCGTTGGGGGCTTTTCGGCCTTATCGGCGCCGGATTCGCCTTGGCGACCGTTTTCACAACCTCAATGATCTATACCCAACTCAAAACGATCCCGCGCTGGAACATGAAACTGACACCAGCCATGTTTCTCAGCTTCAGCCTTGCTGGTGGGGCGCTCTTGGCGGGTCAGACGAGCCTCGCAGTTCCGCTTTTGCTGGCGGCGGCGTTTGTTCAGGCATTTTATTGGTGGCTAGGGGACAAAGCCTTTGCCACCTCTGGCACAGACCTTGGCACTGCCACCGGTTTGGGTGCACGCGGCGCGGTACGGGCCTTTGAACCGCCGCATACGGGAACCAACTACCTTCTGCGCGAATTCGTCTTTGTGGTGGGTCGCAAACACGCCGAGAAACTGCGCATCATCGCGTTTGTTCTGGCCTTCATGGTCCCGGTGTTACTGCTGGTTCTGCCGTTCAGCCATTTCTTTGCCGCCTTGGCGGTGTTGTCTCATTTGGCAGGAGTTGCGGTGTCACGCTGGTTGTTCTTTGCGCAGGCCGAACATGTTGTTGGGCTGTATTACGGCAAACGATAGGGCATGAGGGGGCCAGCCCCCTCTTGAGCGTGCGGCTCAATTCACCCCCGGGATATTTATGGCCAGATGAAGTTCGGACCCGGGTTGAGGCCCGGCGTTACAGCAGGCCCGCGTGTTTCATCGCAGCCTCGATCGCGGCTTTGGTGCTGTCTTCCAATTCCGTGAGCGGCGAGCGGACCTCGGTGCTGCACAAGCCCAGTTTGGACAGTGCGTATTTGGCACCGACAAGGCCGGGTTCGATGAAGATCGCCTCGTGCAGAGGCATCAGACGGTCCTGATAGTCCAGCGCCTTGGCATAGTCGCCCGCGAGCGTGGCCTGCTGGAACTCGGCGCAGAGTTTGGGGGCTACGTTTGCAGTAACCGAGATGCAGCCGACGCCGCCATGGGCGTTGAAGCCCAGCGCTGTGGCGTCCTCGCCCGACAACTGGCAGAAATCCGGACCGCAGGTGGCGCGTTGCTGGCTGACCCGCGCCAGATCGCCTGTCGCATCTTTGACGCCGATGATACCCGGCAGTTTTGCGAGTTCGCCCATGGTTTCGGGCGACATATCGATGACCGAACGACCCGGAATATTGTAGATGATGATCGGGATATCCGCGCATTCATGCAACGCGCGGAAATGTGCGATCAGCCCTTTTTGCGTGGGCTTGTTGTAGTATGGGGTCACGACAAGAGCCGCATCTGCCCCAACCGTTTGAGCAAATTGCACAAAGCGGATGGCTTCATCGGTATTGTTCGAGCCCGCCCCCGCGATCACCGGCACGCGACCAGCGGCAGCTTTGACGACCTCGGCCACGACGGTTTCGTGTTCATCGTGGCTGAGTGTGGGGCTTTCACCCGTCGTGCCTACAGGGACCAATCCGGTCGAGCCTTCCTGAATGTGCCACTCGACCAAGTGTTTGAGCGTATCCAAGTCCAACGCGCCGTTTGTGAACGGGGTGACGAGGGCTGGCATTGAGCCTTTGAACATGACACGCTCCTTGGTGTGCGGTTAGCAATTTTTTGCCTCGCGCGGCATCACAATCTTGGCGATGTGTGTTGATCCCGGCGGTGCAAGGTTTATCCTGAATGGCTCTATCCTTGGTTGGTTGGGAAATGCAAGGCATGACACGCGTTCTGGCGCTTTTGACAGCTGTGATTCTGATTTCATTCGGGCAAGCAAGGGCCGACGCGGTGGGTGATCTGCGCGCCGGGATGAATGAGATGCGCAAGGGTGATTGGAACGCAGCGTTGCGCGAATCCGGTGCACGAGGATCGGTGTCGCGCGATATCATCGTCTGGCATTGGCTGCGTGAAGGGTTCGGGACCTCGGGCGATGTACTGGTATTTCTGGATCGACGTCCTGATTGGCCTGGCCTGGCCTGGTTGCGGCGCAAGAGCGAGCCAGCCTTTACCGGGGCTGATCCCGACCGGGTGGTGAAGTTCTATGACGACCTCCCTCCGCAAACCGCTGAAGGGGCGCTGAACTACGCCGTGGCACTAAAGGCCAAGGGACGCACCGGGGATGCCGAGGCCGATATCGTGACCGCATGGCGGACCATGCCCATGGGGGCGGGTCTGCAAAAAAACTATCTTGAGAATTTTGAGGCGATGCTGCGGCCTCATCACACGGCACGGCTGGATCGGATGCTGTGGGATGGCCATCTGGTCAGTGCGGGGCAGATGCTGCCTTTGGTTAGTGCCGATCAGCGCAAGCTGGCCGTGGCGCGGATCGCCTTGCAAAAACGCCAGCCCGGCGTGGATGGCAAGGTTGCCGCAGTGCCTAAATCACTGGTGGATGCGCCTGGGCTGGCCTTTGACCGCTTTGTCTGGCGCGACAAGAAAGAGCTGGACGACAGCGCGATTGACCTGATGCTCGCGCGCTCGACCGGGCCCGATGCACTGGGTGAGCCCGACAAATGGGCCGAGGGCCGCCGCCGGCTGGCGCGGCTTGAGATGCGCAATGGCAGCGCGGCCAAAGCCTATGAAATCGCGGCCAATCACCATATGACGCCCGAAAATGGGTATGGCTATGCCGATCTGGAGTGGCTGGCCGGGTTTCTGGCGCTGCGGAAACTGAATGACCCGGCCACTGCGGTGCGGCATTTCCAGAATTTCTCGGATGCAGTGGCATCTCCGATCTCGAAAGGACGCGGCGGGTATTGGCTGGGGCGAGCCTACGCGGCGCTGGGCGATGCGGACAAGGCTTATGCGGCCTATGCGATGGGGGCGGACTATCAGACTTCATTCTATGGTTTGCTGGCGGCCGAACAGATTGGGCGTCCATTTGACAGCGAATTGGCGAACCCGCGCCGGGCACCACATTGGAAGCAGGCGGATTTTGCCGATTCCAGCGTGTTAGAGGCCGGTTTATTGCTGTTGCAGGCTGGTGAGGACAACCTGTCGGAACGGTTCCTGACTCATCTGGTCGAAAGCCTGGACTCCACGCAAGCCAACCAACTGGGCGATTTGGCCATTGAACTGAAAGAACCCCATCTGGCCGTAATGATTGCCAAGCGCGCGGCCACAGTGGGCATTGTTTTGCCTGCGGCCTATTACCCGGTGCATCCGGTGGCTGATCTGGGTCTTCCGATGGCCAAAGAGATGACGCTGGCCATTGCCCGTCGCGAAAGCGAATTTGACCCCGTCGTGATTAGCGGCGCAGGTGCGCGGGGACTGATGCAGGTGATGCCCGCCACCGCCCAGAACGTGGCGCGGAATCTGGGCATCCTTAGCGGGCACAAGACCTCGAGCCTCACGTCGGACTGGCAGTATAACGCCAAGCTGGGGGCGAATTACCTGTCCGGTCTGGCCGAGGACTTCAACGGCAATGTGGTGATGATGGCGGCTGGCTATAACGCCGGGCCGGGCCGTCCGATCTCGTGGATGGAACGCTATGGCGACCCGCGGGCAGGCGAGATTGACGTGGTCGACTGGATTGAGACCATCCCCTTCAGCGAAACCCGTAACTACGTGATGCGCGTGGCGGAAAGCTTGCCGGTTTACCGCGCACGGCTGGGGCAGCCCGCCCTGCCGGTGCCGTTCTCGCAAGAGCTGACGGGTTCAACCCTGGCGGCGTTCGCGCCATAGGGTAAAGAGGCCCGCCGCAACGACCAAAGCTGCGCCCAGAATGACCTCGGCGCGCAGGGCTTCGCCAAAGATCGAGATACCGATGATAGCGGTCCAGACCAGATGAAAATAGGCAAAAGGTTGCACCGCGCTGGCCTCGGCCAGCTCATAGCATTTGATCAATAGCCAGTGACCCGAGACACCTCCGACGCAAAGCAGTAACATCCACGCCCAATCGGCACGGGCCATCGGCTCCCAGAACCACATGCCGACCAGGGTCATCGCCACTGCCCCGGCTATGCCGGTCCAAAAGAAACTGGTGGCCGCAGTGTCCTTGCGGGCAGCATAGCGGGTCAGCAGGCCATACAACGCAAACAGAAAGGCCGAGATCAGCGGCGCGATGGCCCACGGGTTGAACACGCCCATCCCCGGTTGCAGGATGATCAGAACGCCGACGCACCCCACCCCGATCGCCAGCCAACGTCGCCAGCCAACCTTTTCGCCCAGAACCGGCCCGCTGAGCGCTGCCACCAACAGCGGATAGCAGATGAACACCGCCATGCTGTCGATCAGGCCCAGCACTGTAAAGGCGAACACGGCCACGCAAACCTCGACCGCGAGCAAGACGCCCCGGAAGACCTGCAAGCCCAACTGGCTGGTCTGTGCCGCTGCCTTTAGCCCTCCGGGCGCGCGTGCGGCCAATGCGATCACAAAAGCCGCAAAGAACCAATAGCGGATCATGACGACCATGTAGGTGTTGTAGGTCGCCGCCAGATGGCGCGAGATCCCGTCCTGCAACGCAAACACAACCGTCGCCGCGATCATCAGCGCGATACCGGCGCGGATATTGTTCTGCTGGCTCATTCCTTCACCGCGCGGGTCATGTGACGTTTGCGGCCATATCCGGGGGCTCGGGCCACGGTGAAGCCCGCATCGGCCAGTCCGCGCCGAACAAATCCGGCCGCCGTATAGGTCGCCGCAGTGCCGCCTTTGGCCGTGTGATCCGCCACCTGTTGCATCAGGTCTGAGCCCCATAGTTCAGGGTTTTTGGCAGGCGAGAACCCGTCTAGAAACCACGCATCCGCTTGCCCGGACCACGCAGGCAGAGTCTTCCGCGCATCGCCTTCGATCACCTCCAGCCGCAGGGTGCTCAGATCACAAGCCCCACCCTGCCATGCGCTTAGAAACCGCTCGGCCCACGGGGTCAGATCGGGAAAGGCGTCCAGCGCGCGGGCCATGTCATCGCGACCCACGGGGTAGGCCTCGAAACTGGTGAAACTCAGCGGGGTTGTCTGGCCCGAGATCTCCCACGCAGACCAGACCGTCAGCATGTTCAGCCCGGTGCCGAATCCCAGCTCGGCTATGCGGAACCCCGGCGCGAACCGTGCAGGCAGATCATTGCCCGCCAGAAAGACATGCCGCGTTTCCTCCAGACCGTTCTGGAGCGAGAAATAGGGATCGTCGAAACGGTCCGAGACGGGGATCTGCCCGTCCCGCCATGTCAGTTCGGCACGCTGGTCTGCCATCGGGGAATCCTGTAGCTAAGCGGCGCGACACTGAACAAGGAAATGAGGTTTGGCAATGGTCGATGTGACGGTGCGGGGCGCGGGTATCTTTGGCCTGTCCATCGCTTGGACCTGCGCCCGACGTGGCGCCAAGGTGCAGGTGGTGGACCCGTTTGGCCCCGGCGCAGGCTCCAGCGGCGGGTTAGTGGGTGCGCTGGCCCCGCATGTGCCCGAGAACTGGAACGCCAAGAAAGCCTTTCAATTCGACAGCCTGATCATGGCGGAGCCGTTCTGGACGCAGGTTGAGGCCACGGGCGGCGTCTCGCCCGGTTATGGGCGATTGGGGCGGCTGCAACCCATCGCGGATCAACGCATGTTGGAACTGGCCCACGCTCGCGCGGTGACAGCGGCCGAACTATGGCAGGGTCGGGCCGAGTGGCGTGTGGTCGAGACCACTGAAGTAGGCGCATGGTGCCCGCCCAGCCCCACTGGTTTTGTGATCCACGACACGCTCAGCGCGCGGATGCACCCGCGCCGGGCCTGTGCCGCGTTGGTCGCTGCGTTGCAGGTGATGGGTGTGCATGTGCAGTCCGATGCGCCCGACGCGGGGCAGGTTGTCCACGCCACCGGCTTGGCGGGTTTACACGAGCTCAATAACGCCTTGGGCAAGACGGTCGGCAATGGCGTAAAAGGACAAGCCGCCCTTTTGCGATTTGATGCCGGAGAGGTGCCGCAGCTTTTTGCCGATGCCATTCACCTCGTCCCCCATGCGGATGGCACGCTGGCGATTGGGTCGACCTCGGAACGTGATTATGACGATCCAACCAACACCGATGATGCACTGGACGACGTATTGGACCGCGCCATCCGGGCTGTGCCGCTGCTGCACGGGGCCGAGGTAATCGAACGCTGGGCCGGGGTTCGCCCACGCAGCAAAAGCCGCGCCCCGATGTTGGGGGCACATCCGCTGCATCATGGAAAGTTCATCGCCAACGGAGGGTTCAAGATCGGCTTCGGCATGGCCCCGAAAGTGGCCGAGGTCATGGCCGATCTGATGCTTGAGGGGCGCGACACCATCCCTGATGATTTCCGCCCCGAAGCGTCACTCTGACCGGCGATGCGCCTCGGCCTGCATACATAGACGCCCGTCGGGGCCGCACACCCACAGGTCGGATCCGTTCCGGCACAAGGTTGCGGTTTCGAAATGCATCAGCGGCGACGACGCCCGGAAGGAAAACCGCGCCAAAGGTCCCATCTGTGCCTCGGCAAACAGCATCAGCAACTGCGCCAATAGCGGGCCGTGAACGACCAGCCCCGCATATCCTTCGACATCGCGCGCGTAATCCAGATCATAGTGGATACGGTGGCCATTGAAGGTCAGGGCCGAGTATCGAAACAGCAACGTGGTGTCGAAGGCGACTTGCTGCGTCTCGGTCTCATCTGTCCGCGCCTTCAGGGGTGTGGGGGCCGGGCCAGTTGGGTCTTCGCGGTAGACCAGATCCTGCCATTCGGTCAAGCACAGCCTGCCCCGCTGCGAGATCTCATGGCGCAGTGTCACAAATCCCAAAGGCCCGCTGCGTCCGGTTTTCCGCGCGGTGCTTTCGCAGACAGAGCGACGCTCGGCCCGCTCACCGGCGACCAGAGGGGTGTGGAAGCTCAGCCGCCCACCCGCCCACATACGGCGTGGCAGGCCCATATCGGGGATCAAGCCGCCCCGTTTCGGATGGCCGTCGCGACCCAGTCCTTGTGGCGGCTCGGTCGTCCAGAAGTAAAGCTGATGGAAAAAAGGCGGCAGCACCGTGTCTGCCGAGATGGAGGGCTTCTGACCCAGCGCGGCCTGCATCGCACAGGCGCGCACCGGGTCGATCATATCAGTCTGGATGTCCTGTTGCATGGGGCCAGACTAGGCATCCGGCCCGTCCCGAACAACCGTTCAGAGACCTGCTTCGGCGCGCAATTTTTGCATCAGGCTCCGCAGCATGTTCTCGTACCTGTCGCTGCGTAGCCGGCCAGCCTCGTCAAACTCATTCGAGCTGTCTGCCAGATGGAATTCGGGCCCTTGTAGAATGCGCGGCTGAAACGGCACCATAAAGCCGCGCAGCACCATCTGGGCGCGCTCACCCCCGGCGCGACCTGCGGCAGCCGACATCACGGCAACCGGCTTGTCAGCCCATGGTTTTGTCTTGGTGCGGCTTACCCAATCCAGCGCGTTCTTTAGAACACCCGACGGCCCTTTGTTGTATTCCGGGGTCGAGATAATCACCGCATGGGCCTGCGCGATCTGGTCGGACAGTGTTTGAACCGCTGGGGGAATACCCTCATGCGCCTCCAGATCACCATCATAAAGGGGAAGGTTCAGGTCAGCGTCAATGAAAGTGCCCGCCTCGAACAGGCGTGCCGCCTCGTGCAGCAGCTTGCGGTTGGTGGCGTCTTTGCGCAATGAGCCAGAGAGGCCCAGCAGGATCGGTTCGGACATGAGGAAACTCCGGGTTGTTCGTTTCCTTTTAGTTAGTCCAAGAATGCTGCGCGCCAAAGCATGGTTGACGCGCAGTCACTGTGCATAAATCGCTCTTATCAGAGCGGCCCCGTCAGTTGGGCGTGATCTCGATATCTACGCGTCGGTTTTGCGCTTTGCCCGCAGCGGTCAGGTTCGATGCGATCGGGCGGCTTTCACCCAGACCGATGGTGGTGATCCGCGATCCGTTCACGCCGTTGGCCTGCAGGATATCCGCGACCGAGCGTGCACGGCGTTCGGACAGACCCTGATTATACGACGCCTCACCATCGCTGTCGGTATGGCCGATCACCTCAACATTCGAGTTGGGGTATTTGTTCAGGTTCTGCCCGACCTTCACCAGATCGGCCCGCAGCGCCGGACGCACCGTAGCGCTGTCGGTGTTGAACGTGATGTCGTTTGGCACAGTTACGATCAGGCGGTTACCGGCATTGACGATGATGATACCGTCATTGGCCAGCTGCTGGCGCAGCTCTGCGGCCTGTTGGTCCAGCTGGTTACCAATCAGGCCGCCGCCAGCGGCCCCGATGGCTCCACCGGCCAATGCGCCCAACAAGGGGTCGGAATCATTGGCAATCGCGCCAACGCCTGCGCCAACCAGACCACCCAGAATCGCGCCTTGCTTGGCGTTTTGGTTGGGATCAGCGGGCAGGTTCAGCGTACCGGGGTCCGTACAGGCCCCCAAAACCAAAGCCGAGCTAAGCCCGGCGACAACAAAAAACTTGGAAATCGTCATAAGTTCACCTTCTGCTCTGGCGCCCGTTTGCCGGGGCCACGTTCTTTCCCGCATTATATCGCGCCGCTTGAACGCAGGCTCAAGCAACAATCGGGTGAACGTGGCGGGATCACGCCGTTCAGTGCGGTGGCGTGGGATCAGTCCAAGGGTCCTGTTCCTGCCAGATCGCGCGCAAAGGCGCGCCTTGCCCGCAAAAGTGATCCTCGGTCGGGGCGCAGGCCCAGATGCGGTCGGTGCGGAAATGGCGAAACCCGTTGCGCAGCTCGCACCATGCCGCCAGCATGGTGCATTCGATGTGATAGATCAGCGCGACAGGCCGCACGATACGTTCGGTCCGCTGGCCTTCGGCGTTCACATAGGTGATGCGCAGTTTGCGTTCCGAACGGATCGCCTCACGGTAATTGACAATCGGGACACATCCCTTGGCAGGGTCATCCATTGGCGCGCCCCAGGGGGCCACTTGCAGCCAATCCGCAGGCGCACGCAGGGCTTCGATCTTGCGACACACCCGGTCGGCAGCCTGCTGCAGGGTACTGTCACCCGTCCGGGTCAGCATCGACAACCCAACCCACAGGGCCTCAACCTCTTCGGCGTCGAAATTCAGCGGCGGCAGGTCATACCCGCGCCGCATTATGTAACCGACCCCGGCTTCGCCCTCGATCGGAGTGCGTTGCGCCTGAAGCGCGGCGATGTCGCGGTACACCGTACGCACCGACACTTCGAGCTTTTCGGCCAGCGCCTCGGCTGTGACCGGCGCGTCTGTGGCGCGCAGGATCTGGATGATTTCAAACAAGCGGGTCGAGCGGCGCATCGGCGTCTCCGGGGTTGATCTGCTGACACCTTAACACAGCCCCCTGACAAGGTGGTGTCAGCAGTGAGCCGCCAGATTGGACCTGCAACAAAGGAGGTCCCCATGCCAAGCCGCGACAATCATGTGATGATGACACTGCAATTGGGCCCATGGTCCCAAGGCCACAGGCTGCGCGCCTTCGAGATCGAGCGCGAGATCATGGCCGCGCGCCAACCGTGCGCCCCGCGTCGGCGCAAAAGGCGATTATCCCTTGGGAACTTGAAACTGCTATGGGTTGGGCTGTTCTAAAAGTCTGCCTTGGCTCGAAACTTCATCGATGCGCCTCCATCGGGGCTTTTTAGCCTTAACTCCTCGGAATGCAGCATCAGGCGCGGGAAGTCCCGCGCCGGACCCTCGGCATAAAACGGGTCACCTAGAATGGGATGGCCCAACGCCTGCATATGCACCCGCAACTGGTGCGAGCGGCCGGTTTTCGGAAACAGCCGGATGCGGGTCGTCTGACCCTCATGTTTTACCACGCGCCAGTCGGTCACGGCGGGCTTGCCGGTTTCATGACACACCATCTGGCGCGGACGATTGGGCCAATCGACAATCAGCGGTAGGTCAACGGTGCCGGTCTTGTCAGCAACCTGCCCCCAGACGCGGGCGACATAGGTCTTGCGGGTCTGACGCTTTTCGAACTGCATACTCAGATGACGCTGCGCATGGGGCGTCTGCGCAAATACCATCACACCCGACGTATCCCGATCCAGCCGATGCACCAACAGCGCCTGCGGGAACGCGGCCTGAACCCGCGTCAGCAGGCAATCGGCCAGATGGTCACCTCGCCCTGGCACGGATAGCAGCCCCGAAGGCTTGTTGACCACGATCAGGTGGGCATCTTCGTGCAGCACATCTAAGGGTGTCAGGGGGGGATCATAGGCGTCGCTCATGCGCGCCTGCCTATCCTACAGCGCAACCTCCCGCAACGTCGGCCTTGCCTGAACTCAACAGTTCAGCAAATCTGGCCCAAAGCGGAGGAGAACACATGCACCCCACAATCGCCCGCATGCAAGAGGTCGTCGCCAAAGGGGACGAAACCCTGATCCATGAATTGCTGGCCGAGGACGTGCGCTTCTCGCCCCCAACCTACTACAGCACATGGTCTGGTCGCGAACCCGTGGCCGCGGTGCTGGGGCATGTGGGGCAGGTGTTTTCTGATTTCCGCTATCGCCGGATCATGGGAGAGGGCAAGGACTGGGCGCTGGAATTCCAATGCAAGGTCGGAGAACTGGATGCGGTGGGTGTCGACCTGATCACACTCAGCGACGACGGCCTGATTCAGGAATTCGAGGTCGTCATGCGCCCCTACAAAACCATTGGCGCTCTGCGCGAAGCGATGATGTCCCGTGTTATGACCGACGCGCGGTTCCTCAAGTTCAAAGACGCGCTCAGCTAAGATGCCCTTCGCCGCCGATCAATTGCTGCGGGTCCCGCTGCTGCCGGTCTTGGCGGCACAAGGGCTGGCCGTGCGGCGGAACGCGCGGCTGCTGCCTGAACCGACAGGCCCCCGCGCCGGGCGTTTCGGCCGCGGTCCGCGTCTGCGCTTGCTGATTGCAGGCGACAGTTCGGCCGCTGGGGTGGGCGCTGGTACGCAAACGCAAGCCCTGTCAGGGTGTCTGGTTCGCAATCTATCCCGTCACTACTGCGTCGAATGGCGGCTGGAGGCCACCACCGGCCACATGACACAAGACACGATCGCTCGACTGGAAAGGCTGGATGATCCCTTCGACATGGCAATCACGGCCTTGGGCGTCAACGACGTGACCCGTCTTGTCTCTGCGAAGGTCTTCGCAGACCGGCAGGCCCGGTTGATGGAACTGTTGACTGGCCCATTGGAGGTACGACGCGTTGTTGTGACGGCGGTTCCACAGATGCACCGCTTTCCCGCGTTGCCCCACCCTCTGGCCTGGGTGCTGGGCCAACAGGCAGCCAGATTAGATCAGGCGCTACAAGGCGTCGTCGCACAATATCCCGAGGCCCGGCACTTGATTCTGGACTTGCCGGATGACCCGGCACTGGCCGCGCCAGATGGCTATCATCCCAGTCCCAAGACTTATGAAATATGGGCCGATTCCGCAGCCCGGCTGCTCCGTCAGGCCTGAGCGCGCATCTGCCGGATCATCGGGATGGAGTAGATCGCAAGCGCTGCCCAGATCAGAGGAAAGGCTATCATGCGGCCCCTGTCAATCTGCTCGCCGAAAACCACAACGGCAGTGATGAAGATCATGGTTGGGGCGATGTATTGCAAAATTCCCATCGTCGAAAGGCGTACGAGTTTGGCCCCGTTTGCGTAGACCAGCAGCGGGATCGCTGTCACAACACCGCAACCCAGCAATAGCATTGTGTCTGAGATCACGTCCCCAAAATGCCCGGCGCCTTGCGCTCCAAGCCATGTGACATAAGCCAGTGCCGGAATCAGCAGGATCAGCACCTCAAGCAGGAAACCCTGATTAGGCCCAATCGGCAAAGAGCGTTTGAAAAAGGCGTAAAAGCCCCAGCTCACGGTCAATCCCAAGGCGGCCCAAGGCAGGCTTCCTGCCTGCCAGATCAGAGTCAACACACCCGCTGCAGCAAGACCCACCGCAACAATTTGCATTCTGCTCAAAGGTTCTCTCAGCAAAACCGCGCCCAGCGCGATGCTGAACAATGGGTTGATGTAGTAGCCCAAGGCCGCGTCCAGCGCGTTCCCACTGGCTATCGCCCAAACATAGATCGCCCAATTCACCGAAATCAATGCTGCTGTCAGGCACGCCATACCCAACATTTTCGGGTCTCGCAAAGCGGCCTTCAAGTCCCGCGTTCGCCCCAACACAATTAACAAAGCCCCGGCAACTGGCACCGACCAGATGATCCGATGCGCCACAATCTCGACCGGCCCAATATGCGCCATTGCCTTCATGTAAAGGGGCAGAAAACCCCATAGTACATAAGCCGTTACGGCCAGTGCCAATCCCTTGGGCGTATCTTCTTTCTTGGGCGGTACGGGGGTATCTGCCACAATGGCTCTCCTGGTGCTATCAGGAGTCTCTAAGGCAAAACGAGCCACGTTGGGAAGCTCGTAAACCGTGAAGAACCCCATCAGGAATTCTGATACGTCGTAAAAAAGTCAACGAATTGACAAGCGAGGCTCTGCCTCGCGCTCCGAGATATTTATAGCCAGATGAAGAGCGGATCCTCTGCTTCATCTGGCTATAAATATCCCGGGGGAGTCGTCCGGAACGGGCGGCGGGGGCAGCGCCCCCTTTTTCCACGCTTCAAACCTTTACTCGGTCCGATTTGGGATCATACATCGGTTTCAGCGAAGCTTCGGCTTTGACCTTTACACCACAAACGTCGATCTCATAACTGGAGTTCAGAACGTCCGCAGCCTTTTCTCTGGCGCAGGGTACATAGCCCAAACCGATAGCGCCGCCCAATGTGTGGCCATAGTTGCCAGAACTCAGATATCCCACGTATTCGCCGTCGCGTAGGATGGGTTCGTTGTGGAACAGCAGTGGTTCTGGGTCAGCCAGCTTGAACTGGACCAACCGGCTTTGTGGTCCGGTTTCCTTTCGTGCGATCACTGCCTCGCGTCCGATGAAGTCGCAGCCCTTGTCGGTTTTCACGGCAAAGCCCAGCCCGGCATCGACCACATGATCCTCGCAGGTAATGTCGTGGCCGAAATGGCGGAAGCCTTTCTCGATCCGACATGAATCCATCATGTGCATGCCACATAACTTCAGACCCATATCCTGCCCGGCCTCGTGGAGGGTTTCGAATACATGCCCCGCCATGTCGGAAGAGACGTAGATCTCCCACCCCAGCTCGCCCACATAGGTGACGCGATGCGCGCGGGCGAGGCCCATGCCGATCTCGATCTCTTGCGCTGTGCCAAACGGGTTGGCCGCGTTCGAGAAATCGGCAGGCGAGACTTTTTGCAGCAACGTGCGTGCGTTGGGACCCATGACGGCCAGAACGCCCTCGCCTGCCGTGACATCAGTGATGACCACGTTGAACCCACCCGCGTGGCGTTGCATCCAGGTTTGATCGGCCAAGCGCGTGGCTGCGGGGGTGACCACCAGATAGGCGGTCTCGTTCAGACGGGTGACGGTCACGTCTGCCTCGATCCCACCGGTGCGGTTCAGGAACTGGGTGTAGACGATCTTGCCATTGGGCACGGAGTAATCGCCACCTCCAATGTAGTTCATGAACGCCTCGGCATCCGGCCCTTCGACGCGGATTTTGCCGAAAGAGGACATGTCATACATGCCGACATTCTCACGCACCGCGCGGTGTTCGGCGGCAGAGTTTTCGAACCAGTTCTGACGTTTCCAGCTATAGTGGTATTCGCGTTCCTGACCTGCATTGGCGAACCAGTTGGCGCGCTCCCACCCGGCCAGTTCACCCATGACGGCACCGTGTTCCAGCAGGAGATGGTGGAACGGCGTGCGCCGCACGCCACGCGCGGTGGCCTTTTGGCGATAGGGGTAATGGTCGGCGTAAAGCAGGCCCAGCGTTTCCTTTGACCTTTCAAACAGATACTTCTTGTTGCCCTGAAACGGCTGCATCCGACTGATATCCACATCGCCCAGATCAAACGGCTTCTCACCGCTATCCATCCACTCGGCCAGCGCCATGCCTGCGCCGCCTGCGGATTGGATACCGATCGAGTTGAACCCGGCAGCGACCCAGACATTGTCCATCTCAGGCGCGAGGCCCAGATGATAGGCGTCGTCGGGCGTGAAGGATTCCGGCCCGTTGAAGAAGGTATGAATCCCCGCCTCGGCCAGCATTGGCATCCGATTGACCGCCGCCTCAAGGATCGGCTCAAAGTGGTCGAAATCCTCGGGCAACTGGTCAAACTCGAAACTGTCGGGGATGCCCTCCATCGCCCAGGGTTTTGCGTTGGGTTCAAACGCGCCCAGCAGGATTTTACCCGCGTCTTCCTTGTAATAGGCGCACTCATCCGGCACGCGCAGAACCGGCAGCTGGGTCAGGCCGTCAATGCCTTCGGTCACGATATAGAAATGCTCACACGCGTGCAGCGGGACGTTCACGCCTGCCATGCGCCCGACCTCATGCCCCCACATGCCCGCGCAATTCACCACCATATCGCATTCGATATGGCCCGAGGCGCTGCCGTCATCGGCAATCCAGTCAACGCCCGTGACTGTACGCCCCTGCTTGACGATCTCGGTGACTTTCACCCGTTCCTTGACGATCCCGCCGCGTTGCCGCGCGCCCTTGGCCAGCGCCAGTGCGATATTGGCCGGGTCGCCCTGCCCGTCCAGCGGCAGATAGACCGCGCCCTTGACGTCTTCGACATTCAGATGTGGGTACATCTCCTTGACGCGCTCGTTCGAGATTTCTTCGACCTCGACCCCAAAGGCGCGGGCCATGGCAGCCTGACGATAGATCTCTTCCTTACGCTCCTCGGTCAGCGCCACGGTGATAGAGCCGCAGCGTTTGAACCCCGTGGCAACACCGGTTTCTTCTTCGAGCGAGCCGTAAAGTTCCTGACTATATTTCGCCAGTTTGGTCATGTTCGCCGTCGCCCGCAGCTGTGCGATCAGACCGGCGGCATGCCATGTGGTGCCGCTGGTCAGCTGCTTGCGCTCCAGCAGAACGACATCACTCCAGCCCTTCTTGGTCAGGTGATATGCGACCGAGCATCCGATGACGCCGCCGCCGATGATGACCACACGGGCCTTTGGGGGAAGATCAACCATCCTGAAATCTCCGCACTGTCAGGTTTGGGCCAAAATGCCACGAAGGATCGACAATAAATGCACCAAAAGCGTCACAAAACGAGTAATTTTCACCGATGTGCCGCGCGCTTTTCGCGACGCAGAACAAAGGGCGTGACGCCGAAAAAACTTTTGTAGACCGAGGAAAACCCGTTTGGGAATCCACAGGCAAGGCCGATCTCGCGCACGCTCATGGTGGTATTGAGCAGCAGGTTATTGGCCTTGGCCAGCCGCATCTCGCGGTAGAAACCGTTGGGGGTGGTGCCGAAGAAGGTCTTGAACTTCCGCTCAAGCGAGCGGTTGGACAGATGCAGTTCCTCGACGATCTGATGGATCGGCAGGGGATCTTCGATATTGGCCTGCATCAGCTTGATGCACTGGTCCAGTTTGGCATCCCCGGTGGCGGTCAAACGCGAGCCGGAAAACGGCTGCATCGAAGAAAAATCGCGGATGTTCTCGTGCAACATGATATCGGCCACGGTCATCTTGGCGGGCCCCGAGATGTGACGGCCAATCACCGACAGCGCCACATCCGTCGTCGCCTCCATCCCCGCGCAGGTGACGACGGCGCCTTGCTGGGTGGCGATGGAGAGCTTGGCCTCGAACCGGGCGCCGCGTTCGCGCAGGAATGAGGCGTTTTCCCAATGGGTTGCCATATCCTCGGTCCCGTGTTCGTCGATGTAACGACTGGCGGCTTCGGCCAGCAGAAACACCTGTGCGCCGCGATATGTGTAATCCGAAACCACGCGGCCCAGCGAAAGGTCGGGATGGTCAGGGTCGGTATTGCCGATGACAAACAGGTAATCCGCCTTGGGCTGGGTGCAGACAGCCTCGGTCTGGATCATCGCATCGCTGCTGGAATGGATCGGTCCACCCTTCAGCGACTTATACGCATAGGTAAAGGGCGGGTGCGGGCAGACGCGATTGGCCAGCCGCAGCACCTCGACCAGCGACGCCAGTTCCAGCAGCACATAGCCGGGGGCGACGAGGATATCGAAATGCTGCTGACCCGCCATCGCCCTAGACGATCCGGTGTCGGGCGGCGTGCAGCGCGTGGGCCAGCGCCTCGATATGATCGGGGCCGACCTCGCAGCAGCCGCCGACAATGGTGGCCCCGTGTTCGACCCACTTCATCGCGAAATCGGCATAGGCTTCCGGGGTCAGGTCACGACGTTCTTCCAGCGCATCAACAGTGGGGGCGTCTTCCAAAAACCCTTGCGTGATGCCAGTGAAGCCATTGGCATAGGCCCCGTAAGGGCGGCCCATCGTTTCAAGGATCATTAGCGCGGGCATCACCGATTCCGGGCGAGTACAGTTGATCAGAACCGCATCGGGCGCGAAGCGATCGACCAGCGGCGCAACCTGCGCCAGATGCTCACCCGAACGCAGGCGGGTGCCGTCATTGTCCATCACTGACAGCGCCAGCCAGACGGGTTTGGTTGCGCTTTCCGTCCCGCGCAACGCGCCTTCGGCCTCTTGCAGGGACGAGACGGTTTCCAGCAGGAATAGGTCCACCCGGTCGTTCATCATCTGCACCAGTTCGGAAAATTTCACCGCTGCATCGTCTACATCGGGCTTCAGGTCTGGTCTGTACGACGCCAGCAGAGGCCCCAGCGCCCCCGCAATCCGTTTGTGGCGTGATCCGCGCGCACGTTCGGCCTGGGTCAACGCTTGGTCAATCAGATGAGGCAGTTGATCCTCGATCCCTTCCCGCACCAAGCGCGAGCGGTGGATGGCATAGGTATTGGTGGTGGCAACCGTCGCGCCCCGTTGGAAGTAATCCGCGTGGACCTGACCCACCAGGTCGGGTTGGTCGATCATCACGCGCGTCGACCACAGAGGTGTGGGTTTTTCGCCGCCGCGTTTGACCAATTCCTGCCCGATCGAGCCGTCCAACAGGGTTATATCCGCCATAGCCTTACCTTTCCTCAGGGAATGAGAACCAGTTTTCCCGCAAATGCTTTGGACTGAAAGTCCTCTTGCGCTTTGGCGATATCTCTTAGCGGATAGGTTTTTGAGATCAAAGGTTTGATCCGGCCTGCGTTCATAAGTTCAACCAATCGTCCGAAAACCTCGAACGCCTGATGAGTGCAGCCGTGGATGGTGATGTCGCGCAAATATACGTCGCGCAGATCGGCCTGAACGATGGGTCCGGCGATGGCACCGGATACCGCATACTGCCCGCCGGGTTTCAGCGACAGGATCAGGTTGGGCCACGCGGGGCCGCCGACCACGTCAATCACCACATCGAACATGTCTTTCGGCAAGGGCGCGTTACGATCGAACGTATCCGTTGCCCCCTGGTCCTTTACCACCTCAGCCTTGGCTGGACCGGTGACGCCCCACACGGTCGCCCCGCGCAGTCGGGCCAGTTGCACGGCGGCCAGTCCGACCCCGCCCGAGGCCCCGGTGATCAGAACCTCGTGGCCTGCAGTCACGCCTGCGCGGGTCAGCAGGTTTTCCGCCGTGCCAAAAGCACAGGGGATGGCAGCGATCTCGGCATCCGACAGCGGTGAGGCCGAGACGTCATACAGGTCCGACGCCTCAACCAAACAATATTGCGCGAAGGCCCCGTCAATCTCGGACCCCAGCGCGATAAACCCGGTCGGGTTGCCGGGGCGTGGGCGCGGCAGGTTGATCGGGCAGGTTACACGCTGGCCGGGTTGGAACCCAGTCTCGGGTCCGGCAAGTTCAACGATGCCGCACAGATCGCCGCCCTGAATGCGCGGGAACTCAAGCGCACCGCCCCAACCGCCCGCGTCGACCTCCTGATCCACAGCATCTGTCGCGCCGGTCACATCCGAGGAATACCAGCCGACGCGCGTGTTGATGTCGGTGTTGTTCACCCCGGCTGCCGCGACCCGGACCAGAACCTGACCGGGTCCGGGTTGCGGCACGGGAATATCCGCGCGAAATTCCAGCGCCTCGGGCCCGCCGTGGCGGGTTAGGTGAACGCCCTGCATAACGCGCGGAACAGCCATGGTCAGGCCCGCAGCCGGTTGTTGGCCGGATCCCAGAGGGGTTGATCCTCTTGCACCACAGCGGGGTATTTCTGACCGTAGATTTCGACCTCCAACGCGGTGCCCGGATTTGCCAGTTCCGACTTGATCATGCCCAGCGCGATGGATTTGCCCACGCGATAGCCCCATGCGCCGGACGTCGTCTCACCCACGATCTGATCGCCTTGCCAGATGCAGGACATATAGGGCGCGTCGCAGTCACCTGCCTCGACCGTCAGAGTCACGAACGACTTCTTCACCCCCTGCTGCTTTTCATTCAGGATCGCGGCCTTGCCGGGGAAATCCTGCGGCTTGTCTAGTTTGACAAAACGCCCAAGCCCGCCTTCCAACAGCGAGTAATCGGTGGACAGATCGCCCTTCCACGCG
The DNA here is from genome assembly GCF_056533885.1 of Ruegeria sp. F12. Taxonomy (NCBI): domain Bacteria; kingdom Pseudomonadati; phylum Pseudomonadota; class Alphaproteobacteria; order Rhodobacterales; family Roseobacteraceae; genus Ruegeria; species Ruegeria sp. F12. Next base: position 137,459 of record NZ_JBQFOV010000009.1, on the reverse strand, counting down.
CGGTAGCCTTTTTCGATCCGCAGCGAGTTCAGCGCATACATGCCAAACGGCGTGGCACCAGCCTCAAGGATCGCGTCATAGATCGCAGGCATGTCGTCGTTCAGAGCGTGAACCTCCCAACCCAGTTCGCCAGCAAAGGATACGCGGATCAGATAGGCGGGTTTCCCTGCCACAGTGGCGGCCTGATGGGTCAGCCAGCCCAGCGACAGGTCGGCATCGGTCAGACCCGACAGGATCTCACGCGATTTTGGGCCGGTGACGATCAGCGTGTCGCGTGTGGTGGTCACATCCTCGACACTGACACCTGAGGGCATCGCATTCACCAGAATGTCCCGGTCATGCCATTGCGCGGTGGCGGCGGTGATCATGACGAACTCATCCTCACCCAGACGCAGGCAGGACATTTCGGTCAGGATGCGGCCCCGGTCGTCGGCGATATAGACCAGATTGATCCGGCCCACCTTGGGCAGACCACCCGTCACCAGCCCACGCAGCGCCTCGGCCGCGCCTTCCCCCTTGACCATGAAGCGCGAGAAACCCGGCAAGTCCAGCACGCCGCAGTGATCGCGCACGGCCTCGCATTCTTCCTTGATCCGCTGCGCCCACGGGCCGGATCGGGCCCATGTATGCGTCGCGTCCAGCGAGGTGTCATCGCCCGGCTTGGCGAACCAGTTGGCACGCTCCCAACCGTTATAGGCGCCCATCACGCCGCCCAGTTCCTTGATCTTGTCATGGACCGGAGACAGCTTTTTGTCGCGCGCCGCAGGCCATTCATGATGCGGGAAGTGCATGGCGTATTCGTTGCCGTAGACCTCCATGCCCTTCTGGTTGCAGTAGTCCTGATCGGTGTAATCGGTGTAGCGGCGGGGATCGACGGCCCACATATCCCATTCGGTCGCGCCATCGACGATCCATTCGGCCAGCACCTTGCCGGCCCCCCCGCCCTGCGCGATGCCGAAGGTGAAGGTGTGCGCCTCGAACGCGTTCGTCACGCCGGGCATCGGCCCGATCAGAGGCAAACCGTCCGGCGCATAGGGGATCGGTCCGTTGATCACCCGACCCACGCCCGAAGTTGCCATCAGCGGCACCCGCTCCATCGCGTCAGTGACGATGTCTTCGATACGGTCCAGATCGTCGTTCCACAGCTGGAAGCTGAAATCCTCAGGCATCGGATCGTCTTCGGTCATCCAATGGCCCTTGCAGTTGGGCTCATACGGGCCAAGGTTAAAACCGTTCTTTTCCTGCCGCAGATAGTACGAGATATCCACGTCGCGCAGCAGCGGCAGCTTACCACCATTTTCCTTCGACCATGCCTCGACCTCGGGGATTTCATCGGTCAACAGGTATTGGTGGCTCATGACCATCGCAGGCACCGTGCGCCCACCAAAGGGTTTGAACCATTCACCTACACGCTGCGCATAGTACCCGGCGGCGTTGACCACATAGTCACAGGCAATGTCGCCCTTTTCGGTGTGAACGGTCCATGTGCCATCGTCGTGCTGTGTCACCCCGGTTGCGGGGCAGAAACGGATGATCTTTTGCCCCATGTCCCGCGCGCCTTTGGCCAGAGCCTGCGTGAGCTGCGCCGGGTCAATGTCGCCGTCGGTCGGATCATACAGAACGCCCTCAAGATCATGGGTTTCAAGGAAGGGATAGCGCTCTTTGGCCTCTTCTGCTGTCCACATCTCCATCGGGATGCCCTGATAGCGGCCCATGGACAGGGCGCGTTCGAACTCCTGCATCCGTTCCTTGCTATGCGCCAGTCGGATCGAGCCCGAGACGTGGTAGTTCATCGGGTAATCGACCTCATCCGCCAGCCGCGAATACAGCTCGGTCGAGTAGCGCTGCATGTTCATGATCGCCCATGAGGTCGAAAAGGTCGGCACATTGCCCGCCGCGTGCCACGTCGAGCCCGCTGTCAGTTCGTTCTTTTCCAGCAGAACGCAGTCGGTCCAGCCCTTCTTGGCCAGATGGTAAAGCGATGAACAGCCGACGACGCCGCCGCCGATGATGACCACACGGGCCTTGGTTGGAAAATTACTCATGGTTTTGCTTCCCTGTTAGTATGCCCGCTGGGGCAGATCGTCCTGAATATCGTAGTAGTCGCCCTTGTCGGCGACGAAGATATGTTGGGCGAGTTTCAGCCCGGTGGGCTCATCCAAAGACCCTACCGAAACCGCAATCGTGTCCTCATCATTGTGCTGCCAAAACAGGAACGAGCCGCAGGCGCTGCAAAAGCCGCGCTTGGCGATGTCCGAGGCGCGATACCAGCCCAACGTCTCTCTGGAGGTAAAGTTGAGGTTGTCTTCATGCGTCTCGCAGGAGGCCCAGAGATGCCCAGATTGCCTGCGGCATTGGCCGCAATGGCAAGCATTGGGTGCGGCGAGGTCTCCGTCAATGGTGAACGCCACCTTGCCGCAGAGGCAGGAACCGGTGTGCATGTCTTTACCCCCTTGCTGTAGGCGTTGCGCTGGTACCCAGCAACACGCCGTAGATGATGAAACAGGTCGCCATCACGCGGCGGACCCAGATGTTGAACACAGCCCCCAGCGCAGCCTTGCCCATCAGCGCGCCCAGCAAGGTGAACCCGGTATAGCTGAGCGTTGTGATGACCAACGCGGTGGGCATGATCACTCCCATCTGCTGCCAGACCGGAACCTCGGGTTGAACGAATTGCGAAAACGCCGCCAGATACCCGGCCACGCTTTTGGGATTGATGGTCGCCACTGCCAGTGCGTACAGATAGACGTGGCGCGCGGGTCGCTCGGACGCGGGCGCGGGTTTGCTGGCATTGATCCAGCCGCGGATGCCCATCCAGATCAAGAACCCCGCGCCGATCAGTTTGGCGATGAAAAACCCGGTGGGTGACGCCGCGATCAGCGCCGTGACGCCCAGCGCGGACAGGATCAAAAAGGCGCTGGCCTGTGTCAGGATCGCCAGCACGCCCAACATAGCCCTGGCAAAGGGCAGGCTCATTCCGTTTGAGATGCAATTGACCGCATTCGGCCCCGGTGTGGTGACGAACACCACCCAGAACAGAGCGAATATGGTCCAAGCCTCGAAGCTCATTCAATACACCGGCGGGGCGATGACCCAGATGGCCACGGCGGGCTCATCATAGGGGTTCGCCCAGTGATAGGGTTCGTGTTTGATACGGAAACTGTCGCCCGGCCCGACCGAGAACTGCCGTCCTCCAATCGTTAGGTCCAACCGCCCCGAGATCATATAGCCCACCTCTTGCGTCGGACGATTGGCAGGGGTCTGCATCTGCGAGCGGGGCTCGAAGGTGGAATGCACCATCTCAAAATCATCGGTCAGATCGGGTGAGAGCAATTCCTCGATCAGTCCTTCCTCACCCGATCCCATTGGACGGCGCGAGCCTGCGCGGACGACATATCCCTGTTCGGCCGCCGGGGCGGCAGAATGGGCAAACAGCATCGACATGGGCACGCCCAGACAATCGGCCATCTGTCGCAGGTCCGAGATGGACGGGTCAGACATATCCCGCTCGACCTGGCTCAGCCAGCCGACCGAGCGGCCCAACCGCGCCGCGATCTCGCTCAGCGTCAGTCCGCGCGCTTTGCGCAAGGCGCGGATATCGGCACCGAGGGTCGCGCTTTGGGGGGCCTGCGAGTTCAATTGCCGCTCCGCGTTGTCGTGAAATTTCATCCCTGTTTTTCACGATGGCGCGAATCGATGAAAAAACCAAGCGTTTTTTCACTTGGGTCACGCGGCCGGGTTCGGTATCGGTCACGCATGTGGATAGCAGTGATGTATCTGTGGGCGATCAATACCCTGACTCTGCTGGCCTTTGGCTGGGACAAACTTCGCGCGCGGCGGCGCAAGCGCCGGGTGCCGGAACGCCGCCTTTTGTGGCTGGCGGCGCTGGGTGGCGGCCCCGGAGCCGTGGTTGGGCGCTGGATTTTTCGCCACAAAACCCGCAAAGGCCGGTTTTCAGCATGGCTGTTTGCAATTCTGATAGTTCAGGCCGCTGCTTGCTATGCGGCCTTCACCTATCTGCCCCCGTTGCTGGGCTAACCGACCTTAACGCGCAAACACATCGCGCAAGATGGCAGCGAGCTCATCAGCATCCGCTTGGGTAAACGCATCTGGTAGATCGCTGTCGATATCAAACACCGCGATCACCTCACCCTGCGAGTCAAAGACAGGCAGTACCAGTTCCGACCGGGTCGAGGACGCACAGGCGATATGACCAGGAAAAGCCTCCACATCGGGTACAATTTGCACTTCTCCGGTGCGGGCTGCTGCTCCACAGACGCCGCGTGCAAACGGGATCACCAGACAGCCATGTCCGCCCTGATACGGCCCGATCTTCAACACCTCGGGCTCGGTCACGCGATAAAACCCGGTCCAGTTGAAGCGGTCATCGCTGTGATGCACCTCGCAGGTGACAGTGGCCATCAGGGCGACCTGATCCGTTTCGCCTTCGGTCAGGGCGGCGATGGTTTTTGCGAGGGTGGAATAGTCAACGGTCATGGCAGCACTTTGAGGCAAGGGTATCAGGGGGCGCTGCCCCCTCATGAGCCGGTGGCTCAATTCACCTCCGCCGTATTTGGAACAAGAAGAATGGTCAAACGCGTTCTATGGCAATGGCGGTGCCTTCGCCACCCCCGATGCAGATGGCCGCAACGCCGCGTTTGAGGTTTCGTTTCTCGAGCGCATTCAGCAATGTGACCATGATCCGCGCGCCGGATGCGCCGATGGGATGGCCCAGAGCGCACGCGCCGCCATTCACGTTCACCTTGTCGCGCGGCAAACCCATTTCGTGCATGAAGGCCATGGGCACGACGGCGAAGGCCTCGTTCACCTCCCACAGGTCCACATCATCAGTGGTCCAACCGATCTGCGTCAGCAGTTTTTGCGCGGCAGGCACCGGGGCAGTCGTAAACAGGCCGGGGGCCTGTGCGTGGCTGGAATGGCCCAGAATACGGGCGCGGATGGTCAGGGCTTGCGCCTGGGCGGCTTCCTCCGACGCCAGCACCAAGGCCGCAGCCCCGTCCGAGATCGACGAGGCATTGGCCGCTGTCACCGTTCCATCCTTGCGGAAGGCCGGTTTCAGGGTCGGGATTTTCTCGGGCCGGGCCGAAAGAGGTTGCTCGTCGGTGGATTGTGTGACGTCCCCTTTGCGCGTTTTCAGGGTAACAGGCGTGATCTCATCCGCAAAGGCGCCGGTTTCTTGTGCCTCGAGCGCGTTCGACAGAGACTGCAGCGCGTAGTCATCCTGTGCCTCGCGGGTGAACTGATAGGCCTCGGCACAATCCTCGGCGAAGGTACCCATCAAACGCCCCTTGTCATAGGCGTCCTCGAGCCCGTCCAAAAACATGTGGTCAACCACCTGCCCATGGCCGATCCGGGCGCCGCCGCGCATTTTGGGCAACAGATAGGGGGCGTTGGTCATGCTCTCCATCCCGCCAGCAACCATCGTGTCTGCGTGCCCCAAGGCGATCTGGTCATAGGCCATCATCGCAGCCTTCATTCCCGACCCGCACATCTTGTTGAGGGTGGTCGCGGGAACCTCTTCACCCAGACCGGCGGCGAAACCTGCCTGCCGCGCAGGGGCTTGGCCCTGACCCGCGGGCAGGACGCAGCCCATCAGCACCTCGTCCGCAGTATCGGCCCCGGCGCCCTGCAAGGCGGCGCGGATTGCCGTTCCGCCCAGATCAGCGGCGCTGATGCCATCGAACATCCCTTGAAACCCACCCATCGGGGTCCGTGCTGCACCTGCGATTACAACTTGCTTCATCGGGAGGCTCCTTTTCTGCTTTTCCGTATGGATGGATACCGAATGGTAAGAATTGGCGTCTAGCGTATTTCTACGCATGATTTGCAATTCAGAGGACCGGCGCGCATGAGCCTGACCAGCAAAACAACCGACTCGGCCCAGATTATCACGGTGCATTCCGACCGGATCGACGCCGCCATGGCCATCCAATTCAAGGAAGAGATGCGGCAAGAGGCCGAAGGCGGTGCTGCGCGGGTGGTGCTAGATCTGACGAGGGTGGAATTCATCGACTCCAGCGGTCTCGGGGCGATCGTCGCCGCCATGAAACAGCTTGGCAGTGATCGCAGGCTGGATCTGGCGGGGTTGCACCCCTTTGTCGAAAAGGTTTTTCGCCTGACCCGTATGGACACGGTTTTCAAGCTATACCCGACGCTGGGCGACGCGCTTGCGTCCACCGCCGACTGAGCCCGCAGATCGAATGAATAAGCGCCCTGCCCATGTGTACCGGTAACTGCCTGGATCTTCAGTTCTCAGCCACAGCGTCCGATGCCAGCGCGGGCATCGCTCAGCTCAGCGCCTGCCTGAAAGCGCAAGGCCTGCCCGCGCACAAGGCGGGGGACGTCAAAATCGCGCTGGCCGAGGCGATCAACAACGTGGTTGAGCATGCCTATGCCGGGGTCACACCCGCTCAGGTCAAGGTGCGGTGTCGGCTGAACCATGGCTGGCTGGAGATTTTGATTTCAGACACCGGCAACCCTTTGCCCGGATTTCGGGTACCCGAAGGCGTGCCGGCAGCGCTGGGGTCATCGCGCGACGAACTGCCCGAGGGCGGATTTGGCTGGTTTCTGATCCATGAATTGACCAGCGATATCCGGTATGAGCGCAGTAACGGCTGCAACAGGCTGTCCCTGCGCTTTGATTTCCCGGACGCCGAGTGACAGGTAAAAGGTCACAATAACGCCCAAATCGAACCATTGTCGCGCCGCAAATCAGGGTCATACATTTACCTGTAGCTCAGATAGCTTCCCTCGGCGCCAAGTGTCACAGCCCCCACCCAGTGAACGGCGCCGAGGAATTTCCCCTTGATTTGACTGGACAATAGATCGACGCGCGATACCTTCGGCGCGAGTTATTGGGGAATACTGTTATGCGCGATTTTCACGTTCCGGGTCGGTCCGAAGTCCTGTCAACGGAAGGCATGTGCGCAACATCGCACCCGCTGGCTGCGCAAGTTGCGATAAGCATTCTGGAACAGGGCGGTAATGCGATGGATGCCGCGATTGCGGGCGCAGTTCTGCTGGGACTGTGCGAGCCACAGATGACCGGATTGGGCGGAGATTGCTTTGTCCTGTTCAACCGTGCTGGCGAAACCAAAATCCGCGCCCTTAACGGATCAGGCCGCGCTCCCGCGATGGCCAATGCGGACGCCTTGCGCTCACAGGGTCTGAATGCGGTTCCCCTGTCCTCGCCCGAGGCGGTGACAATACCAGGCGCGGTCGATGCCTTTTGCCACCTGGCCGAAACCGAGGGCCGGATCGGGTTGGATTCGGTCCTTAGCCCTGCCATCCACTATGCGGATACCGGCGTGCCTGTGGCCCCGCGCGTGGCTTTGGACTGGAATATTGGAGCAGCCACGCTGCAAGGATCCGCGCGAGATCACTACCTGATCGACGGCAAGGTCCCCAAAACGGGGCAAATCTTCCGCTCTCCGGGTCAGGCAGAAGTTCTACGCCAAATCGCACAACACGGGCGCGATGCGTTTTATACCGGCGACATTGCCGAGGACATGGTTGCCGCACTGTCGCAATTGGGCGGTGTTCACACGATCGAAGATTTTCGGACCACCCAATGTACCGTCACCCTACCAGTCAACAGCAGCTACAACGGTGTCGAGATGTACGAACACCCCCCCAACGGTCAGGGGGCGACGGCGCTTTTGTTGTTAAATATCCTGAAAAATTTCGACCTTTCCGGGATGGAACCGTTCAGCGCGGAACGTATTCATATCGAGGCCGAGGCCTCAAAACTGGCCTATGACGCGCGTAATCGCTTTATCGCCGATCCTGATCACGCCACGCAGGCTGAAAAGTTCACCGATCAGGCGCTGGCAGATCAGCTCGCCGCCCTGATCGATCCTAAGCGGGCGATGCCAGCCGCCGCTCCGCTGACCGAGGCGATCCACAAGGATACGGTTTATATTACCGTCGTCGATCGGGATCGGATGGCCGTGTCTCTGATCTATTCGATCTTTCACAGTTTTGGGTCGGGCATCGCCTCACCGAAATACGGGATACTGCTTCAAAACCGGGGCGCTGGCTTTACCTTGCAGGCCGGACATCCGAATGAGATGGGGCCGGGCAAGCGCCCGATGCACACAATCATTCCCGGTATGCTGAAACAGAACGACCGCATCACCATGCCATTCGGCGTAATGGGCGGATCGTTTCAACCCACCGGACACGCACGCCTGTTGTCCAACCTGACGGATCACGGGTTGGGATTGCAGGACAGCATCGACGCCCCGCGCGCCTTCGCCGATGGAAACGTTATGAAACTGGAACGCGGAATTCCGCCCAGCGTCGTGCAACAATTGTCAGATCTGGGCCACAACGTTCAAATCCCGGAAACGCCACTGGGTGGAGCGCAGGCTATCCGAATCCGCGATGACGGTGTTCTGGAAGGTGCCAGCGACCCCCGAAAAGACGGTTGCGCTCTTGGCTACTGATCCTGAACGCGCACGATGCGCCGATCAGTTTAGGTGGAAATGCAGCGGGTATGCGCCGTTTTCAAACGGGCCGAACATGTCTGGAATATCAGGATGTTCCACCGGCTCGCCGGACTGATCGGCAACCAGATTTTGTTCAGAAACATAAGCAACATAGAAGGATTGGTCGTTTTCGGCCAACAAATGATAGAACGGCTGATCCTTGATCGGGCGGCTATCTTCGGGGATGGCCTGATACCATTCTTCGGTGTTCGAGAATTCCGGGTCCACGTCAAAAATCACCCCTCGGAAGGGATGTTTCTTGTGACGGACCACCTGGCCCAATTTGTACTTGGCATGTGTCTTCAGCATATCTTCAGCCCCCAAAGAACTTACTACTCTTTTCCCGGCGGAAATGCCAATCAATGATCGGATTTTAAGGGAAACAGTCTGTGAACCTTCTACTAACAGTGTTCGAAATTGCGTCTCCGGTCTTTCTTTTGGCCGGGATCGGATTTGCGTGGGTCAAGCTGGGGTTCGAATACCGGCTGCAATTTGTGACCCGTCTGGGCGTTACGCTGGCGGTGCCCTGTCTGATCTTTGTCGCCCTGATGCAGACCGAGATCACAGCCACCGAGCTGACGCGGTTCACGTTGGCGGCCATCACCGGGCATGTGGTGCTTGCGGTGGCCTTTGGCCTGTTCGTGCGGCTCAGCGGCTTGGATCGCCGTACATTTCTGGCCCCGCTGATCTTTGGCAACACAGGCAATCTGGGGGTGCCGCTGTGCATCTTCGCCTTTGGGCAGGCGGGGCTGGGTTTTGCGGTGGTTTTTCTGGCCGTAACGGCGCTGTTTTCCTTTACCTATGGGATTTATCTTGTGGCGGGCAAAGGCGCGTTCGGCAAAGCCGCACGCGAACCGATGGTCTGGGCCACCCTGCTGGGTGCCCTGTTCCTGTGGCGCGGTTGGGAAACGCCCGTTTTCCTGACCAATACGCTGGACCTGCTTGGGCAAATGGCCATCCCCCTGATGCTGATCACGCTGGGCGTGGCGATCGCGCGGCTGACCTCGCGCAGTTTGGGACAGGCGCTTTGGCTGTCTGCGCTGAAACTGGCCGTGTGCTTTGGGCTGGGCTGGGGCATCGCGCTGGTATTTGACCTGGATAGCGTCGCGTTTGGCGTTCTGGTCCTGCAATTGTGCACCCCGGTGGCTGTGACCTCGTACCTGCTGGCCGAACGGTTCGAGGCCGATGCAGACGCCGTCGCAGGCCTGGTTATGGTGTCAACTGTCCTATCTGTGGGCGCGTTGCCTTTAATTCTAGCTATTGTGTTGTAGCGATTGTGATTTCCTAAAGCCTCAATCTGCGCTAGAATAAAGAAAAAAGGCACGAGGCACATGAGCAGAATTCTTATCGTACTCTTCGGGGTGCTGCTTTTGGCATCCTGTAGTGGCGGTTCCAAACAGCCGCCCAGCAAGCTAAATGACGCGTGCAGCATTGCGCGCGAACGTCCTGATTTTATCAAAGCCTTCAAAAGCACCGAGCGGAAATGGGGTGTCCCCGTTCACGTTCAGATGGCGACGATCTATCAGGAAAGCCGCTATCGCCACGATGCGCGCACCCCGCATAAATACGTGTTGGGTGTCATCCCGATGGGCCGCCAAAGCAGCGCCTATGGGTTCAGTCAAGCTTTGGACGGCACGTGGGAGGAATACCAGCGCGAGACCGGCAAACGCCGCGCCAAGCGCGACCGTATCCGCGACGCGTCGGATTTCATCGGCTGGTACATGAACAAAACCAACCAGCGCAACGGCATCCAGCTGCATGACACCCGCAACCAGTATCTGGCCTATCACGAAGGGCATACTGGCTACGCACGTGGCAGCCATTACAGCAAAACATGGTTGTTGAACGTGGCCAATGATGTGGACGCGCGCGCCAAACTCTATCAGGCGCAGCTGGCGGGCTGCCGAATTTAACAGCCCAGCGGGTCAGCGATCGCCTGACCCGCTCCGCGCCCTTTTCGTGAACAGGTCGCTGTTCAGCTTGCCATCAGTTTCCAGCTGACCCAGCAGAACGGTCGTTTGGCTGCCTGCGTTATCGTGGATCACCCATTTGCGCAGTTCGACCGGATCACCGGTAAACATCAGCTCGATCCGACCTGAATCCGGGTTCTTGGGATCCTGCGCCGTCACGACCGTGGCGGTACCGTCAAAATCGTGACCGACCACCATATTGGCCTGTCCCAGATTCACATTCCGCGCCAGCACCAGCGACAGGGGCGTACGTTTTAGTGGATATTGCTCAGCCGGCTGGTTGGACTTGGGATCAAATATCTGAACGGTTCCAGCCCGCGCCAGTACCACTGCGCTGTTGGGCGGATCATATTCGAACCGCATCTTGCCAGGGCGTTCGATCCACAATTTCCCGGTGCTGAGCGAGCCATCATCGTTGATCTGCGTGAACGTGGTCTCAACGGTTTTCAGCTCGTTCAGGTAGTTTGATATCTGCGATAGCGGCAGCTTGTCCGCCGCCCACGCGGCGGGTGCGGACAATGTCAAAGCAAGGGCAAAAGCAATCTGTTTCATGAGGCACAGATAGGCCTTCTGCCCTTGTTATTAAATATCCTATTGCTCGGGGACGAGGATTTCGCGCTTTCCGACGTGATTGGCAGCGGAAACAACGCCTTCGTCCTCCATCTGCTCAACCAGACGCGCGGCTTTGTTGTAACCGATGGCAAGTTTCCGCTGGATATAAGAGGTCGAGCACTTGCGATCCTTGATCACAATCGCCACAGCCTGATCATAGAGAGCGTCCTCGCCATTGGTGTTGCCACCGGTATTCAGGCCAAGAACTGCATCGATATTGTCGGCCTTTTCCTCGGCCGGACCATCGACGACACCGCTCATGTAATCGGGCGGGCCGAACTGTTTCAGGTGGTTGACGATTTCTTCGACCTCTTCGTCCGACACGAACGGGCCGTGGCAACGGGTGATCTTGGCCCCGCCGGCCATATAGAGCATGTCGCCCTGCCCCAGCAGTTGCTCGGCACCCATCTCGCCCAAAATGGTGCGGCTGTCGACTTTCGAGGTCACCTGGAACGAGATCCGGGTGGGGAAGTTTGCCTTGATCGTGCCGGTGATCACATCGACCGAGGGCCGCTGCGTCGCCATGATCAGGTGAATACCCGAGGCCCGCGCCATCTGCGCCAGACGTTGAATACACGCCTCGATCTCTTTGCCCGCGACCATCATCAGGTCGGCCATCTCGTCGACGATGACGACGATATAGGGCATTGCCTCGGGCGCGAATTCTTCGGTCTCGAAGGTGGGTTCGCCGGTTTCATCGTCAAAGCCCGTTTGGACCGTGCGGCTGAACATCTCGCCCTTGGCCAACGCATCCTTCACACGGCCATTATAGCCCGCGATATTGCGCACGCCCATCTTGGACATCTTGCGATAACGATCCTCCATCTCGCCAACGACCCATTTCAGGGCGACAACCGCCTTTTTCGGGTCGGTCACAACGGGCGACAGCAGATGCGGGATACCGTCATAAACAGACAGTTCCAGCATCTTGGGGTCGATCATGATCAGGCGGCATTCATCAGGCGTCAACTTATAGAGCAGCGACAGGATCATCGTGTTGATCGCCACCGACTTACCGGACCCCGTGGTCCCTGCGATCAGCAGGTGAGGCATCTTGGCAAGGTTCGCCACGACTGACTCACCGCCGATATCCTTACCCAAGGCCAACGGCAGCGCATGGTTGCCGTCGCCGAAATCACGGCTGGCAAGGATTTCACGCAGCACCACCATCTCGCGATTTTCGTTGGGCAGTTCGATGCCGATGACCGAGCGCCCTGGCAAGGTCGAAACACGCGCCGACAGCGCCGACATCGAGCGTGCGATATCGTCGGCCAAACCGATCACACGGCTGGCTTTCAGACCGGGCGCGGGCTCTAGTTCGTACATAGTAACAACCGGACCCGGGCGAACACTGACGATCTCCCCCTTGACGCCATAGTCATCCAGAACGTTTTCCAGCATCCGGGCGTTTTCCTCCAACGCTTCATCGCTGAGGTGATGGCGCTGAATGTTCGCCGGGTTGGCCAGCAGGCCCAAAGGCGGCAATTCGAAATCGGAATGCTTGTCCTCGAACGACAGCGCAGGCTGCGCTTCGGCCTGCGCGCGGCGCGAAGGCTGAGGCGCGCGGCGCACAGGTTGCGCGACAACCGGTTTGCGTGGCTCCGCCACGGGGATTTTCATCGCGGGCCGAGACTGCAGCGCAGGCTCGGGCGTGTCCTCGAATACGGCGTCGTCATAGTCCGGCTCGGGCGCGAAGTCCTGATGTAAGGGCTCCTGCCATTCGGTTGGTTCTGCCGTCAGCATAGACTTGGGCGGGAAACCAGTCGAAGTCATCGGCGGTTCCGGCGGCAATTCGCCCGCACCTGAGTTCAGGATCAACGGATCAGGCCCACGCCCCCGCCCCTTGGTCAGCGGCAGGTTCGGGTCATATTCGGGCGCCATCTCACCCGCGGCGACCTTGCGGTTGCGTACAGCGGCGGAAATCTTCGACCGGATGCGGTCCTCGCCTGGCATCTCGTCAACATCGACCAGAGATTCCCGGTCAATGAGTTCGGGCTCGGGCATCGGATCGGGGCGGCGGATCAGATCGGGGATGCGTGACAGCAGGCCCGGTTTCGCGGGCTCGGGCGCGGTCAGCGGCGGTTCGTCAAAGACCGGGTCGGCGTAGGCCAGTTCATCTTCGAATACAGCCTCCGCGGCCTCGGCGCGCGCGACCTTGCGCTCATCCCATTGCGCTCGGCGATCACGGGCGGCCTGCGCGGTCGCGGCGGCCCCACGACCCAGCAGGTTCATCAACCCGTCATAGGACATAACCAAACCCAGCAGAAACGCCCGGAATCCTTTGCGCACATCGTCGCGCGTGAAGCCCAGAACAAAAACGCCCAGCGCCAGCATTCCGAGCGCCATGGCCAGTGACATCAGCTTGACCATGAAATGCGATGCGACCGGCAACAGTGTCAGCAACGCGCCCATGACGGTGTCGCCAAACAGCCCGCCCAGACCAAAACTATGGGTCGAACGCCAAGCCTCATCGGGCACCAAAGTCGCTGCATAGACCGAGACGACGGCAATCCAAATCGGCGCAAAGATCAGCCGTGCAATCGCGCGATCCTCGCCAAAATGCCCGGCAAAGCGCACGCCCCAGCCGATCAGGACCAAGGCGATGCTCCAACTGCCCCAGCCCACGATCATGAACAAGGGTGCCGCGATCGAGGCCCCAATCCGCCCCATCCAGTTCTGCACCGGCGCATCGGTCGAGACCATCCAGTTCGGATCATCCGGCGTGTAGGACCAGATCATCGCCGCCGAGGCCAACCCCAGCAGGATCAAGGCAATCCCGATCAGCTCTTTGCTGCGCCGTTCAATGGCGGCTTGCGTTGTACTGTCCAGCAATGGATCGCGGTTGCGCGCGTTCAATGATGCCATTTTGCCCTCGTACCTCACGAATAGATGCAGTCGCGGAGCGTGATTAGCCCCTGCTGCAACTCTGTTTTTGGAGCCACAAGCGCGGCCCGTATAAAATGCTCGCCCGGGTTTTGCCCCGGATCGCCTTGGGAAAGATATGCGCCTGGCAGAACCCGAACCCCGGTATCACGCCACAGCTTCAATGCGGTCTCTTCGCCGTTGTCGACCGGTAGCCACAGGAAGAACCCGGCCTCGGGTGACATGTAACCTTGCACGCCCGCAAACACCTCATCCGCGATAGCGTATTTTTCCTGATAAAGCGCGCGGTTTTGGATGACATGCTCTTCGTCGGCCCAAACACGTGCAGCGGCGGCCTGCAACGGCAGGGGCAGTGGCGATCCGGCATAGTTGCGCAGCTGCTTGACCCGTTTGATCGTATCCGGCCCGCCCGCAATCAGACCCGAGCGTAACCCTGCCAGGTTCGACCGCTTCGAGAGTGAGTTGAACAGCACCACACGTTCGGGGTCTGCGCCCATCTCTTGCGCGACGGTCAGGGCGCCCACTGGTGCCTCTTCACGGTAAATCTCGGAATAGCATTCATCCGCGAAGATGCGGAAATCGTACTTTTCGGCCAACCCGATGAGTTCGGCCCAATAGTCGCGCGAGGCCACAGCGCCCTGCGGGTTGGCGGGCGAACAGATATAAGCCGCGACAGTGCGGTTCAGCACATCCTCGGGCAGGCCTACATAGTCGGGCAGATGGCCAGTGGCGGCAGTGGCCGATACAAAAACAGGTTCCGCCGCGACCGAGATCGAGGCTACCATATAGACCTGATAGAACGGGTTCGGGCACAGGATGACCGGCTTCTCGCCATTCTTTTCCTCGGGGCACAGCGCCATGGCGGCGTTATACAACCCCTCGCGCGTGCCGTTCAGTGCCATCACGTTGGTGTCGGGGTCCATCGTCACGCCATAGCGGCGCGCGATCCAGTCGGTGATCGCGCCACGCAGCTCGGGTGAGCCTTCGTTGGGCGGATAACCTTGAAACCCTGCGGCATTCTCAGAGATGACATCCGTCACCCAGGCCGGGAAATCATGCATCGGTGCGCCGATAGTCATGTGAATCACATCGCCGCCCGGCTGATGGTGGTCCAACAGGGTGCGCAGACGCGGGAAAGCGTATTCCGGTAGGTTCGAAAACCGCTCGGGGAAATTCATATCTACTGCCTCAAGTTCGGGATCATACCGCCCCGTTTTAAGGCAGGTTACAGGTCGCACCCCACTTCGTCCAGACAAAGTGGCGGCGAATCAGGGGATTGTGGCATTCAGGCCAATGCCGCCTCGGCCGCTGATCCGATCCGTAGCAGAGCCTCCTCGGACCCCGGATAGCCCATCATCATCAACCCGCAGCCCGGTGTTCCTGTCGGCAAGGTCAGCGCGGCCAGACCCATCAGGTTGCCGATCCGCGTGTTGCGCAGGGCCAGCAGGTTTTCGGTGACGTAGTAGTCGTGATCGGTCAGCAAACGCTCCAGATTGGGCGGCAGAATCGGCGCTGTTGCAGCCAGAACAGCATCAAACCCGGATGTGGCCGCATCCCAGGCAGCGCGAGAGGCCTTCAGCTTGGACCACGCCGCGATGTAATCCGCACCCGAGACATTCTTGCCCGTGCGGAACCGTTCGAGGATTTCTGGATACATCGCATCCGGGTTGGCTTCGATCACATCGCGCCACAGCCCATAGGCCTCGGTCGTGTAAAGCACACCAGACAGCGCCATCGCATCCGCCAGTTCGGGCACTTCCAGCGGCACGATCTCGGCCCCTGCATCGCGCAGACGCTCCAGCGCGCTGTCATAGGCGGCACGAGGAGCGTCGCGCAGGTCATCCTTGGCGATGTTTTGCAGATCGGCAAAGCGGCTGCCTTTCAAGCCAGCGCCACGCAGGTCGGCGGGTGTGCGGCCTTCCAACAGGGCTAGCATATGCGCCGCGTCCTCAACCGACCGGGCCAGCGGGCCCACAGTGTCGAAGCGCAGGCACAGTGGTACCGTGCCTTCAAGGCTGACCCGCCCTGCGGTTGTTTTCAGACCCACCAGATTGTTCCATGCGGATGGAATACGAACCGAGCCTCCGGTGTCGGACCCAATCCCACAGGCCGCCAAGCCCCAAGCGACCGATGCCGCCGCGCCTGAGGATGACCCGCCCGGCACGGCATCCACATCATCAATGCAGGGCGGTGTGTCGGTGATGGGGTTCAGACCAAGGCCCGAGAAGGCCAACTCGCTCATATGGGTTTTGCCCAGACACACCGTGCCCATGGCCGTGGCGTTGCGCACGACAACCGCGTCCGCCTGCGGCACACGGCCTTTCAGCAGGGCTGATCCGGCCTCGGTCCCGGTACCAGCGGTATCGAACAGGTCTTTCCAGCTGATCGGCACCCCGTCCAGCAGCGACCGGCGCAGACCCAGCGCGGCGCGATCCTGCGCGGCTTTCGCCTCGGCCCGGGCGCGATCATGGGTGACGCGCGCATAGATGCGGTCGCGGTAGGGATGGGCGTCGATGGCGGTCAGATAGATCTCGGTCAGCTCGACCGGGTCAATCTGGCCCATGCCGATCCCCCGCCCCAGATCACACGCCGTCATGGTCAGCCAGTCCTGCATCCCTACCCCCTTGGAAATTCTGCTATGAGGCGACGGTAGCGACAGGACCGCACATGGACAATCCCGAAAGGGCGCGCATATTGCGAGGCATGGAACACAAGACCGATATCCTGATCGTAGGCGGCGGGCTGAACGGCCCGGCTTTGGCTTTGGCGCTGGCCCAAACAGGGCATTCTGTCACCGTGATCGACAGCTTGGCCCAGAAAGTCCGCAAGAACGCTGCGTTTGACGGGCGTGCCTATGCACTGGCGCTGGCCTCGCAACGGCTGCTGGATGCTGTGGGCGTGTGGGATAAGGTCTCTGGTCACGCCCAGCCGATGCTTGAAATCAAGGTCACGGATGGACATGCGGGCGTGGGCCCCTCGCCGTTCTTCATGCATTTCGACCATGCCGAGATCGAAGAGGGCCCGATGGGCTACATGGTCGAAGATCGCCACCTGCGTCGTGCCTTTCTGGACGCCATGGCCGACGAGACCCGGATCACGCAGATCAACGGACGCACGGTTGTCGCGCAAGAGGCTGACGCGACCGGCGTGACCGTGAAACTGGATGATGGCGCGACCGTGACGGGCGGGCTGCTGGTGGGCTGCGATGGCCGCCGCAGCGGCACCGCTGCGCGCGCGGGCATCAAGCGGACGGGGTGGGATTACGGCCAAACCGCGCTGGTGTGTGCGATTGAACATGACCTGCCCCATCACGGTATCGCGCATCAGTTCTTCATGCCGCCCGGCCCGCTGGCCATCCTACCGCTGACTGGCAATCGCAGTTCGATCGTCTGGAGCGAACGGTCCGAAGCTGCCGAGCGCATCAATGCTCTGTCCGAGGCCGACTATATGCAAGTCCTGCGCCCCCGCTTCGGCGATTTTCTGGGCGACATCCGGCTGCAAGGTGACCGGTTCACCTATCCGCTGAACCTGACCATAGCCAATTCCTTTATCGGTGACCGCATGGCGCTGGTGGGCGACGCCGCCCACGGTATGCACCCAATCGCAGGGCAAGGCCTGAATGCCGGTCTGCGCGATGTGGGCGCATTGGCCGAGGTTCTGACCCTAGCTGGGCGACGGGGTGAGGATATCGGATCGGTGCTGGTGTTAGAGCGTTATCAGGAGTGGCGGCGCTTCGACACGGCCTCGCTGGCGATGGCGACAGACGTGTTCAACAAGCTGTTTTCCAACGACAATCCGCTTCTGCGTGCAGGCCGCGATATCGGGATGGGAATCGTCGGATCGCTGCCAGGCCTACGACGCGGCTTTGTGCGCGAGGCCGCCGGGTTGACCGGGGACCTGCCCAAATTGCTGCAGGGTCGCGCGATTTAGTCCAGCTCGCGCGCCTCATCCACCAGCATCACCGGAATGCCATTGCGGATCGGAAAGGCCAGACCGGCGGCTTTCGACACCAGTTCTTGTTTGTCCGCATCATAGTGCAGGGTCGTGTGGGTCTGCGGGCAAATCAGCGCCTCGAGCATGTGACGGTCAAACGCGTGTTCAGTCATTGCAAATGTTCCTCCCTCGATCCGCCGCGCATGGCGAATTCGATCAATGTTACCAACGTCTCGCGCCGGGTCCGTAAGCACGGGGCCTCAAGCAGGGCTTGTTTCTCTTCAGGGTCGAAATCCAGCAGCATGGACAGCGAATTTACCAGCAACTCATCATCCGCGTCTTTCAGCGTGCCCCAATCGGTCGAAAGATTCTGCGACGAAAAGAATTTTTCCAACAGATTCAGGAACCGCGGTCGATTGAACCCGTCATCCTGTTCGGTTTTGCCCAAGTCCCGGTCGAACCCGTCCCATGACACCGCGCACCGCCGATAAGGGGTAAAAGCGTCGAGTTCAGATTTCACCCGAAACCGGGAAATGCCGGTCAGCGTGATCAGATAGCGCCCATCCTCGGTTTCAGAGAACTGAGTGACGCGTCCGGCGCAACCGATCTGATGCAGTTTGGAGTCGTTGCTCTGACAGGGGTTCGGCTGCACCATTCCGATCAACCGCTCAGGCGTTTTCAGGGCATCGTCCAGCATCTGCAAATAGCGCGGCTCGAAAATGTGCAGCGGCAGGCGCGAACGGGGCAACAGCAACGCCCCGGGCAAAGGAAAAACGGATACCGTTTCCGGCAGGTCGGCGGGATGCATCATAGACCGGAGTGTAGCTCTGTTCAGAAATTAGGCAAATATCATCGAGCTAAGTTTACGCCGCCCGTTCAAGACAATCGGGTCATTTGGCTTGAGCGCATCAAAGATCGTGAAGAGCTGCGCCTTGGCGGCGCCGTCATTCCACTCGCGGTCGCGGCGAAACAGGTCCAGCAATTGCGCGACGGCCTCTTCCACGTCCCCGTTCGCGTGCAGCGCCTGCGCCAGATCAAAGCGTGCCTGATGGTTGTCTGGGTCCGCCTCAACCGCCGCAGTCAGCTCGGCCACGGGACCCGCATCCGCAGCCTGCTTGGCCAGTTCCAACTGCGCATGGGCGGCTTCCAGTTCCGGAGTGTTGGAGATTTCGGCCGGGGCACCGTTCAGAATTGCCTCGGCCTGTTCCAGATCATCTGCGGCGATATGCGCGCGCACCAGACCGCCGTAAGCGCCGGCATGGTTGGGATCTTCGCCCAAAATCGCGGCAAAAGTCTGGGCCGCATCGCTTGCCGCGCCCTCGGCCAGCATTTCCTCGGCAGCGGCAACGGCTTCGTCCAACTGACCACCGGGGCTTTCGCCGCCTGCCGCCTCGATCACCCGATCAACGAACGCTTTGATCTCGGACCCCGGCAGCGCGCCCTGAAACCCGTCGACAGGCTGGCCCTTGAAAAAGGCATAGACCGTCGGGATCGACTGAATGCGCATTTGCGAGGCGATCATCTGCGCCTCGTCCACGTTGATCTTGACCATCTTGACCGCGCCCTTGGCGGCGGTGACGGCCTCTTCCAGCATCGGGCCCAGCGTTTTGCACGGGCCACACCACGGGGCCCAAAAATCGACGATGACCGGCACCTCTTGCGAGGTTTCCACAACGTCGGCCATGAAAGTGGCCTCGGACCCTTCCTTGATCAGGTCGGCAGCGGCAGAGTCGGGGGCGGTATTCAGAAGATCCATGGCAGTCACTCTTTCGTTCGTACTTGCGCCCTATATGCAACCGCAACAGGCAGAAACCAAGGGCTGACTTGCGCGATTACAGGTCGAATGTGGCAAAGACCGGGGCGTGGTCGCTGGGTTTTTCCCACCCGCGCGCGTCGCGAAGAACGCGGCTGGAATGTCCCGCGTTCGAGATATCGGGCGTGGCCCAGACGTGATCCAGTCGCCGCCCCTTGTCCGCTGCCTCCCAGTCACGCGCGCGGTAGGACCACCAGCTATAGAGCTGCCCCTCGGGGATGTCCTGACGGGTAACATCAACCCAACCGCCTGCATCTTGCGTCTCAGCCAGCGCCTCGACCTCGATCGGGGTGTGCGAGACAACCTTGAGCAGTTGTTTGTGCGACCACACGTCATCTTCGCGTGGGGCGATGTTCAGATCGCCGACCAGAATGGATTTTTCGGGCTTTTCAGCGCGAAACCAATCGCGCATGTCGGCGAGGTAATCCAGCTTTTGCCCAAACTTTTCATTCACCTCGCGGTCGGGCACATCGCCACCTGCGGGGACATAGAAGTTCTGGATGGTCACGCCGTTTTCCAGCCGTGCCGCAATGTGGCGGGCGTGGCCGAGACTGGCGAAATCCTTGTCGCCCACCTCCTCCATAGGGATGCGGGACAGGATGGCGACACCGTTGTAGCCCTTTTGCCCCCGCGCAACCATGTGGGTATACCCCAGCTCGGCGAAGCCTTCGGTCGGGATCTTCTCGACCGGTGACTTGCACTCTTGCAGACACAACACATCTGGGGCCTCTTCCTGCAACAATTTCAGCACGATAGGCTCGCGCAGGCGGACCGAGTTGATGTTCCAGGTGGCAAGAGTAAAGGGCATGGGGGACTCCTCTGTCGCGGTTGGGCGCGACGTTAGCGCGGTGCGGGGCGGGGTGCCATCGGAAAAACCGGTATGTCAGAGCCGGCACGGCGCCGCATTCAGCAGGGCTTGCGCCTCGTTGAATATCTCATCGACGATCTGTGCGGCGGGCATCACCTCGTGCACCATCGAAACGCCTTGCCCGGACCAAAGCGACATTGCCTCGACATCGCCCTGTGTTTCGGGCAGCGGGGTATAGCTTTGGTACCGCACCACGGCCTCACCATCAGGACGGTGGCCGATAATTTCCTGTTCGTTGGGACGCTGGCCCGGCGCGGCGGACCCTGCGTCTTTCCACTTTTGCGCGGTGGAATTGGCCAGCGCCCGATGCGGGGCTTGCGGCCATTTCACATCATAGAGGTCGTAGTACCATTCGGTCTGCGCCTCGGTCGCGTTCAGGACGCGGCGGCGGTATTCGTCATGAATCGTGGCCTCAACGCTGGCTAGAAACCGGGTGCCGACCCAAACGGCCGAAGCCCCCAGCATCAATGCAGCCGCCATGCCGCGCCCATCCGCTATGCCCCCCGCCGCAACAACCGGAACCGAAACCGCGTCCACAACGGCGGGAATCAACGCCATGGTGGCGACCTGGCCCCAGACGTGGCCTCCGGCCTCCCACCCTTGGGCGACAATGATATCTGCGCCAGCCTCTTCCACCGCCTTGGCCTCGGCTGCGTTGCCGACGCTGGCCATCACCAGCAAGCCGCCCGTTTTGGCTTTGGAAATCGCCTCAGGCTCCATCCCCCAGAACAGCGAAACCGCGTGAACCTGTTTGTCGATACAGGTCTGAAGCTGTTCCTCATACGGAAATTCAAGGTTGATATTGACCGCAAAGTTACGGTCCGTCAGGGCACGCACCGCCTCAATGCCGCTTGCAACCTGCGCCGCGGGTTTGCCCCACAACGGGATGACGCCATAACCGCCCGCATTGCAGACAGCCGCCACCAGATCCGGTCCCGCCGCGCCCCCCATCGGCGCTGACAAAATTGGCTTTTCAATCTTCAACAATTCACGAATGTCACTGGACAAATCCCATCCCCCCAAAACGATGGGCCGAGTTGGCACCGGTACCGGGGGACAAGTCAAGCGCGTCCGGAATTTGGGTGGTCACGGACGGTGGCCGGGCGTCATACAGACTCGTTCCACAAAAAAAGGCCGGGCCATCAGGCCCGGCAGTCCAACAGGGAGGTGCATGTCATAACCCGGACATGCGCGGGTTGGGAGTAACCTAATGATGACTTCAGGGTATCACTTTGATCCACATCAATCCACCGGCAGTTAAGAGACCAGACGATATCCGCCCGATTCTGTGACCAAAAGGCGAGCATTGGACGGATCAGGCTCGATCTTCTGACGCAGGCGATAGATGTGGGTTTCCAGCGTATGGGTGGTGACACCAGCGTTGTAACCCCACACTTCGTGCAGCAGCACGTCGCGCGCGACCACGCCATCCGCCGAGCGGTAGAGGAACTTAAGGATGTTCGTCTCTTTCTCGGTCAGGCGGATTTTGCGATCCTCCTCGGTGATCAGCATCTTCATCGCAGGCTTAAACGTATACGGCCCAAGAACAAAGACGGCGTCTTCGGACTGTTCGTGCTGGCGCAGCTGGGCACGGATGCGGGCCAAAAGAACCGGGAACTTGAACGGCTTAGGAACATAGTCATTGGCACCGGCATCCAGGCCCAGAATGGTGTCGGCGTCGCTGTCGTGACCGGTCAGCATCAGGATCGGGCTTTTGACGCCCTGCTTGCGCATCAGGCGGCACAGCTCGCGCCCGTCCGTATCAGGCAGACCGACGTCCAGAATAACAAGGTCATAAATCGCCTCGCGGGCTCGCTCCATGGCCGAGGCACCATCTGACGCTTCGAACACGTCAAAGTCTTCTGTCATCACGAGCTGCTCACTCAGCGCCTCGCGCAGGTCTTCATCATCATCCACCAGCAGGATTTTCTTAAGCTGTGCCATTCCCGGTCCTCCTAAGCCTTTTCGGACACTTGCGTGTCGAATATGCAATCAACAAGGTTTGCTGCAATCGTCTCACGCCCTCGTGTCCGGCGAGTAGGAATTATTTCACATTTCCTGCGGATCAGGATACAGAAAGAGGCTGATCGTTACAGGGTAACATAAATGAGTCTTATCCCCGACATATCGGAACTGCTGGCACGCGCCCGCGCGGACCTGCGTATGGGTGTCCCGGTCGTGCTAACGGATGACAGTGGATTCAACGTGCTGGCCATTGCCTCAGAAACCCTGAGCGCCCAACGGCTTGCGGATTTGCGCAGCCTAGGCGGCGAGCCAGTGGTTGCAATCACCGTAAGACGAGCTGAGACTCTGAAAGCGCGGGCCTATGACGGTGATCTCGCGCGGGTGGTCATTCCGGCAGATACCGATATCGGTTGGGTTCAGGCTGTGGCCGACCCTTCGGACGATCTGAACGCACCTATGAAGGGCCCCCTGATGACGGAACGTCAGGGTAATGCCAATCTGCACCGCATCGCCATTGCGCTGATCAAATCAGCGCGTCTGCTGCCCGCAGCCGTTGTGGTCCCGGTCGAGGACGGGCGCGCATTTGCCGCGGCGCACGGTCTGACCTGCATCGACCACACTCGCGCCGCACCGCATCTGGCCGATCGCAGCATCCTGAATGCCGTTGTCGCCGCGCGCCTTCCGATGGAGGTGTCCGAGGCAGGCCGGTTGCACGTATTCCGCCCCGAAGATGGCGGCGAAGAACATTACGCCATCGAAATCGGCCGACCGGACCGAAGCAAACCAGTATTGGCGCGGCTGCATTCGGCCTGTTTCACCGGCGACCTGATGGGCAGCTTGAAATGCGATTGCGGCCCGCAACTGCGGGGGGCACTGGCGCAGATGGGTTCGGAGGGCGCCGGGGTGCTGCTCTACCTCAACCAAGAGGGGCGGGGTATTGGGTTGGCCAACAAGATGCGCGCCTACTTCCTGCAAGATCAGGGGTTCGACACGGTCGAAGCCAACCACCGGCTGGGTTTCGAGGATGACGAGCGTGATTTCCGATTGGGTTCGGATATTCTGAAATCGCTGGGATTCAACTCGGTCCGATTGCTGACGAACAATCCTGCCAAGATTGCGATGATGGAGAAAACCGGCATCGCCGTGACCGAGCGTGTACCGCTGAAGGTGGGCGAAACCGCGCATAACCGCGGATATCTGGCGACCAAGGCGGCCAAGTCCGGCCACTTGCTGTGACCCCGCAAGATCTGGTTCTGACCCCGCGCGGCGTTCGGTTTGCCGGGCGTTTGTTTCCTTGCTCAATCGGTAAAGGCGGGCTGAGCAACGACAAACGCGAGGGCGATGGGGCGACCCCGACCGGCATTCATCACATCGTCGGGCTTCTGTACCGACCGGATCGTGTTGTGGCTCCGATCTCTTGGGCCATCCCGACTGGACCGCAGGATCTGTGGTCCGATGACGCAAGCGATTCTCGATATAATCAATTGGTACGTGCGCCCTACCCGTTCAGCCACGAGAGACTGCGCCGCGCTGATCCGCTCTACGATGTTGTGCTGCTGACGGATTGGAACTGGCCCAATGCAGTTCCGGGTCGTGGGTCGGCCATTTTTCTGCATCAATGGCGGCGACCCGGATTTCCGACCGAAGGTTGCATTGCCTTTCGGCGCGATCATCTGCACTGGATCGCGCAAAGGGTGCTGCCCGGGACGCGGGTAGTTATTCCTCGGGCCTGACGCGTTCGCCAAAGATCGCCGAGCCGACACGCACATGGGTTGCACCCAAGGCGATGGCCTTTTCGAAATCGTCGCTCATACCCATCGACAGCCCCTCAAGCCCATTGCGGGCGGCGATCTTCGCCAGCAATGCAAAATGCAGTGCGGCTTCTTCATCGACCGGAGGGATGCACATCAGCCCGACGACCGGCAGGTCCAGCGCCCTGCATTCGGCAATAAACGTGTCAGCTTCGGATGGTTTAATGCCAGCCTTTTGCGCCTCTTCCCCCGTGTTGACTTGAATGAACAGGTCAGGGCATGCGCCCACTTCTTGCGCCAACCGTGCGAGTGTCTTGGCCAGCTTGGGGCGATCAACTGAGTGTATTGTGCTGAACAGCTCGGTCGCCTGACGGGCTTTGTTGGTTTGCAAAGGGCCGATCAGGTGCAAATCGACATCGGGATATATTTCCATGAAACCGGGCCACTTTCCGGCCGCTTCCTGCACCCGGTTTTCCCCAAAGCACCTTTGGCCCTGCGCCAGAACGTCCAGTACGCGGTCGTTCGGCTGAACCTTGGACACCGCGATCAGCTTGACACTGCCAGCAACGCGTCCTGCGGCAGCCTCGGCCTTGGTGATACGGGTTGAGATATCGTGCAGCGGCATGGGTTCCCTCGAATTGACCTGCGCGCAGGAAAACACCATGTCGGCGCAAAAGAAAAGGGCAGGCCCGAAGACCTGCCCCCTTAAACCTTGCGGTTCAGCTCAACTTAGAAGTTGAAGCGAGCACCGAAGTCTGCGCGCAGAGTCGAGTCTTCGCAGATGTCGCAGTCGCTGTTGCCGATACCACCTTGCAGCGATGCACCGCCACCCAGGTCGTAGATCGCGCCGATACCGTACTGCTGAGTGTCAGCATCTGCGTTACCGTCACCGTAAGCTGCGGTCAGGGTCAGAGCAGAGCCAACATTGTAGGCTGCCGAAACACCCCATGCAGTGCCGTCGGTTGCGTCGATTTCGGTTTTATCGTCAGCGATGAACACGGTACCCGAGAAGTCGCCGAAGTCAGCACCCAGGGTCAGAACCAGCAGGCTCGGATCTTCGAGGCCGAGGTCACCAGCGTCGGTTTGACCATAAGCGATCGCCGCGGTGATGTTGTTGAAGGTGTAGGTCGCGCTGATGTCCCAGCGGTCCAGATCAATCGCTTCGCCATTCAGACCACCGGTCAGCTGGTCGTAAGACGCGCCGAACGCGAAGTCACCAACAGCATACTGGAAGAACACAGCGTTCGAACCTGCGCCGGTCGACGAGAAGGCCAGGAAGTCATAGTTCACGCCCGAGTACTGGCCGATGAAGTTTTCCAGACCAGGCTCGTTACCGTAGTAGTTTGCCAAGTTGTCGAAGGCGCCCGATACGTTGCCCGCGTCAACACGCAGACCACCGTACTGAACGGTGAAGCGTGCACCACTCAGCTGAGCTTCGCCAGCTTCGCCGTTACCGGCGTTTTCGTCAGCTTGCAGACGAACACGAGCCGAGAACTCAACGCCGCCATCGGTTTCAACGATGCCGTCGATGTTCAGACGGAAACGCGAGATCAGGATCACGTCGTCGGTGTCAACAACGGCAGTGCCGGTGCCAACATTGATTGCACCAGATGCGGTGGTGGTGACGGTGATGTTGGTCACGGCACCGGAACGATCTTCCAGGTACCCAATACCGAAGCGGCCGTAGCCGCTGAATTTGATTTCGGCCGACGCCATGCTTGCGGTTGCCAGCAGAGCGGTCGATGCGAAGAGAACTTTTTTCATCTTGTTTCCCTCGGTTTCAAAGTTTTTCTACTCGACACATGTCGTTGCACGTGTCTCAGCACGGGAACCGTTTCGCTCTTTTTACCCCCTTCGCGCAAGCTTGGCATAAAGCCTCGCGCCGCATTGGCTACGGATTGGTGCAAGGATGCCACAGTCGGTTACCCGTCCTGTCACACCGCCAATCCCACCCTAAAGTGACAAGAATAGACTTGTTGCGGCACCTGACCTTGTCTAGGAGTATCTCTGAACGAGTGAGACCCAATGATACAGGACCCTTCGACGATGCGCCCGCAGACGATTTTCGGTTTGATCCTTGTGACCACCCTGGTCTCATCTTGCGGGTTGGGCAACTCTGAACCACCGAATCCAAACCTGCAGCTGACGTCGGATGGCACCAGCTCTTCCGAGCGCGAATTGAACGACCCGAATCGCTCGACGATCTGGGATGTGTTCGATACCGCTGATGCCGAGCAGGTCACCAATGTGAATCGCTACCTGTGGTCGGCGTCTCTGGACATTCTGAACTTCTTACCTGTCGAAGAGGTGGACCCCTTTACCGGTGTAATCGTAACGGGTTACGGCACACCTCCGGGTGGTGGTCGTCAATATCGCGCCACAGTGCATATCAGTGATCCGGCCCTCGCGGCGCGTTCGCTTTCGGTATCGCTTCAAACCAGCGGAGGCGCTCCTGTCAGCGCTGCAACCACGCGCGCGGTTGAAGATGCAATCCTGTCGCGGGCCCGTCAGTTGCGGATTGCGGACAACAAGCTCTAGCCACCCGCTGCAAATCACAATATTACCACGCCGGGCTCTGTCCCGGCGTTTTCATTCACGAAGGACCGCACGATGTCGCGCTACTCGGCCAACGAAATCGAAGCAAAATGGCAAGAGGCCTGGGACAAGGCCGGAATCTTTGCCGCTAATCACAAGGCGGACAAGCCGAAATACTACGTGCTTGAGATGTTCCCCTACCCGTCTGGCCGAATCCATATGGGACACGTACGCAACTACACGATGGGCGACGTGATCGCGCGGCACAAACTGGCGACTGGGCACAACGTGCTGCATCCAATGGGCTGGGACGCATTCGGGATGCCTGCCGAGAACGCTGCGATGGCTATCGGCGGCCATCCCAAAGACTGGACCTACGGCAACATCGCCGACATGCGAGGGCAAATGAAACCGCTTGGCCTGTCGATCGACTGGTCGCGCGAATTCGCCACTTGTGACCCGGAATATTACGGCCAGCAACAAGCGTTGTTTCTGGATATGCTTGAGGCCGGGCTGGTCTATCGCAAGAACGCCGTGGTGAACTGGGACCCAGTCGACATGACTGTTCTGGCCAATGAACAGGTGGAAAACGGGCGCGGCTGGCGCTCGGGCGCTCTGGTCGAGCGGCGTGAACTGACCCAGTGGTTCTTTAAGATCAGCGACTATTCCGAAGAACTGCTCGGCGCGCTGGACACACTGGAAAACTGGCCCGCCAAGGTGCGGTTGATGCAGGAAAACTGGATCGGCAAGTCGCGCGGCCTGCAGTTCAGCTTTGAACGCACCGATGGGGCCGAGCCGATCACCGTCTACACAACCCGCCCCGATACGCTGATGGGCGCGTCTTTTGTGGGTATCTCGCCTGACCACCCGATTGCCAAGCAGTTGGAGGCTGAAAACGCCGAAGTCGCTGAATTCGTAGCCGAATGCCGCAAGGGCGGCACCACCGAAGAGGCGATCGAGACAGCAGAAAAGCTGGGCTATGACACTGGCATCACCGTCAAACACCCGCTGGACCCGAATTGGGAACTGCCGGTCTGGATCGCGAACTTCATCCTGATGGATTACGGCACCGGCGCAATCTTTGCCTGCCCAGCCCATGACCAGCGTGATTTGGACTTTTGCCGCAAATACGGTCTGCCGGTGGTCGATACGTTCTTTGCTCTGGACGATGACACCCCGGTGGACAAGATCGCTTTCGTTCCGCCGAAAACCGAGAAAGTCCGCTGGGTGAATCACTTCGCCGGCCTCACTGAGGCGACGGGTGATGAGGCCATCAACACCACCGTCGATTTCGCCGAAAAGGCGGGCTGGGGCGAAGGTGTCACCAAATATCGCCTGCGCGACTGGGGTCTGAGCCGCCAGCGCTACTGGGGCTGCCCGATTCCCGTGGTGCATTGTGATTCCTGTGGTGTGGTGCCCGAAAAGAAAGAGAACCTACCAGTTCGCCTGCCCGACGATGTGACATTCGACAAGCCCGGCAACCCGCTGGATCGTCACCCGACCTGGCGCGACTGCGAATGCCCGAAATGCGGGGCCCCGGCCAAGCGTGAAACCGACACTATGGACACGTTCGTCGATTCGTCGTGGTATTTCGCCCGTTTCACCGCGCCTCGTGCCGAAACCCCGACCGATCTGGCCGAGGCCGAATACTGGATGAACGTGGATCAGTATATCGGCGGCATCGAACATGCGATTCTGCACCTGCTCTATTCGCGCTTCTTTGCGCGGGCCATGCAGATCACCGGCCACCTGCCGAAGAAAGCCATCGAGCCGTTCAACGCCCTGTTTACCCAAGGCATGGTCACGCATGAGATCTACTCAACTGTAGACGTAGTGCCTGATAGCGATCCGAACGAGATTCTGCGCGGTAAGAAATTTACCAAATATCACCTGCCAGAAGATGTAATCGTTGGGCACTGGGGCGAGCTTTATTGCGGCGTTCTAAAACAAGACTACGATAACGGAATCTCTTTCGGCGAAAATGCAGCCGTCGCTAAAATGAAGGATCCGAGTCGTTTGGTCGAGATCATCCCTTCGGCCAAAATGTCCAAATCTAAGAAGAATGTGGTGGATCCGGTCAGCATCATCTCGGCCTTTGGCGCAGATACCGCGCGCTGGTTTGTGCTGTCCGATTCGCCGCCCGAACGCGACGTGGAATGGACCGCATCCGGGGCCGAGGCCGCCTTTAAGCACCTCAGCCGCGTGCATCGCATCGCCACTGAGATCGCCGAATCCGATGCGCCCGCCAATGCCGAGGATGAAACCCTGCTGCGTGAAATGCACAAAGCCATTCATGATGTGTCAGGCGGGGTCGAATCCTTTGGTTTCAATGCCTCGATCGCCAAGCTTTACGCCTTTACCAATACACTTGCGAAATCCAAGGCGGGCGCAGCTGCCAAACGTCAGGCGGCCAAAACACTGGCGCAGCTGATGTCCCCGATGACCCCGCACCTGTCAGAAGAGCTGTGGCAATTGCTGGGCGGTGAGGGGCTGGTTGCCACCGCCGCGTGGCCCGTCGCAGATGAGGCGATGCTGGTCGACGATACTGTCACCCTGCCCATTCAGATCAACGGCAAGCGCCGCGCGGAAATCAACGTTCCGCTGGAAATGGACAAGGCCGAGGTTGAAAAAATCGCGCTCAGCACCGAAGCTGTGCAAAAGGCGCTGGATGGCAATGCGCCGAAAAAGGTGATCGTTGTACCGGGCCGGATCGTGAATGTCGTTGTTTGACCGCAGAACCCTGTTGATGCTGCCGCTGGCACTCGCTGCCTGCGGCTTTGAACCGGTCTATGCCCCCGGTGGCGCTGGCGCGGCTCTGGACGGGCGTGTCACAGTATCGGCGCCGAATTCAACCAACAGTTTTCTGCTGGTCCAGAATCTGGAACAACGGCTGGGCCGCAGTGCAAATTCGGGTAACGCCTATAATCTTGATGTCGATGTCTCGACTGTAGTTCGTTCTGCCGCGATCACCCAGACCAACGAGACCAACCGTCTGAATATCGAAGGCACCGCGACCTACGCGCTGCGGTCGAATGAGACCGGGCAGATTTTGGCCTCGGGCCGGGTGAACAATTTCGTCGGCTATTCCGCAGCCGGTTCGACCGTGTCGACTCTGGCGGACGAGCGGGATGCGATGCAGCGGCTGATGGTGATTCTGTCGGACCAGATCGTAACCGAGCTTTACACCGTCCCGGGACTTGGCACATGAAGCTCAGCCCACGCGAGGCTGAGGGGTATTTTGCGCGGCCTGACGCCGACAAGCTTGGGTTGCTGATATACGGCTCGGATGCGATGCGTGTGGCGTTGAAGCGCCAGCAGGTTCTGGCGGCCCTTCTGGGCGCAAATGCCGAAGAAGAGATGCGCTTGACGCGGATGCCCGGCAGCGATCTGCGCGGCGACCCGGCCCTGTTGCTGGATGCAGTAAAAGCCGTCGGGTTCTTTCCCGGCCCACGCGCCGTGTTTGTCGAGGACACCACCGACGTGGCCGCCCCTGCGATCCTTGCAGCCTTCGAGGATTGGGCGCCTGGCGACGCTCAGATCATCGTCACCGCCGGGCAGTTGAAACCCAGCTCGAAAATCCGCAAGGCCTTTGAAGCGCACCCTTCTGCCTATGCGGTCGGCATCTACGACGATCCACCATCGCGGGCCGAGGTCGAACGGGTTCTGTCCACGGCCGGGTTGAAGAACATCCCGTCCGATTCCATGTCGGCGATAACCGAACTTGCAGCCGGAATCAGCCCCGGTGACTTTGCGCAAACCATTGAAAAGCTGTCCCTATACAAGCGCGGAGACAGTTCGGACCTGACCATCGAGGATATTGAAGCTTGCGCCCCACGCTCGACCGAGGCCGGGTTGGATGACGTTCTGAACGTGGTGGCCGAGGGCCGTGCAGGCGAAATCGGTCCGCTGATCCGCCGCTTGCAATCGCAGGGCACCAATGCGGTGACTTTGTGCATTGGGGCCACCCGGCATTTTCGTACGCTTTACGCCTGTGCGTCCGACCCTGGTGGGGCGGCGCAGGGTATCGGCAAGCTGCGTCCGCCGGTCTATGGCAAACGGCGCGACCGGATTCTGCGGCAGGCGCAGGGATGGGGCGCGCCAAAGCTGCAAACCGCGCTGACCGTTCTGACCGATACGGACCTGTCCTTGCGGTCCGCCGGTCAAACCGCACCCGCCATGGCATTGGTGGAACGCGCCATGATCCGCCTGGCAATGCTGGCCCGGTCGCGTTAGCGCGCCAACCACTGCACGGCCCCACGCCCGGCCCAGCACCCTGTGGCGAGGCACGCGGTCAGAAGATATCCCCCCGTCGGGGCCTCCCAATCCAGCATCTCACCCGCGCAGAACACGCCGGGTTTGGCCGTTAGCATCAGGTGGTCATCCATGGCGCCTCGCTGAACCCCACCTGCGGTTGAGATCGCCTCGTCCATCGGGCGCAACTGCGCGCCAAGGATGGGTAGGTGTTTGAGCGACGCCGCTTCGTGCCCTTGCGGCACACCTGCTTGCTTGAACATCTCATGAAACAACGCGATTTTCTGCGGCGGCAGTTTCAGAGCCTTTTTCAGCCATTGAGACAGCGTGGTTTTCGCGCTTTTTGCCTCAAACCTCGCCTGCAGAGCTTTCGCATCCAGATCGGGCACCAGATCGACATAAAGATCCACCCCCCTACGCAGCGCCGGAGTCAGCGAATACAGCCCGCCGCCTTCCAGCCCGGTGGCAGAGATCGTGGCCTCACCCCTGCTGTGCAACTCTCCGGCAATCCAGCGCACCGATTTCAGTGCGTTGCCGAAGTGCGGCTGCATATGAGGGCTCCACGCCACCGACAGAGCAGAGTTCGCCGGTTCGAACGGGGCCAGCGCCACGCCTTTCTCTGCTAGCATTTTCGCCCATTGCCCATCTGATCCTAGCCGCGCCCAACTGGCCCCGCCCAGCGCCAGCACGGTCGCGTCGGGTTTGATAACCTGAGGCCCCTCAGACGTATCAAAGCGCAACGCGTCGCCGTCCCAGCCCAACCAACGCCAGCGGGTTCTGATCTGCACACCCGTCTCGTCCAACCGCCGCAACCAGCCCCGCAACAGCGGCGAGGCTTTCATCGCGCAGGGAAACACCCGCCCGGTCGAACCGGTGAACAGCTCTTGCCCCAACCCTCGTGCCCAGCCCTGCACTGCGACGGCGTCGAACTCGGCCACGATCGGACGCAGCCAATCGGCCGCGCCATATGCGGGCATCAAATTCTCGAACGTCTCATCCTTGGTCAGGTTCAAGCCGGATTTGCCTGCCATCAGAAACTTGCGCGCGACCGAAGGCTTGGCCTCGGCCACCAACACGTCGTGACCTGCTGCGGCAAGCTGCTCTGCCGCCATCAGACCCGCAGGCCCGGCCCCGATTACAACTGCGTTTGCCATTGCTGTCCTCTTGCCTTTCACTCGCTCCGAGGCACAGTCTGCCCCATGTCCGACCGCGACCCCATCTGCCCACTATGTGACCGCCCCATTCCTGACGGGGGCGGAAGCCTGCACCATCTGATCCCAAAACTCAAAGGGGGCAAGGGCGGGCCCACGGTTTTACTGCACGTGATCTGCCACAAAGAGATCCACGCCACCCTGTCCGAAGCCGAACTGGCCCGCAATTTCAACACGGTCGAGGCCCTGCGCACCCACCCTCGAATTGAGAAGTTCCTGAACTGGGTGCGTAAACGCCCGCCCGACTTTCGCTCAAAAGTTCCGGGCAAGCGGCGGGGGCGTTGATCAACCCGGCCAGACGCGATCCCCAAACGCATCGTGGATAGGGGCGGGTAGCCCTTCGACCTCGATCCCGCGATAATCCGGCGCGGGCGCGAATTGCGCACCTGCCACGTTCTGGAATTCCAAGGTCGTGTAGGGGCGTTTCCACAGCCATTCCCGGTTCGCCACGGCCCACGGATCGGCATCCGGGGGCGTTTCGTCGGTGAAGGCATAGAAATGCAGATCGAACCCATACTGGGCAACATCCTGCATCGACAAAAGGCGCATGCCCTGCGCGCGGCAGAACCTGTCCTCGGCCCCGATATCGCCTGTGCGCAGGGTGATCTGACCGATCCGGGCCTGCGCAAAAGGATCACTGGGGTCCGCCGCGTTGTCCGAGCGGTTGCCCTCAAAATCATGTTGCAGCAGTTCGATGACAAACCCCTCGGGGTCGGTCAGGTGGCACATATAGCCGATGTCCAGAAACTGCCGAGGGGTCGAGACCTCAACCCCCTGTCGCCGCAGATAGGCTGCTGCCAGATCGACGTCGGGAAGGGTAATGCCAATCTTCCAATAGCGCTGCCCTTGGTCGTGGCTATAACCCCCACCGCCGGGCATCAGCAGCAGATCGGCATCTTCGCCCGCATATCCCAGACGCAGGCTCACCCCCTGTTCTTGCGCGCGCATGCCCAAAAGCCCAGTGTAGAACGCGGACAGGCGTTCAGGGTCCGCGACCCGAAGACGGATGGCAGATAATCTCATGGGCAAAGCTCGGCAATTCCAGCCGCGATTTTCGGATCGGCGCTCAGGCTATCTACCACCAGATCCCGCGCCGTCTGCATCAATACGTCAGGTTCAACCACACGGTCGACCAGACCGAAAGCAAAGGCTTCATCCGCTGCGATCTTTTGCCCGGCCATCAAGATCATCTTGGTCCGAGACGGCCCGATCAGCGCCGCCATACGACTCGGATCAGAGGGTTGAGGCAAAAATCCCAGCTTCATGACCGGGTAGAAAAACTTGGCCGTAGGCACGGCAATGCGGATGTCACAGGCCAGAACCATCCCGTTGGCCCCGCCTGCCAGCGTCCCGTTCAGGGCCGCCACGGTCAGGCATGGCAGCGCTGCAATGGCTCCGGACAGACGTTCCCACAAATCCGAGGTTGCCAGCCCTGCCCGCGCCTCATCCAGATCGGCACCAGCGCTGAACACCTTGCCCGCACCGGTCAGGATCAAGGCGCGTGCCTCTGTCGCGGCTTCGGCAATTTCACAAAGTTCGGTCAGCATTGCCCCGGTCAGCGCATTGGCCTTTCCGGGGTTGTTCAGCGTAACGGTCCAAAGCCCGTCCGCCTTACTTAACTCAATCACGTCAGACCTACCCGTTGTCGAATATCCTCGCGGCGTAGCGATATCTCATCACCCAGAAACTCATCGGCGTCCTTG
Source organism: Ruegeria sp. F12 (assembly GCF_056533885.1). Classification (NCBI taxonomy): domain Bacteria; kingdom Pseudomonadati; phylum Pseudomonadota; class Alphaproteobacteria; order Rhodobacterales; family Roseobacteraceae; genus Ruegeria; species Ruegeria sp. F12. Next base: position 103,454 of record NZ_JBQFOV010000009.1, on the reverse strand, counting down.
GTGCACATCCATAGCAACGCGCGCGCGGGCCAATCGGCGGGGATGTGATCGCTCCACTCCAACTGGCTGACGGCGTTGATGCCGCTGGCCTTGATCACGCGCTGCATATCCGTGGCCACAGTACCCGGAGATAGCCCCATCGCGCGGATGCCGTGAATAGATTCCTCAAGATGCAAACACTCGGTCAGCATCTTCGCCCCGGCCTTGGAGGCGCAATAGTGGCTCCACGCCTCAATCGCGTTCGAGGCCGCGCCGGACGAGATGGTGATCACCGTCCCTCCACCGGCTGCCCGCATAATCGGCAACGCGGCGCGCATCCCGTAGAAAACGCCCTTGAGGTTAATATCGATCGCCTTACCCCAAGCCTCGACATCGGCATTCGACAGATGAAAGATCGGATCAATCACACCCGCATTGCCGATCAGCACGTCCAGCCCGCCAAAGCGGTCCACGCAATCGGCTACGGCCTGTTCGACCTGTGCAAAATCGCTGACGTCACATTGCAACGCAATCGCATTCTCCCCCAGCGAAGCCGCCAGAGCATCGATCTGGTCCCGGTTGCGCGCAACAAGGGCGACATTCGCCCCGGCCGCGGCAAAAACGCGCCCTGCTTCGGCCCCGATGCCGCGACTGGCCCCAGTTATCAGTACGGTTTTTCCTTGCATGTGGACCCTGTACCTCCGTTGTTTTGAGATTGTGTAAACCTCTACCTCGCTAACGGGGAAAGGGTCCAGCCCTTGCCCCTTGACGCCCGACGCCACAGGCACGACGATGCCCGCAAAATTGATCAAGAAGGGTTCTTGTAATGTCCGTTTTCCTTCGCCGCAGCAGCGGCGCTGTTTTGGCCTATGCCGTCATTTCCCAAGGCGCGTTTGCCGATGTTACTGCACAGGATGTGTGGAACGACTGGCAAAGCTATCTGTCCCAGATGGGCTACACGGTCGAGGCGCAGCAATCAGCCAATGGCAATGTACTTAGCATCACGGACATGAACCTAAACATGGTTCTGCCCGAAGAGGACAGCAGTTTTAAAATGCAGGTCCCGCAGATGACGCTGACCGAAAACGGCGATGGAACCGTCAGCATTTCCCTGCCCGAAACTCTGCCGATGACTGTCTCGGGTGAGGGTGAGGGCGAGGCGTTCTCGGCCAAGATCCTATACACCCACAAAGGTCTGAACATGGTCGTGTCGGGCAGCCCGGATGAGATGACCTATGACTACACCGCCGACACGCTGGGGATCACGCTGGACGAGATAACGGCCAATGATGAAACTCTGCCCAGCGACGTTTTGGGTGTGGCCGTACAGCTAGCCAATCTGGCAGGCAGTTCACGCATGAAGATCGGTGAAAACCGCGATATAGACCAGACCTTCACCGCCAGCGCACTCAGCTATGATCTGGCCTTCGACGACCCTGAAAACGACGATACCGGCAAGATCGACGGCAAGTTGGAACAGCTTGCGTTTGAAGGCACCAACGTCATTCCGTCGAATTTCGATGTCTCGGACCCTCTGGCCTTTTACCAAAATGGTTTCGAATTCTCGGGGCTGTTTACCTATGCCTCCGGCAAAACGGCCATCGCGGGCACCTCGGACGGAGAAAGCTTTGACATGAGCAGTTCCTCTGAGGGGGGGCGGTTCGGGGCCAGCTTTGACGCGCAGCGTCTGGCCTATGATCTGGAGCAGAACAGCACCAAACTGGCAGTGACCACGGCAGACCTGCCTTTCCCGATCGAGATTGCGATGGCCAATGCCGGGTTGAAATTCGAATTCCCGGTGCAGAAATCCGAAGAAATTCAACCGTTCGGCTTTGCCTTCAACCTGACCGATTTCACCATGTCGGACGTGTTGTGGAGCATTTTTGACCCCGCAGGTGCGCTGCCGCGAGATCCAGCCACCATTGCTTTGGATACGGCGGGCACTGCAAAAATCCTGACAGATTTCTTCGACCCCGAGGCAGTCGAGTCGCTGGCCTTGTCCGAAGACGCGCCGGGTGAGTTGCATTCGCTGAAGATCAACGAGCTGCTGGTGTCTCTGGTCGGTGCAAAACTGACCGGTGAGGGCGACTTCACCTTCGACAACACCAATACGCAAGAACTGGGCGGCCTGCCCACACCTGTCGGCAGCACTACATTGCAACTGGTCGGGGCCAATAAGTTGATCGACACGCTGATCAGCATGGGATTGGTTGCGGAAAGCGATGCCCTGGGCGCACGGATGATGATGGGTCTGATGGCCGTTCCTGGCGAAGAACCCGATACGCTGAATTCCAAGATCGAATTCACCGAGGATGGCCAAATTCTGGCCAATGGTCAGCGCATCAAGTGACCTGCACTGTCAGAGGGTGGTCATCACCTGCCCTCTGACGTCCTTTCCGGTTCGAACCCGGTGACGATTTTCCATTGCCCTGAAATGCGCCCTGCGTTCACGCAACTTCGTTGTGCCCAATGGCATTGGGGGCCTTGCGGGACGCCCGGTCCGGGGCTAGGTCCAATACAACCACACCCGGAGGCCCCATGACCCGCGCACTTGAAGAAATCAGCCAGAACCTGCTGGATGCGGCCCGCAAAGCGGGGGCCGAGGCTGCCGATGCCATTATATTGGACGGCTCCTCCGTGTCGGTCGAGGTGCGCGCCGGGGCGTTGGAACACGCCGAACGGTCGGAAGGTACCGATCTTGGATTACGTGTGTTTCTGGGCAAGCGACAGGCGATCGTATCCAGCTCGGACAGCCGCCCCGAGACCCTGACGGCAATGGCCGAACGTGCTGTCGCCATGGCGGGTGAAGCCCCCGAGGACCCCTTTACCGGCCTCGCCGACCCAGACCAGCTTGCCAAAACCTGGGACATGCAGGCGCTGGAGCTGTTTGATCCCACCCCCGAACCCACGGCCGAAGCCCTGTTGCAGGACGCATTGGCCGCCGAGGCTGCGGCGCTGGCTGTTGACGGGGTGTCTCAGGTCTCGGATGCGGCGGCGGCCTATGGGACGCACCGGGTGCATTTGGCAGCCAGCAATGGATTTTCCGGCGGTTATACTCGGTCCAGCCGGTCAACATCCTGCGTGGCGATCTCGGGCGAAGGCACCGGGATGGAGCGGGACTATGATGGTGACAGCCGCACCTTTCAGACCGATCTGCGCGCACCCGACGAGATCGGCCGCACCGCCGGGGAGCGTGCGGTTCAGCAAGTGGGTGCACGGAAACCAACCACCGGCACCTTTCCGGTTCTGTTTGACGAGCGCATCTCGTCCTCGCTGATCGGGCATTTGCTGGGGGCCAGCAACGGCGCAGCCATTGCGCGCGGCGCATCCTGGCTGTCGGATTGTCTCGGCGAACAGGTTCTGCCCGAGCGTATATCGCTGATCGAAGACCCGCATCGCCCGCGCATTGCCGGATCCCGCCCGTTTGACGCCGAAGGCCTGCCAACCCGACGCCGGGCGATTGTCGAAAACGGCGTTCTGACCGGGTGGACCTTGGATCTGGCCAGTGCGCGCAAGTTGGACATGACCTCGACGGGTAACGCTGCTCGCGGGGTCTCGGGGCCCCCGTCTCCCAGCAACTGGAACCTGAGCCTGACGCAGGGTGATCAAAGCAGGGCTGACCTGCTGCGCGATATGGGAACCGGGCTTTTGGTGACGTCGATGATCGGGTCAACCATCAACCCCAATACAGGCGACTATTCCCGCGGCGCATCAGGCTTTTGGGTCGAAAATGGCGAGATCACCTATCCGGTCAACGAATGCACCATTGCGGGCAATCTGCGCGACATGTTGAAACGGATCGTTCCGGCCAATGACGCCCGCCCCTATCTGTCGCGCGTGGTGCCGTCGTTGCTGATCGAAGGGATGACACTTGCCGGCAACTGACCTGCCCCTGCTGATCGACGCCGCATTGGAGGCCGGAAAGATCGCTACCCGCTATTCGGGCACCACGGCCCAGCGCTGGGACAAACCCGGCGGCGCGGGCCCGGTGACCGAAGCCGATCTGGCGGTGAACGCGATGCTGGAGCAGAAGCTGCCTGCTGCCCGGCCCGGCTATGGCTGGCTCAGCGAAGAGACCGAGGATTCCCAAGCGCGGCTTACAAAAGACCGGGTGTTCATCATCGACCCCATCGACGGCACGCGCAGCTTTGCCGAAGGCTCGCGGACCTGGGCACATTCGCTAGCCGTTACAGAAGGCCAAGAAGTTACGGCAGCTGTTATATACTTACCCCGCCGCGACCTGCTTTTTGCGGCAGCCAAAGGGCAGGGAGCAACGCTAAACGGCACCGCAATACGCGTGTCTGGCATCGACGATCTGAACAGCGCTGAAGTTCTGGCAGCCAGACCAAATATGGACGCCAGCCATTGGCGCAATGGCACAATTCCCGGCTTTCAGCGCAACTACCGCCCGTCGCTGGCTTATCGCATGGCTACGGTTGCGCAAGGGCGGTTCGACGGGATGCTGACGCTGCGCCCAAGCTGGGAATGGGATATCGCCGCCGGTGATCTGATCATCCGCGAAGCGGGCGGAGTGTGTTCCGACCGATTGGGCGGGCCGCTGCGCTTCAACAACCCGCATCCCCGCCTAAATGGGGTCGTCGCTGCAGGGGCCGCCTTGCACAGCCGTATAACCAACATGCTGGAGCCGGAAAGCACCGGACCCTGGTCATGACCAAGACGCGCTCGATGAGCTTGACGGCCTATCGCGTCCTGTCTTGGGGGGTGTCCAGCGCAGGAGACACCGCCTACGCCCCACGCCCCGGGGGTGAATTGATCTGGATACATATCGGCGCACGGGATCGGCAGCGGGCAGTGGTTGATTTTTGTCAACGCCTGCAACAGGTCCGACCCGATCTGTCGATCCTGTTGACGGCCCCGCCGGATGCAGATCTGTCTCGCTGGCCGTCGGGCGACTTTCCCCTGATCAACCTGCCATCCGAACAGACCGGCGCCGCGCGCGCCTTTCTAGAGCATTGGCGCCCAGATATCGGCCTTTGGATTGGCGGCGGGCTGATGCCCAACCTGATCACGCGGGCGCAGGAAAGGGGCATCCCTCTGATCCTTGCCGAAGCCGCATATCACTTCAACATCGCACCGGGTGGACGCTGGCTGCCAGACCTGACCCGACTGACCTTCGACAGTTTCACCTCCATCCTAACCACGAATAACGAAGCCGCCCGGCAAATCCGCCGGCTGGGTATCTCGTCCTCGAAAGTGGGCACAGCTCCGCCCCTTCTGGTCAGCCCCAACCCCCGCCCCTGGCCTGAGGATGAGTTGATCGAGATGACGCATGCCCTGTCTGGTCGCCCCGTGTGGCTGGCTTCCTGGGTGCAGGACAAGGAATTCATCTCGGTTCTCAGCGCCCATAGGCAAGCGACCCGAATGCTGCCCAGGCTGGCCCTTGTGCTGCATGTCGCGGATATCTACGAGGCAGCCCCGCTGCACCGACGGCTTGAGGCGATGGACCTGCGCTGCGTCAACTGGGATGAAGGCGGAACAATCGAGGACAACACGCAGGTGATCCTGTCCTCGGATGCCGAAGCTTTGGGTCTCTGGCAGCGCGTTTCGGCCGTGACCTTCATCGGCAGCACGCTAGAGCGGGGGTCAGGCGGGCAGGATCCGTTGATTGCGACTGCCCTGGGCTCGGCGGTTATTCACGGCCCGTTTGTACATCAACACCAACAGATATACGATCAACTTGACCGGGTGGGTGCCGCAAGAGTGGTCAGAAGTGCAACCGAACTGGGCGACGCTGTTGTGGAAAGCCTGGCCCCGGACCGCGCCGCCGATATGGCGCTGGCCGGATGGCAGGTCGTAACCGAGGGCGCACCGCAGGCGGATCGCCTGATCGAATTGGTGCAGGACACATTGGATCGGCGGGGATCAGATCATGCAGGCACCTGATTTCTGGCACACCGCACCTGACCGATTGGCAATCCGGGCACGACTTCTAGCTCCGCTTGGGGGACTTTACGCGGTCGCAACCGCCCGGCGCGTTGCGGCCCAGCCGGGTCTAACACCCGGCGTACCAGTGATCTGCGTTGGCAACCTGAATGCGGGCGGCACCGGGAAGACCCCCACCGTGATCTGGATGATCGAACAGTTGCGCGATGCGTGGCATCAGACCCATGTGGTCACACGCGGCCATGGCGGATCGCTGGACGGGCCGGTGCGCGTTGATCCGGGCAAGCATACCGCAGCCGAGGTCGGGGACGAGCCGCTGTTGCTGGCCGCCTTTGCCGATGTCTGGGTGGCAAAGGACCGCGCCGCCGGGGCCAAAGCCGCCGTCGAGGCCGGAGCGACGGTGATCGTGCTGGATGACGGGTTTCAAAACCCCTCGGTCGCCAAGGATTTCTCGGTCATCGTGGTGGATGCCCAGCGCGGGTTCGGCAACGGGTTGTGCCTGCCTGCCGGACCGTTGCGCGAACCGGTCGATGTGGGCCTGAAACGTGCCGATCTCGTCCTGTCACTAGGGGATGCCGCCGCGCAGACCGAATTCACCAACAGATGGGGGCTGAAGCTGACCGTTCCCCACGCCACGGGTGTGGTCGAGGCGCTGCAAACCGGGATGGACTGGGCCGACACGCCGGTTCTGGCCTTTGCCGGGATCGGCCACCCGGAGAAGTTCTTTGCAACCCTGCGCCAGCAAGGCGCAACCCTGTTGCGGGCCGAAGCACTGGACGATCACCAGCCACTGACCCCGGCGTTGATGACCCGGTTGGAAAATGAGGCGCGCCTGCTCGGTGCACAGATGGTCACGACCGAGAAAGACGCCGTCCGCCTGCCCGCGGCGTTCCGCAGCAAGGTCATCACCCTACCCGTTCGCCTAAAGGTCGCGGACAGCGACAGGGTCAAACAAATGCTCTTGCAAGTTGCCCCATCGCCCTAAAAATCGACCAGCCCAAAAGGGCCGGTCGCCATACAGGCTTAGCTGCCCAGCTCGTCTTCGATCAGCTTCTTGAACGCGTCATAGGACTGGTTCTCGACCGCTTTGCCGTTCACGATAAACGACGGAGTGGCCTGAATGCCGTCACGCTCGGCGTTTTCCTGGTACCAGGCCACCAATGTGCGGGCACGATCGCCATCCTGAAGACAGGCTTCAAGCTGGTCATTGTCGATCCCGGCCAGACGCCCGATCTTGCGCAGTTCATCCACGATCTCAGCCGGGCCACCCGCGCGGGTCCACTCGGACTGGCCTTCATAGATCAGATCCGAGATGCCAAAGAACTTGTCAGGACCCGCACAGCGCGCCACCATCGACGCCCACAGGCCGTAGCGGTCGAAATACACCTCGCGGTAGACAAACTTGACCTTGCCGGTGTCGATGAAATCCTTCTTGAGTTGCTTGTACGGCCCTTTGTGGAAATTCGCGCAATGCGGACAGGTGTACGAGGCATATTCGATGATCTCGACCGGCGCGTCCTCGGCCCCCAGGGTCATCTCGACGATGGTCGAGGTGTCCAGCTCGGCCTCTTGCGCCTTGGCGCTGCCGATCAGCGAAAATGACGCGTTTGGTGACGACAGCAAAAAGCTGCCTGCGGCAATGGCGACGGCCGCGCAAATTCCGGTTGCAATACGGCTCATGTATCAGCCCTTTCTCAGCGTTTTTGTTTGGATAGAACGTTACGACCCAGACGTTCAAGGGCTGCACGCAGGTCGCCATCATGGACGTCTTGCGCTGCCCGGTCCGCCTCGGCCGCGATTTCCGGTTTCAGTGTGGGTTTCACCACTTTCGGTTTGTGATCGAAACTGGCCTGCCCCTCGGCAAATCCTGTCGGAGCGGTCTGGGTGATGCGCACCCGGCTGATGGCGTTATAGCCATAAACCGCGTTCACTTTACCGCGCAGCTGTTCCTTTTGCATCTCAAGCATCGGGGCTTGCGGGCCGGTGGTCAGCACGGTTAGCGTCGCCCCCATGCCGCCTTTGCCATAGCCCACGTTCACAGGGCGCGCGATGGCAGCCATGTCCTGCCCCACGATCTCGGCCCAATGGGTCAACAGGCGCGACACGGCAAAGCCCCGGCTTTCACCGGCGCGTCTGATCTGATCGCTCAGCAATGTCGCGGTGCGTTTGAACCCGCGGGTCGAAGAACGTCTGCGCTGCATCTGGTTTCCAACTCCTGCGCCACTATTGTAGAGGGCAGGACACCGGGCGCCAGCGAAACCCGACAGGGAGATGATTAAAAATTGCGTGACACAGGCGAATTTGACGTCAGCAACGAATTGCTGGCCTGGTACGACCGCCACGCCCGCAAGATGCCGTGGCGCGTCAGCCCCGCTGACCGCGCCGCCGGAGTGCGGCCCGACCCCTATCGCGTCTGGCTGTCTGAGGTGATGCTGCAGCAGACCACCGTGGCCGCCGTGCGTGACTATTTCATGCGGTTCACGACGCGCTGGCCCACGGTGCAGGCGCTGGCCGCGGCCCCCGATGATCAGGTCATGGGCGAATGGGCCGGGCTGGGCTACTACGCCCGCGCCCGCAACCTGCTGAAATGCGCGCGAGCGGTGGCTGAAGATCACGACGGCATCTTCCCAGACACCTATGACACGTTGCTGGCCTTGCCCGGCATCGGCCCTTATACCGCCGCCGCAATCTCGGCCATCGCCTTTGACCGCCCCGAAACCGTGCTGGATGGGAATGTCGAACGCGTCATGGCCCGGCTCTACAACATTCACGACCCGCTGCCCGGCTCGAAACCTGCGCTAAAGAACAAAGCCGCAACGCTGACACCTGACGTACGACCCGGAGACTACGCGCAGGCTGTCATGGATCTGGGGGCCACGATCTGCACGCCCAAATCACCTACCTGCGGGATTTGCCCGCTGCGCGATCCCTGCCTGTCGCGCAAGGCCGGAACGCAGGCTGACCTGCCGCGCAAAACGCCCAAAAAACCAAAGCCCACGCGCTATGGCCATGTCTATATCGCCCAGCGTAACGATGCCGCGCTGCTGCTTGAGCGTCGCCCGGACAAAGGCCTGCTGGGTGGGATGTTGGGCTGGCCCGGATCAGATTGGTCGGATGCGCCAGCCGAGACACCGCCCTTCCCGGCGGATTGGCAGGCACTGCCCGGCGAGGTGCGCCACACCTTCACCCATTTCCACCTGATTCTGCGCGTCTGGACCGCCCCCCTGCCGGAAGATCTAGCCCCGAATGACCTGATCATCATGGACAAACACACGTTCCGACCCAAAGTTCTTCCAACTGTGATGCGCAAGGCGCTTGACCTCTGGCTCGGGCAGTAACAGGTTTTTCAAAAAGGCCTCTGGAGCATCCCAGAAGCGGTCATTCGGAGTTGGCGCATGATTTCATCCGGCACCCTGTCCCGCTGGCAATCAGCGCTGCCCTTCTGGGTATCCTTCATGCTGATTCCCATAATTTGGATATCGGCCACCCTTGGTGGCTGGTGGGTTCTTCTTGTGCCGATTTTCACCTGGTGGGCCTTTGCCATACTGGACCTGCTGACCGGGCTGGAGCTGAACAACGCGGACCCCGACACCCCTGACAAAGGCCTGCGCTGGTACATCCTGCTGACCAATATCTGGGTCCCGGTGCAGTTCATCACGCTGTTCGGTCTGATCTGGTTTGCCACTCATACTGATCACCTGTCCTTGGCGTCCAAGATCGGGTTGTTCTTCGGCATGGGTGTCATCTCTGGCACAATCGGGATCAACTACAGCCACGAACTGATGCATCAAAAAGGCCGGTTCGAGCGTTGGCTGGGCGATATTCTTCTGGCCATGGTCCTGTATTCGCATTTCCGGTCCGAGCATCTGCTGGTGCATCACCGCTATGTCGGCACCCCTCGAGACCCAGTAACCGCCCGCTTTAATGAAGGGTTTCACCGCTTTTATCCCCGCGTCCTGCGGCAGTGCCTGACCTCGGCCTTCAGGGCCGAGCGCGACAAGCTGGCGCGGAAAGACCGCCCATGGACGGACGCTTCGAACCCCTTCTGGCGCTATTGGGTGTTGCAGGGCGGTATGGTGCTGCTGGCTCTTGGGGTCGGAGGGTGGTCCGGCGTCGCCCTGTTCCTGCTTCAGGCCGGTGTCGCGATCTGGCAGCTGGAGTTGGTCAACTATGTCGAACATTACGGCCTGACCCGCAAGCATCTGGGCGATGGGAAATACGAACACGTCAAGCCGCAGCATTCCTGGAATGCATCACAAAAAGCGTCAAACTGGCTGCTGATCAATCTGCAACGGCATTCGGACCACCACTATAAACCCAATCGCCGTTTTCCCCTTTTACAACACCATTCCGAAGATGCTGCCCCGCAACTGCCTTACGGTTACCCTGTGATGACCGTCGCCGCCATGATCCCGCCCGTTTGGCGGCGCGTCATGAATCCGCGCGTTCGCGCCTGGAGACGCCACTACTACCCCGAGGTCAGCAACTGGAAACCCTACAACAAATCGCTAAACCCATTGCCTCGGGCGTGACCGCAGCGCGCGCCCGCGCGCTGCCTGGCCCAACGATCTGCCTTGCATCTATGATGCAATTCAGATCGGCGGAAGCGCCCGCATCACCCAGATATCCATGGGGTGCTCAACCCCGCGCACGGTCTGGCCCGGCAGCTTTTCAAACCCCTCTGTCAGGGTCGCGGCATTGTGTCCTTCCATTGTAAGCTGGCTGCAAACCTCGTCGCTCAATATCACCTGAGCCATTTTGACTCGGGTCAAAGCCTCGAGCTTGGCCGCCACATTGACCGCGTCTCCGATCACTGCAAATTCCAGCCGGTTCGCGCCGATATCGCCCAAAACCACCGGCCCATAGTGCACTCCGATACCCACATGGATTTCCGGCTCACCCGCGCGGCGCCTGTCAGTATTCCATTGATTGATCACACGGGTCATGTCGCGCGCGCAGGCCACCGCATTGCTGGCATCCAAAGGCGTCGGCACCGGCGTGCCAAAGGTCGCCATCAACCCGTCGCCCAGATATTTGTCCAACGTGCCATGATGGCGAAACACTTCAGTTTCCATACGCGCATGAAACCCGCGCAGCACCTCGATCACTTCATAAGGATCACGACCCGCCGCGTATTTTGTAAAGCCCACGATATCAATAAACAGAACCGCAATACTCTCTTTTCGCACCTGCTTCAGCGGTTCGTCATTCTGGCTCAGCTCATCCACCACATTGGGCGAGAAATAGCGCGACAGGTTTGCCCGTTCCCGCTCAAGCCCGGCGTTTGTCATCAGCAAGCGATTCAGCCGCCTCATCGAAATGCCCAGCGTGACCGCGACCATGATAAAAACAACCACCTGCTGAATGCGTTGCGAGGGCATAAAACTGTTTGGGTCCATCAACTCAGCTACATCCGGGTACTCCGCTAATGCTTCGGCAACGCGCTCGCTGATACCAGGGAACGGCGTGGCGACCCACCATGCAATGATCCAGCCAACGGTCCACATCATCGCGGTCCAGGACCCGATCGCCACAACCGTCCGCCAAGAATAAGCCAATGTCCCGGCGGCCAGAATGATGAAGAAATACTGGAAGTTGTCGAACCGGTACTGCATCGCCAACGGGCGCACATCGTCACTGAATGGGTTCGGGACGATCATCCCCAGCGTCATGATTAGAAGGTCCACAAAGATCAGCAGCAACTCGGTCCGCGACTGCCCGACCTGCCCCGCCCGTCGGATCAACCAGCCATTGGCGCAGATCAGCAACAGGATGAAATGGTACCACAACACCTCCCAATGAGGGTTCAGGAATACCAGCAGAATGCCGGTCAACCCCATGGCGATCCAACGTGCGCGTACCGCCAGCTCCAGTCCTTCTCGCTTGTGTCTCTCTAGCGCGGCCTCGGTGTATTTGTTGTCCAAGTCGACCGGATCCGGGCGAGTGACGAAAAACCGGCTGAAGCGGGATTGACTGGCTGTGGTGTCCGACATGGCTGAGGCTCCCTCGGTGCGCGGCGGGCTTTGCAGAATTCATATAGAAGTGAGAATGTGATGAAAACAAAAGACCCCGCCGAAGACCGGCGGGGCAAGGCTTAGTGCCTTGTGTCAGGCCACAGGCACCGGCGGTATTTAGTTGTGCATTTCAGCCCGGATTTGCTGACGCAGCACGTCGATGGGAACGGTCTTGCCATCGCGCTTGAAGCACCAATAGGTCCAGCCGTTACAGGAAGGCGCGTTCTCCAAATGCGCCCCTACCTGATGGATCGAGCCTTTGACATTTTGCCCGACCAGCGTGCCATCAGCGCGGACCTTGGCCTTGTGACGCTGGTTCATGGAATAGAGCTCTTCCCCCGGACGCAGCATGCCGCGTTCGACCAACTGGCCGAACGGCACGCGCGGCTCGGCGCGTTTGCTGGCGCTGACTTCCAGCGCCTCGCGGTCGAATTTGCGAACCTTGGCGATGCGTTTTTCGGCCACTTTGCGATAACTTTCCTCGCGTTCGATCCCGATGAACTCGCGGCCCAGCATCTTGGCGACAGCGCCGGTCGTGCCCGTACCAAAAAACGGGTCCAGCACCACATCGCCCGGATTGGTCGAACCGACCAGCACCCGATGCAGCAGCGATTCAGGCTTTTGCGTTGGATGCGCCTTATCGCCGTTTTCATCTTTCAGACGTTCATGCCCTGTGCAAATCGGCAGCACCCAGTCGCTGCGCATCTGTACGCCCTCATTCAGCGCCTTCAGCGCCTCGTAATTGAACGTGTATTTCGCACCTTCACGTTTGGACGCCCAAATCATCGTTTCATGCGCATTGGTGAACCGCTTGCCACGGAAGTTTGGCATCGGGTTCGATTTGCGCCAAACCACGTCGTTCAGAATCCAGTATCCCGCATCCTGAAGGGCCGAGCCAACCCGGAAGATGTTGTGATAAGAGCCAATAACCCAGATCGCCCCATTGGGCTTCAACAGACGATGCGCTGCTTTCAGCCATTCGCGAGTGAACTGGTCATAGGCCCCGAAGCTGGAAAACTGATCCCAGTGATCATCAACCGCATCCACCTGAGAGTTATCCGGGCGGTGCAACTGGCCTTTCAGCTGCAAATTATACGGCGGGTCCGCAAAGATCAGGTCAATCGACGCCTCGGGCAGACTGTTCATCACATCGATGCAGTCCCCGGAAAGAATCGTGTTTAAAGGGAGCGCTTTTGCGCCCTTTTTGGTGGTCGTAGTCATATCACTGCCTCAAGTGTCCACGGCGCTTTTGCGCTCATTTGGTTGAGACAAGGATGAGTCAAAGACGATTCGCCGTCAATTTCTTTTTTGAATCAGAGACTTACGATTTACTCTTGATACAAGATATTGTGGACCGGTTTAAACGAACGTCTATGGTGTGGGGTCACACCAAGATTTCGCAGCGCTTCGCGATGCATTTTTGTCGGATAACCTGCGTTCGACTCCCACCCATAGCCGGGATGCTGTTGCGCCAAATCCACCATCACTTGATCGCGCCAGTTTTTCGCAAGGATCGAGGCCGCCGCAATCGACACCGACCGCGCATCGCCTTTGACAACCGCTTGCGAAGGTATGCTCAGCCCGCGCGGAATCATGTTCCCGTCGATCAGCAGATAATCCGGCGGAGGGTTCAAAGCGGCCACCGCGCGCTCCATTGCCAGATGCGAAGCGCGCAAGATGTTGTGCTCGTCTATCTCGGCCACTGTCGCCTCAGCCACTGCGAAATCAGCCTGTTCGCGAATGGTGGCATCCAGCGTCGCGCGACGTTTGGCGGTCAGCTTCTTGGAATCATTGAGCCCCGGCGGAATGTCACCAGGTTTCAGAATCACGGCGGCAGCCACCACGGGCCCGGCCAAAGGCCCTCTACCCACCTCATCTACGCCCGCGATGCGCAGAAACCCATCGTCCAGCGCGGTTTGTTCGATATCGTATGTCGGCGTCGTCATCCCCTTGGGAAACCCTGTTTCAGGCTCCGTCGCAACAAAAAAGAGAGGGCGGCTTGCGCCACCCTCTCCTGCGCGGCGCTTCTGCGACGCCGCTCCTGCTCGAAAACGGTTACTTGTAAACGACACGATAACCTTGCTGGCGCAGGCAGGCGGGTTCATAGGCCCGCTTGACCTTCTTGCCATTCCAGAAACCGACTTTGCACTCTCGCGGCAGGCTATTGGCATATTTGTAGTGTTTCTTGAGGCACCCGGTTCCAAGCAATTGATGACGGGGTGAATAGTGATCAAAGGTGCGCAGACATTTCTGCGGCAGGTCGTATTTCGCCAGATGGTGCGGGCGGGGACGCACCGGGTGATGGGGTTGGATATGCGTTTGGTGACGGCTGGCGCGTTTCTTGTCCTTTTCCTTGTTATAGTAGTGAACGCCCGCGCCAATGATGGCGATGGCGGCCAGACCGCCCAGAATATCCTTGGCATCCGCAGCCCGCGCCTGCGAGGCTGAAACACCCGTAACAGCGACGGCAGTTGCGATGATCAGGGCGATAAATTTCCGGTGCATGATGCGTGTCCTTTTGACCGTGTTGCGACGAACCCGGCTGGGCTCGTGAATTCGTTGGGTCAACACTGGGTTCACCGCCCTCCGACAAGCAATATCGGGACATTGTTATCGAATATCAGGGCCCGCAAACCCCTTAGGATATTGAATATCAGGGCAACACATGCGCAGGATGCAGCCTATGAAACCTATCCTCTCTTCTCTGGCCTTCGCGGCCCTGATATCGCTCGGCACGGCGGCGTCTGCGGCGGATTGCTTTGCGGATTACAAAGCCAAGCAGGACAATCCATTGCGATTGCATTACGGCGTCATGCAGGTGTCGTCCTGCAACAAGAGTCAGGCGCAACAAGAGGTGTCCCAGCGGCTGCGCACCTCGGGCTGGACCCTGCTGAACGTGATGTCGGTTTTCGGACCGGAAGGGTTGGACAAGAGGAAGGCCGATGCCGGAAAATTCTATCTCCGTTACTGACGCGCGGCGATCCGGGGTACGGTTGGTCGGCGCTGGTATTGCCGCGATTGTCCTGATCTTGATCACTGCCGCCGTCTTCCTGTTCTGGTCCCTGCCCGACGCAAACGCGTTCAATGCCCGGGTCGAGCGGTTGTTCGTCGAAAGCGACCTGACCACACAGGCCGAGATCCGCCTGCTGGAAATTCTGGCGCAATCCGGCACTGCATTTGCCGACACCTTGTCCAGCTACCGTATGGTGATCTTCGTGCTGTTGGTCTTTGCCAGCGCGATGCTGGTCACTGCGTTGGTGTTTTTGGTGATGCTGGTCCTTCTGAACCGCCGCATGGCCCAGATCGAGCGTACCGGTATTCAGGTCACATCCCTGCTGATCAGCCGCGAGGAAAACACCGTCTACCTCAACAATATGGATTTCAAACTGACCCCCGCCGCGATGGAGACCCTGTCAGTTCTGGCGGAATCCCGTCTGGATGACGAAGTCCTGTCCGGTGCCCAGATCGAGGCGGTGATCTCGGGCAAGGACGCCGCCGATTGCGAAGAGGCCGCCGGGGCAACCCGGATCAAACGCCTGCGCGACGCGCTAGGCAATCAGATGGTCAGTGAGTTGCTGGTCAAGAATATCGCCAAACGGGGATATATGCTGTCGATCGAAAAAGACGTGATCCAGATGGTCTGACCCCGCTGCCGCGCACGCCGCATGTGCAAAAAACTGTGCGCGGTCCCTCTTGGCATTCCCGGTCCGAAGTCCCATCCTTATAGGACCCCGGACAGGGAGGTCGATGATGAACGTCCACACCACTCCGCATTCCACAGGCTATCGCATCTCGGTTGAACGACTAAAAGGTCGGATCGCCATCTATCGCGGCGACGTGCTGCTGGCTGAAAGTGCCAACGCCGTGGTGATGTATGAAACCCGCTTGCCTCCGACGATCTACATCCCCCGCGCAGATGTGTCTGTCGAATTGAGCGAAGAGACCGAATTGCAAACCTTCTGCCCGTTCAAGGGAACGGCAACCTATCATGACGTGGTCCTTGGGGATCAGCGCCTTGCGAACTCGGTCTGGGCGTATGAGGACGCGCTGCCCGAAAGCAAGGCCATTCAGGGCCATATCGGGTTCCTGCCCAACGCCTATGACCGGCTTGATCTGGGTGGCAATACGCTTGAACAACCCCAAGACGGCAATATCAGCGGCCCTTTGATTGACTGGCTGATGCGCAGCGCCTCGGAAATCGAAACCTCGGAAGCCTTTACCAAAGCGCTGTCCGAGAAGATGCTGGAGCACGGCATTGCCATTCAACGCCTCAGCATTCTGGTCTGGTCGCTGCATCCGCTGATCGCGGGCAAGCACTACATTTGGGAAAAGGGCGAGGATGAGATCTCGACCAATGTGCCAACCTATGAAATTCACGACCATCCGGCCTATATCAACAGCCCGTTGCGACATGTCTCGAACGGGTTGGGCGGAGTTCGCCAGCGGCTGAGTGACGACAACCCGTATAACAGTTTTCCCATTATCGAGGATTTGCGCGCCAAAGGTGCAACCGACTACGTCGCCATGCCCCTGCCATTTTCCGATGGCCGCACCAATGTTCTGACTCTGACCAGCGACCACCCGGATGGGTTCACGACCGAGAATCTAGGTCTTGTCTTTGAATGCTCGGCGGTGATTGCCCGGTTCTACGAGGTGTTCATGCAGCGCGAAAATGCGCAGGTTTTGTTGGAGACCTATGTGGGCAAACGGTCCGGCGCGCGGGTTCTGGGTGGTGAAATCCGACGCGGCGACGGGGATGAGATCGACGCCGCAATCATGTTCTGCGATCTACGTAACTCGACCCGGTTAGAGGAAAAACTGGGCCGCACCCCCTATATCAGCCTGTTAAATGGGTTTTTTGAAACCGTTTCGGGCATCGTGCATGACAATGGCGGCGAGGTTTTGAAATTTATCGGCGACGCTGTTTTGGCCGTGTTCCCCGCAGGTGAGAACTCGATCACGGCCCGTGCCAATGCGCAGCGCTCTGCTATCGGTATTGTTGAAAAGCTTGGTGAGTTTCGGGCCTCAGGCTCTGATGCCCATTGCGATTGCTCCATCGGCGTCGCCTATGGGCGCGTGACCTATGGCAATGTCGGATCCCGCGAACGGCTTGATTTCACCGTGATCGGTCAGGCTGCCAACATCGCCGCGCGATTGGGGGAATATGGTAAGACCGTGGGTCACAGGATCGTGGTCTCGTCTGACATTGTCCCCGCCTGCGCCGACGCGCTGCCCCTTGGGGATGTCGCGCTCCATAATGTGTCTCAGCCGGTGCCATCTTTTGCGCTCAAAACAGCGGCTGATCACATACTGGACGGGCAAACGCCGAGTCCCTAGCCACCCAAAAGGATCAAAGCCGTTTGCGCGGGCGAAATCGTGTTTTGTAGTTGCGAGATCTGGCTGCGCGCCAGATACCTGTCCGTCAGTTCGGCTATGGCCCCGTCATCCGTGAACTGCGCCAGATCATCCGAGCCAGTCAGGCGCGATAGCCTGTCCTTGAACACATCCAACTGCTTATCTATATTCAACTGCCCAAAACTGGACGGAAGCCCCAGGGCGGTTTCCATCATACTACGCAGCGGTGGCAAACCCATCAACTCAAACCACTTAGTATCTGCACTGCCCTCCCGCGCCGCCAAATCTGCCAGTGTGTGCTGAGCAAAAAGCGAGATACGCATGGATTCGTCAGATTGACCCACCGCGACCTCAAATCGGGACACGACATTGTCCCGCGCAATGTCCTCCATGAATGTGACTAAGCCGGTTCTACGAATTTCCCCCGGACCAAGACCGAACGCTTCGGAAAACTCACGATACCGTTTGTCAGACAGCCGGTTTGACAAGGCGTCATCCGCTGAAGTGCCGTCTGACAGCACCTTCTGGATGAAAAACCGATTGTTGATATCGTCCTCCAACCCAAAAGCGCCTAGTGCCACCTGCAGCAACCGTCGATCTGAAACCAAATCCTCGGCGGTCTGCACTTTGGAGATATTGTCCAGAAAATACCGCGTCTCGCGTTCATTGACCGCTGACGTTGCGAAACTGTCGAGTTGCGCGTCATAAGTACGCTGCAAAAACCGCCAGCCAACCAGACCGCCAGAAGGTATGACGGGCTGAAAGGTCATTGCTGATAGGCCATCAACCGCTCTTCCCGCGGCAACAACGTACGCAGGGACTTGAGGCATTTGTAGAATTGCTCAGCCAAAAGGGCTTCTGTGGCCTCAGCCAACACCTTTCGGCTATCGGCGTCAGTGAACACCTGGCTCAACTCCTCGACACGTCGCAGCAGTTGTTGGCGCGCCTGATCCGGCTCCATGTCGCCCGACAGCACCAGCTGTGCCGCATAGCAAACGCGGCGGACGGGCGTGTTCACTTCATCCGGGTGAATAGCATCGCGCAAACGCAGGACATTGGCTTGCGGCGTCATGATTGAAAACCGGCTGCGCCGGTCCCCGTTCTCGACGACCACACCGTTGATCAGCACCCGTTCTTTCGGGGCAAGTTTCAGCACCAGTCCACCCATCAGGTTGCCCCCATATGCCTGAGCCCGCGCAACACTGCCATATTGATCTCCAACAAGGGTTCAACCGTCGCCTTGTTGCCCAACACCTGACCGCTGTGCTGCTCGGTAAATTCCGCAAGGTAAAAAATCCGCGCGCGCAGATCATTGGGCAGCGCGTTATCGGAATCCGCGACGCCACTGGCCAAGACGTTCCACAACCGACGGTTTTCGTGCAACGCCTGAACAAAAGTTCCGAAATCGGATTTCTGACGAGCTGCTGCTGCCTTGAGGCGATGCGTAATCTTGGAAATCGCCTCGTATTCGGTGTCGCGCGGCGTGCGCGTCGGGGCGGCGGTTTGTACGTAGGCACGCTGTGCAAGAGTTTGCGGTATCACTTGAAATCCTTCCAATGGGCCGTCTTAGGGCGGTCAGAACCGGGGCGCGTTTCCACGCCCCGGCCAAGTTCCGAAGATTAACGGAACAGCGACAGGATCGACTGCGGCGCCTGATTGGCGATCGACAGCGACTGGGTGGCCAGCTGCTGCTGCACCTGAAGGGCTTGCAGACGGGCCGAGGTCTCTTCCATGTCAGCGTCAACCAGCGAGCCGATACCGGATTTGAACGAGTCCGCCAGGTTCGAGATGAACTCTTTCTGGGTCTCGATCCGGCCTTGCGACGAACCGAAGGCTGCTGAAGCATCAATCGCAGTGTCGATCAGCGATTCGATGGTTCCCAGCGCAGCCTGTGCGCCTGCATCCGTGGACACGTCTATCGAAGCCAAAGCACCCAGGCCACCCGCGTTCGCATTGGTGAACTGCGCCGAAACTGTCACGTCACGGTCCGCATCCGCGCCCGCTGTGGCAGTACCCGTTACAAAGGTCAGCGTGCCAGGAGATCCCGAGTCGTAGTCAATCGCGACGCCGGTAATGCCTAGGGAGTCGATCTGATTCTTCAGGCCAACTGCAACGATGGCATCCGTATAAGCCGCATCGTAAGTCCCCGAGGGGTCCAGATCAGCGTCTTGAACGGTGTAGGACGCAACCTTGTCGCCAATCGTGATTGACACTTTGTCGCCCGCCGCAAAGTTGTCGGTAGAGCTGTCGATCACGATATCTCCGGTACCGCCGGACTTGTCCATCGTGAAACCCGCCGCATCGTTGTCAGAGGTCACATTGTCCGAACCCGCCAGAACACCCTTACTGGTATAGCCGCCGGTCGACAGGTTTTGCGACACAACCGAAATCGACGATGCGGTCACATTCCCCGCAGAGTCGCGATCCAGAGACGCCAGGATCGAGGCTGTACCGGCCGAACCGTCAACCAGGTTCAGGCCATTGAATTGTGCAGCGCTGACAACAGAAGAAATCTGATCTTTCAACGCAGTTACGTCATCGTTGATCTTGGCCCGATCCACGTTGTCTTCTTGCGCTGCGACGATCTTGCCCTTCATCTGGTTCAGAAGATCGGTCACGGTTTCCGAAGCATTCCGCGCCACAGCAACAGTCGATTCGCCCAAAGCTAGGCTGTCTTTAATCGCGTTGAATCCTTTGACGTCGGATTCCATAACTTTCGAGATCGCCCAAACCGCTGAATTGTCCTTGGCCGTGGCAACGTCTTTACCGGTCGAGATCGCGTTCTGGGTCATCGCCAGATTTTTGTTGACCGATTTCAGAGTCTGCAGCGCAACCATTGCGCCATTGTTGGTCAGAATGCTGGACATAGCTTCTTCCTTTTTACGTATGGGCCCTTTGCGCCCGTGCTAACCCCGCACCACTTGCGGGCTTTAACGTCTTTCTGATCTGTGCGATCCGCCGTCCGGCTGTTCGCGCCACTTGCTGTTTCAAGTGCCCGATCACCTTGGCCCCTGATCTCCTAACGGAGTGCTAAAGGCCCTAGGCTGGAAATTTTGGATTTGAATCAAACCGCCACCTAGGCGCGTTTTTCCAGCTTGGCGTGGCTGCGCACGGCAAAATCGCTGCGCTGCCCGTCGGCACCATAGGTGCTGAATTCGCCGTGTACCCGGCGCAGTTCGGCCATGCGGTCTGCAACGGCGCGAATTCCGTCCGCTGCACTGCCAAGCAACGCCTGATTGCGCGCGACCTTGTCTTGCAGACGAATCAGATCTTCGCTGTCCAGCACCTGCAAATCATTGACTGCATCGATAAGCTTTTCCTTCTCGGGCGCCATCTGGGTCAGCTGATCCAGATCACCCTGCACCAGCGCGTTGCGCTCAAGGTCCAGAACCTCTTCCAAAGACTTAAGAAGCCCCATGTCAGGTTTGGTCGTCATTGGTTGTCTCCATCATTGATTGAAACAGAATTTCCGACAGGCCCACGCCACCGGTTTCGGCCAGTTGGCGGGCCTGATGCTGGACAAGGAACGAGGAAAACTGATCTTCGCCCGCACCGCCTCCGAACGAACTGCGTGCCTCCCCCAACCCGGCGGAATTCAGCATTTCCGACAGGAATGCCGCCTCAAGCTCGACCGCTGCGGCCTTGATTCTATCCGCCGAGGACGCGGGCATTGCAGGGAAGGCTGGTGCTGTAATCTTCATCGCTTTCTCCGAAATTTGCATCGAACTTTCTCGATCAAAAAGGAAAGCAGTTAAAATAAACGTAACTTCCTGCGGGCAGGTTTGTGGCCAGACAACCTGAGTGGGAGCAAAATGCCCAATCCTCTTACAGCGGTGATACCCGCCCAAAATAACGCCAAAATTTCTCCCCAACCTGCCGATGGTTCGGGACAAAAGGCCGATATGTCTTTTCAATCCGTTCTGGATGATCAGGCGCCGCCCGAGCAGAGCCTATCCGAACAGACAGAAGATCTTGTTTCTCTGCTGGATACCGAAACGGTGCCCGACTCGGATTGGGAAGAAGCCAAAGATCTGCAGATAGTCGTGGAAAAAGGTTTGCCTGTTGAAACAGGTTCGCAGACGTTCAAATCGCACCCACTGTCGCGACCTGACGCTGCGCCGGCGGTCGCTGGGATTCCGCACAATTTGGCGGAAACGGGTGATAGCATACGATCTGACGAAGCTCTTGCAGAACCTCCAAAGCGCAATATGGGCGATCGACGCGCCGAGGTATCGCCTGTTTTCAACGATGACTTCCCTGAGGATTCACCAAATCTTCCGACATTGCCAAAAGCAGAGAGCAGGTCAGTTCCTGCTTTTGCAATCGCTGCGGCTCCAACGCCGTTTTCCGCAAAGAAGGAAGTTCTAACTTCGCCGATTTCCCAGGAGCCACATGTTGAGTCGGCTGCAAATCCAAAACCACCTGCTGCACCGACCCAAGTACCCAACCTTATGCAGATGCAACTTCTGGTATCGGAAAATGCCGCTGCACACACCGATTCAACTCCTCTCAACGAGGTAGAGGAAGGCCTGATCGTGAAGGAAACCGGCGCGACCGCATCGGTGCGCGAGACGGCGACGGCAAATCTGCCAGCGACCGCACGGTCCGAGGTTGCTCGGGCCATTGCCGGACAGATGGCGGCAGCGATCACCGCACGGCCTCAATCAGGTGCGGTGGAAATCGCGCTGAACCCTGAAGAACTGGGGCGCGTCTCGATGGTTCTGAATGGGCGTGATGATGGGCTGCATCTGACCATCGCGGCGGAACGTCCCGAGACGCTGGACTTGATGCGCCGCCATCTTGCTGTGCTTGAGGCCGAGTTCAAAAGCCTCGGCTTCGGCGATCTGTCCTTCGACTTGGGCAACTCCGCCGACAAGGGACAGGACCCATCGGACTCCGGTGAAAATTCTTTTTCTGAGACGGTACAATCCGAACTCACCTCTGCCACTCTCCAGCGCCCGGTCAACCTTGGCACGTCCGGGCGCATCGACATAAGGCTGTGACCCATGATCTCTCCTATCGCTTCAACCACGCAGAAAGCCAATCCATTGGCGGCGTCCTCAGGTCAGACGGCCGCGCTGGCCTCGGATTTTGAGACCTTTTTGCTGATGCTGACCGCTCAAGCCCGTCACCAAGACCCGTTGGAGCCGCTGGATTCCTCGGAATACGCCGCGCAACTGGCGCAGTTTTCGATGGTGGAACAACAGGTGCAGACAAATGACCTGCTGACGGCCCTGACCCTGTCGATGAGCAGCATGAATCTGGAGGAACTAGCCAGTTGGGTCGGCATGGATGTGCGCAGCACCTCTCCATTCCAGTTCGACGGCGCGCCGGTGACACTTTACGGCCAGGCCGCTCCGGCGGCGGACGGTGCCGTTCTGGTTATCCGCGACGCAGACGGGGCCGAGGTTGAACGGATCACCGTTCAAACCACCGATTCCGTGTTTGTCTGGGCTGGAACCAAAGAGGACGGCACGCCGCTTCCGGCTGGAACCTACTCTGCCGCATTGGAAAGCTATGACGGGGAAGAGGTTCTGTCGACGCAGCCCATGTCCTCATACGCGCAAGTGATCGAGGCGCAGGTGGGCGAGGATACGGTGTTGCTGACCCTCGAAAACGGGCAGGTCATACCGGCCGGTCTGGTCTCGGGCGTTCGAACCGGAACTTGATCTGCGCGCCGGGACAGGCCAAAGCTGTGCAACGCGCGACTCAACTCCTGACCCGGTGATCCCTCTGCCCGCTTCAAACGCACCTCCGCCCCGCCTTGTGGAAGATCTGTGCCGCTCAGGTATGGTCGAGGCCGGGGCGCGTTTTCAGACCCTTTATGGCGGGCGCACCAATCAGGTCTGGAAGGTTCTGGGCGGAGACGGAGACAAGGTGCTCAAACTGTATCGTTCAGGGCTGCGCAATCCTCTGTTTCGAAACGATGCCCGGCTTGAGGCGCTCTGCCTGACGGAACTTGCCCCCACAGGGTTTGCCCCGCGCCTGCGGGCGGCAGGGCAGGACAATGATGGGCATTGGGTGTTCTATGATCACGCGCCCGGTGCGCCCTGGCAAACCGGGGCCGCGCAGGTGGCTCAATTGCTGCGCAGGCTGCACAGTATGGAAATCCGGATTGACGCACCCGACGGATGCAATGGCAGCGACGACCTACGGGATCATACGCGGCGCATTCTGGGTCTGTGCAAGACACAAGTTCGCCAGCGGTTGGAACAGCTTTGCCCGCAGACCCATGTTGCCGCCACGCCGGACACGTGCCTCATCCATGGCGACCCGGTAGCCGGAAACATCCTGGTTTCGGATATGTGTCTGACGCTGATTGACTGGCAATGCCCAGCGCTGGGGGACCCCTGCGAAGATATCGCCTTGTTCCTGTCCCCAGCTATGCAGCGCCTCTATCGCGGGGCACCCTTGACGCCCGAGGAGGAGGCGGCGTTTCTGACCTCCTATGACCAGCCTCAAATCCTCGCGCGTTTCAACGCGCTGCGCCCCTGGTATGCATGGCGGATGGCGGCCTATTGCTTGTGGCGGGTCGAGAACGGGGCCGACGATTATGCCGCCGGGCTAGAACTGGAAATCGCGTCCCTCTGACCTCGCTACAAATCCGCAAGCCCCATCATCGCGTAGGCAGGCGGCATCAGGGCGCGTCGCCACCGCCCCAGGGGGAACCGACCGGGCCTGCGGGTCATCGGCTCTGGCAAGTCCGGGTTATGCCCCAAAGCCAGTTGAGCCAGAGCCCGTCCGCAAAAGCTTCCCATCGCGACACCGTTGCCGTGATAAGCAAACCCGGCGAACATGCCAGGCTGATCTGGCACCGGACCGGCATAGGGCATCAGGTTGCGGGACAGGCACACCATCCCCGACCACATATGAGTGACGTCCACCCCGCGCCACTCGGGAAACATCGCCGCAAAGTCATGGCAAACCTTTTGGCGAATGGCGGCCTCGGCACGCGACGAGGACCGAAGGCCGCCGCGCATTCCGAACAGGAACCGACGATCCGGCATCAGGCGGAAATAGTGCAACAAATTCCGGGTGTCATATGACATCTGATCCGAAGTCCAACCCTGCGCCTGCAGTTCGGCCTGCGTCAAAGGCCGCGTCACCAGAACGGTCGACTGCGCAGGCATATAACGCCCAGACATCCAAGCCGGAACATCCTCGCTGGAATATCCGTTGGTGCAGATCAGAACGTTTGTCGCCTGTATCCGGCCAGTTGGCGTCTGGACATCAAAGCCGTTCGCTGTTTTGACAATTTTTGACACCGGGCTTCTCTGAAAGAGCTGGGCGCCGCGCGCTTTGGCGGCGTCTGCCAGCCCGTACAGGTACTTCCTTGGGTTCAGACCAAACCCGACGGGGGTGGTATAGCCGCCACGGAACGCGCCACCGAACCCCAAGGCGGGCAGGTCTGCAGCTTCGTGCAAAACACCCAAGGCCTCGGCGCTTTTCCTCAGCCTCTCCATTGCCCGCGCATTGTGCGCCAGTTGGGTTTCACCTTTGGAATGGGTATCGGCGTCGATTTCATAACTGCTCAGAAGATCGGCGACCAGATGGACGGCATCTTCCTCGGCCTGCGCATAGCCCGCTGTCGCCGCCTCACCGAACAGACGGGTCATGGCCTTGGGGTTAAGCTTCGACCCGCCCAGGCAACAAAACCCACCATTTCGGCCAGACGCCCCCCAGCCGGGCGTTTCGGCCTCAAGCACAGCGACGGATGCCCCGGCCTTGGTCAGATGCAACGCGGCGGACAGGCCAGTGAAACCCGCGCCAACAATGGCTACGTCAACGACCAAATCCCCAGACTGTTCCGGCCAATTGGGGGCGGCAATTGTTTCGTCCCACCAGCATCCCTGCCTTGGGCCGGGACCATAAGTATAGTCCGGAAACAGCCGTTTCATTCGGCCCGTGCCGCGGCCATTTCATCCTGCTTTTGTCGCATCATGGCGCGTTTTGTCACCAGCGACGCGGTAATGACGCCCACTGTCACGACGGCGATCATCAACGTTGACAGCGCGTTAATCTCGGGGCTGACACCCAGCCTGACCGCCGAGAAGATCTTAATCGGCAGGGTTGTGGCCGACGGCCCCGAGGTAAAGGACGCAATCACCAGATCATCCAGCGACAGGGTAAAGGCCAGCAACCAGCCGGAAATCACGGCAGGCGCAATGATCGGCAGTGTCACTAGGCGAAACGCTTGCGCGGGCGAACAACCAAGGTCCAGAGCGGCCTCTTCCAGCGACTGATCGAACGTCACCAAACGCGACGAGACAACGACCGAGACGAAACACATCGAAAAGGTCGTATGCGCCAGAACGATGGTCAGGATACCGCGATCCAGCCCGATGCCGATGAACAGCAGCAGCAGCGACAGGCCGGTGATTACCTCGGGCATCACCAGCGGGGCGTAGATCATACCGGAGAACAGCGTTCGACCGAAGAAACGCCCCCCACGCACCAGCACATAGGCGGCGGCGGTGCCCAGAATGGTCGCCAGCGTAGACGAGAACACAGCCACCCGGATTGTCACCCATGCCGCATCCAGAAACGCCTCGTTCTGGACCAGCTCACCATACCATTTGGTCGAGAAGCCAGCCCAGACGGTGACCAGCTTGCTTTCGTTGAAGGAAAAGATGATCAGGATGATCATCGGGATATAGAGGAACGCAAATCCCAGCGTCAGCGAGACCGCGTTGAACCAGCTTAGCCTGTTCATTGCTCGGCCTCCGTCTGTTTCTGCTGGTTGCGCTGGAACAGCACGATTGGGATCACAAGGATCAGCAGCAATACTACGGCCACGGCGCTCGCCACGGGCCAGTCGCGGTTCGAGAAGAACTCCTCCCACAAAACCTTGCCGATCATCAACGTGCCTGACCCGCCCAGAAGCGAGGGGATGACGAATTCGCCAATCACCGGGATCATCACAAGGAAACAGCCTGCTATGATGCCGGGGCGCGACAGCGGGATTGTCACAAGCCAAAAGGCTTGAACCCGCGAACAACCAAGGTCTTCGGCGGCCTCGATCAGGGATTCGTCCATCCGTTCCAGCGCCGAATAGATCGGCAGGATCATGAACGGCAGATAGGTGTAGACGATGCCGATATAGACGGCAGTGTTGGTGTTCAGAATGGTCAGCGGGGTCGAGATCAGCCCTGTCCACAGCAGCAACTGGTTCAGATAACCTTCGTTCGACAGGATACCCATCCACGCATAAACGCGGATCAGGAACGAGGTCCAGAAGGGCAGGATCACCAGCATCATCAGCGTCGGGCGCCACTCGGCAGGCGCGCGGGCCATGCCATAGGCGATCGGATACCCCACTAGCAGGGTCAAAAACGTCGAAATCAGAGCGATTTTTACGCTGGACAGGTAGGCTTTCCAGTAAAGGTCATCCTCGGTCAGCCAGACATAGTTTTCCAGGTCAAGCTGGCTGGAGAAATCCTTGATGCCCGACCAGCCCTGCGAAAAGTCCAGCGTCGGCGTATAAGGCGGAATCGCCAGCGCGATATCCGACAGCGAGATTTTCAGGACGATGAAGAACGGCACCAAGAACAGCGCCAGCAGCCAGACATAGGGGACGGCGATCAGAAAGGCGCGGCGCATCAGTCGGCCAGCAGAACCGCAGCCGTTGCTGTCCAGGACAGCCAGACCGGGTCTTCCCACGTGAATGAACGGCGCGAGATACGGCGGGTATTGGCCGTCTGCGCCTTGATGATCGTGCCGTTGGGCAATTCGACGTGATAGGTGGACAGGTTCCCCAAATAGGCGATGTCATGGACCTTGCCTTGCACCGCATTGATCGCGTCCGCCGGGCGGTCGGCCGAGATAGTTACCTTCTCGGGGCGGATGGCCAGATGACAGGCCTGCCCCCGCGCAAACCCTTTGGCCGAGGTCGCGGTCAACGGGGCCTGCCCTTCGGCCCAATCGATCTGATAGGTGTCTTCACCATTGGCGGTGGCGCGGCCTTCAATGATGTTCACGTCGCCAATAAAGTCTGCGACATAGACCGAGTTGGGGTTCTCATAAATCCGGTCCGGCGTGGCGACTTGCATCAGCTGTCCCTGATCCATTACGGCCACGCGGCTCGCCACGGTCATAGCTTCCTCCTGATCGTGGGTCACGATGACAAAGGTGGTGCCGGTCTTTTCCTGAATATCCATCAGCTCGAACTGCGTGTCCTGCCGCAGCTTCTTGTCCAGCGCGCCCAACGGTTCGTCCAGCAGCAATAGTTTTGGCGCTTTCGCCAAAGACCGTGCTAAAGCGACCCGCTGCCGCTGCCCGCCCGAGATCTGGTGCGGTTTACGACGCGCGAATTGCGTCAGCCGGGTCAGGCGCAGCATTTCTTCGACTCTGTCCTCAAGGTCGCGTTTGGGTATGTTGTCCCGGCGCAGACCAAAGGCGATGTTTTCCCAGATGCTCAGATGGGGGAACAGTGCGTAGGATTGGAACATCATGTTCACCGCCCGCTTGTTCGGTGGGATCGGGTCGATATCCTGACCGCCCAACATAATGTGGCCTTCTGTGGGCGTCTCGAACCCCGCCAACATCCGCATCATTGTGGTCTTGCCGCAGCCCGAAGGCCCCAGTAGAGCGAAAAATTCTTTCTCGAAAATATCCAGAGACAGGTTGTCGATTGCCGTAAAGTCTCCAAACCGCTTGGTGACATTCTGGAATTGGATCAAGGGTTTCGCCTGTGGGTCTTCCCACGGCGCAAAGACGTCAGAGTTCACTACAGCCCCCGTTCGGCAATCTTGGGAAAAACGGCAGGGCGGAAAACCCGCCCTGCCTTAGGAAATCGGATCAGGTACCCGATTTGATCTTGGTCCACAGACGGGTCACAACCCGCTGCGTTTTTGCCGGGTAGGGCGTGGTGATGTAGAGATTCTGCATCGTTGCGTCGTCCGGATAGATCGCCGGATCGCCGATCACGTCTTCCTCAAGAAACTCTTGCGAGGCCTTGTTGCCATTGGCGTAGTACACATAGTTCGACGCCGCAGCCATGTTGTTGGCATCCAGGATGAAGTTCAGGAACTTATGCGCACCTTCCGGGTTCGGTGCATCCGCCGGAATCGCCATCTGGTCGAACCACATCAGCGAGCCTTCGGCGAAGGGGTGATATTCAATCTCGACTCCGTTGTCGGCCTCGGCGGCACGGTCACGGGCCTGAAGAATATCACCCGACCAACCCACGGCCACGCAGATATCGCCATTGGCCAGCGCGTTGATGTATTCCGAGCTGTGGAATTTCTGGATGTAGGGGCGCACGCTGGTCAGCACTTCTTCGACCTTGCCGATCACCTTGGGATCATGGCTGTCAGGGTCTTCGCCCAAAAATTGCAGCGTCATCGGAATCATTTCCGCGGGCGCATCCAGGAAATGAACGCCGCAACCGGCCAGCTTTTCCATATTCTCAGGTTTCAGCACCAGCTCCATGCTATTCAGCGCAACATCGTCGCCCAGCAGCTCACGCACTTTGCCAACATTCACACCGATCCCGGTGGTGCCCCACATGTAGTTGATCGAATAGGCGTTGTCGGGGTCATAGCCCGCAGTGCGTTCCTGAATGACATCCCAAAGGTTGCCTGAATTGTCCAACTGCGACGTATCCAGTTGCTGGAAAGCCCCAGCCTGGATCTGGCGCTGAAGGAATGTGCCCGAGGGCACAACCACATCATAGCCCGATCCGCCAGCCAGCATTTTGGTTTCCAAAACTTCGTTGCTGTCGAACACATCGTAGATCAGCGTCAGGCCGGTTTCGGCCTCGAACTTCTCCAGCAGCTCCTCGTCGATATAGTCCGACCAATTGTAGACACGCACCTCTTCGGCGAAGGCCGCCGAAGTCCCCAATGCGATGACCGCTGTCAGTGTCAGCGTTTTGATTGACATTTTCTTCTCCCTGCAAGTGTGCGGGTATTTTCCCGTTTTTTTGGATTTGATCAAGTTTTGCGTTTTCCCCCGATCCATCGTATGGTTTCACGAGGTCAGATTCCTGGCAAGTCAACATAGTCGAAAATAGGGTAAACCACTTGGATTTGATCAAAAATAAGGCGGTTTCACAGGTCTCCGGGGATCAGAAACAGCCGGCGCATGAACAGGTCTATCAGACACTGCGCGCACAGATCATGTACGGCGATCTGGTGCCCGGACAGCCTGTTACCATACAAGGACTGACTGATTCGCTTGGAGTTGGCATGACCCCTGTACGCGAGGCGATCCGAAGGCTGATCTCGGACGGCGCACTGGTGTTTCAAGGCAACCGCCGGGTCAGTGTACCTTTGCTGAAGGACAGTGATGTCGGGCAAATGATTTTTGCAAGAATTGCAATAGAATCAGAGCTTTCCAGACGTGCGACCCTTAACATGAGCAAGGCCGAGATAGACGCACTCGCCCGCATCGATCAACGATTGGACCGCACCATCGCGGACGGAGATGTCGGCGGCTATCTGCGCCTGAACCACCAGTTCCACCAAACTCTGTACGCCCATGCCGACGCCCCGATTCTGAACGATTTGGCCGAAAGTCTGTGGCTTCGGTTCGGCCCGTCCCTACGAGTCGTATGCGGCCGGTTCGGAACTCAAAGCCTGCCGGATCGCCATAAGGACATCGTCTCGGCACTGCGTGATCAAGACCCCCAGCGCGTTGCAAAAGCCACCGCGCAAGACATCGAACAAGGGATGGAACTGATGGCCGAAGCACTATCGACGTCCTAGAATAGTGCGATTCGATTGACAGGGAAAAATTTGATCATATTGTGATCGCCAACCGCTCTTGCAGGAGATTCCCCGATGTCGACCATCACCAACCACATGCCGACCGCCGAGTTGCAGGCGCTGGACGCTGCCCACCATATGCACCCTTTCTCGACCAATGCGGACCTGAGCAAGGACGGTGTGCGAGTCATTACCGGCGCCAATGGTATCTATTTGTCCGACAGTGAAGGGGAACAGATTCTGGATGCCATGGCCGGGCTCTGGTGCGTGAATATCGGCTATGGCCGCGATGAACTGGCGGATGCCGCCGCCCGCCAAATGCGCGAGCTTCCCTACTACAACACCTTCTTCAAGACCACCCATGTCCCCGCCATCGCCTTGGCCAACAAACTGGCCGAACTGGCGCCAGGCGATCTGAACCATGTGTTTTTTGCAGGCAGCGGGTCCGAGGCAAATGACACCAATATCCGCCTCGTTCGCACCTATTGGGCCGAAAAAGGCCAGCCTGACAAGAATATCATCATCAGCCGCCACAACGCCTATCACGGCTCATCCGTAGGCTCAGCGTCGCTTGGCGGAATGGCTGGGATGCATGCTCAGGGCGGCATTCCGATCCCAAATGTCCATCATATCAATCAACCCAACTGGTGGGCCGAGGGCGGCGACATGGCGCCAGAAGAGTTCGGCCTGGCCCGTGCGCGTGAATTGGAAGAGGCGATTCTGGAGTTGGGCGAAAACCGCGTTGCAGCCTTCATCGCCGAACCCGTGCAGGGCGCGGGTGGCGTGATTGTAGCTCCCGAAACCTATTGGCCGGAAATCCAGCGCATCTGCGACAAATACGAAATCCTGCTGATCGCCGATGAGGTGATCTGCGGCTTCGGTCGCACCGGAAGCTGGTTCGGCTCACAAACCATGGGCATCCGCCCGCACATCATGACCATCGCCAAGGGCCTCAGCTCGGGCTACGCCCCCATCGGCGGGTCCATCGTCAACGACGACATCGCCAAAGTTATCGGCGATACCGAATTCAACCACGGCTATACCTATTCCGGTCACCCTGTTGCCGCCGCCGTGGCGTTGGAAAACCTGCGCATCCTCGAAGAGGAACGCATAGTGGACCACGTCCGCGACGTCGCCGCCCCCTACCTGAAAAAAAAATGGGAAGCTCTGACCAGCCACCCGCTGGTGGGTGAAGCGAAAATTGTCGGCATGATGGGCTCAATCGCCCTAACCCCGGACAAATCCAGCCGTGCAAAATTCGCATCCGAAGCTGGAACGATCGGCTTGATCTGCCGCGAGCGCTGCTTTGCCAACAATCTGATCATGCGCCATGTCGGCGACCGCATGATTATCTCGCCACCGCTGATTGTGACACCTGCGGATATCGACGAAATGTTCCTGCGCATCCACAAATCACTGGACGAAGCGCATGCAGAAATCACCAAACAGGGATTGATGAGAGCCGCCAATTGATCCGCGCAGCTTCATCTGGCCAAAAATATCTCGGGGGAGTCGCGGCCTGCCGCGGCGGGGGCAGCGCCCCCTTTACCTCAACCGCTCAAGCAACCGCAGGGACGGGTAGCCATCCGGCACCAACCCCTGCGCGAGCTGATATTCTCGCACAGCATTGACCGTATTTGGGCCCGTGCGTCCATCCACGCCCTGCGTATCAAACCCGGCTTCAGTCAAGCGGGTCTGAAGCTCTTTCTTCTCGGTAAAGCTCAGCACCCGGTCGCCACGTGGCCACGCGCCTTGAAACGGCGCGCCACCCGCCAAACGGTCCGACAGGTGCCCGACCCCGATCACATAGGCATCCGCGCTATTGTACTTCTCGATCACCCGGAAATTGTCGAAGACCATCAACGCAACCCCCTGCCCACCAGCAGGCAGCAGGATCGCGGCCTTACCATGGTTGGGAACCGCACGGCCTTGCGGTGTCACCACCCCCTGCCGCGCCCATTGCGATGGTTTCAGAGTATAATCCCGCCGCGCCTGGCTATAGTCGAACCCTTCAGGCAACCGCACTTCGACCCCCCAGGGCTGACCCTTTTTCCACCCATGGCGCGCCAGATAAGACGCGGCCGAGGCTAGTGCATCCGTTGGATCATCGGCCCAGATATCCCTGCGACCATCGCGGTCGAAATCCACCGCATGTTCCAGATACGAGGTCGGCATGAACTGCGTATGCCCCATCGCACCCGCCCAACTTCCAACCATATTGGACGGCGCTACATCCCCGGCCTCGACAATCTGCAAAGCCGCAACCAGCTGCGCCTCGAAAAACTGCGCGCGGCGGGCGTCAAAGGCCAATGTCGCCAGCGAGCGGATCGTCTGATCCCCGCCTTTGAATGATCCATACGAGGTCTCAAGCCCCCAGATCGCGGTCACAACCTCTTTTTCGACGCCATATTTCTTTTCGATCTTGTTCAGGGTTTGACTGTAGTCATCCAACCCGGCACGCCCACCAGCGATGCGTTTGCTCGACACAGCGGAATCCAGATAGTCCCAGATCGGTTTTGAGAACTCGGCCTGATTGCGGTCCCGTTTGATGACGTCCTTGTCATAGGTCAGCCCGGTCAGTGACCGGTCCAAAGTACCCGCCGAAATCCCCTGTTCCAGCGCCCGTTTGCGAAAGGCGCCCAACCATGCCTGAAAGCGTGCGTTTCCTTCGGTTGCCACCCGATACTCCTGTGTCGATGGCCGCAAGGCCGGACGCAGCGAAACCGTCACATCCGCCGAGGCCACCTGAAAAGCCCCTGACCCGTCTTCTGCGTGACCCGGCGATACCTGCAAAAGGGACGCCCATAGCGCGACGGTCACGGCGCCGCTGATGCTTTTACGCATGTCGAATGTCCTGATTACTGCTCAAGGCCAAGAATAGCGCAAAACGGGAAATTCACAAAGCGCGCAAAAGACCGATGCGCCGTGTTTTGCCCAGCGAACGCATGCTGACGGCACCGGTTCGTGACCTGAGGCCCGGCCAGGGCGCCTACTTCTGCCGGCGCTTGCGTTCGACCTTGCGCTTGATCTTGTCTTTCTTTCGCTTGTTGCTTAGCGCCTTTCGCCGCGCGCCGCGTTTCACCGGACCTCGCCCACGCGGCAGGGCCTGATCGTCGATGGACAGCAACTCCAGCTCCAACCCGCCCGTAACCGGCGTCGCCTCAGTCAGGCGCACCGTGACGCGTTGGCCGATGGCGATAATCAGCCCGGTGTCTGATCCCATCAGCGTCCCGGCCTCGCGGTCGAAATGAAAAAACTCACGCCCCAAGGATCGCACGGGCACCAACCCATCAGCGCCGGTTTCGTCCATCTTCACAAAGGCCCCGAACCGCGCGATGCCGCTGATGCGGCCGGTGAACTCGTTACCCACCCGCTCGCTCAGATAGGCGGCCAGATAGCGGTCGGTTGTGTCACGCTCGGCCATCATCGAACGCCGCTCGGTGTCCGAGATATGGGTGGCGGTTTCGTCCAGCCGCGCAATTTCATCCTCGGTAAGCCCATCCTTGCCCCAACCATGGGCCGAGATCAGCGCCCGATGCACGATCAGGTCGGCGTAGCGGCGGATGGGCGAAGTGAAATGCGCGTAATTCCGCAGCGCCAGCCCGAAATGGCCGAAGTTCTCGGGGTTGTAATAGGCCTGCGCCATCGACCGCAGGGTGCTCAGGTTGATCAACTCGGCATCTTCAGTGCCCGCAGCAGCGTTCAGCAGCGCGTTGAGGTGGCGTGTTTGCAGCACCTGCCCTTTCGCAAGGTTCAAACCGGCAGCCTGAGCAGTTTCCCGCAGGCTTTCCAGCTTCTCTGGCGCGGGTTCTTCGTGGACACGGAACAGCAGCGGGCGGCGCTTGGCAATCAGAGTTTCAGCGGCGGCCACATTGGCGAGGATCATGAACTCTTCGATCAGCTTATGCGCGTCCAGACGATCGCGGAACGCGACGCTGGTCACTTCACCCGTGTCGCTGAGCACGATCTTGCGTTCGGGGAGGTCCAGCTCCAGCGGTTGACGCTCTGCCCGTGCGGTTTTCAGCGCGGCATAAGCGGCATAGAGCGGCTTCAGAACTGTCTCTAACAGTGGGCCGGTGCGATCATTCGGCGACCCGTCGATGGCCTCCTGCACTTCAGCATAGTGCAGCGACGCAACCGAGCGCATCAATCCCCGCACAAAGCGATGACCGATCTTGTTGCCTTCGGCGTCGATCTGCATCCGAACGGCGATACAGGCGCGCGGAACGCCTTCATGCAGTGAACACAGATCGCCTGACAGACGGTCAGGCAGCATTGGAACCACGCGGTCTGGGAAATAGCTGGAATTGCCACGCTTGCGTGCCTCGCGATCCAGTGCGGTTCCGGGCTGCACATAGGCGGCGACATCGGCGATGGCGACCCAGATCACGTGACCGCCGGGGTTCTTCGGATCATCGTCCGCATGCGCATAGCACGCGTCGTCATGATCCCGCGCATCCGAGGGGTCGATGGTTAGCAGCGGCATATCCCGCAGGTCTTCGCGGCCCTTCAGACCGACGGGTTTGGCCTTGTCGGCCTCGGCGATCACCTTGTCCGGGAAGTCGTCAGGGATACCATGCTGGTGGATAGCAATCAGCGAGACCGCCTTGGGCGCGGTGGGGTCGCCCAACCGTTCAACGATGCGGGCGCGGGGCAGGCCCATGCGGTTCTTGGGCCCGGCCTGTTCGGCCTCGACCAACTCACCGTCCTTTGCGCCCAACACAGCGCCATCGGGAACAAGCCATTCATTCTGGCCCGCTTTGTCGATGGGTACGATCCGCCCGCCCTCGGCCCCTTTGCGGAAAATGCCGACGATCTTGCGCGGGTTGGTGCCGATGCGACGGATCAGGCGGGCTTCGTAGTTGTGGTCTTCCTCATGCACCACGGTCAGGCGGGCCAAAATCCGGTCGCCCTCGCCCAGAGCCGGGTCACTGGCGCGGGTAATCAGCAAAACGATAGGCTCGACCCCTTCGCCATGCCACTCCAGCGGGCGCGCAAACAGGTCGCCATCCTCGTTCGGAGCCTTGACCTGCAACACACTGACCGGTGGCAGACGATCAGGGTCGCCATAGCTGCGCTTGCGTTTTTCCAGATGGCCCTCGGCCTCAAGCTCGCGCAGGATGCGTTTCAGGTCGATCCGCGCCGCACCCTTGATCCCAAAGGCTTTGGCGATATCGCGTTTCGAAGTCAGGGTGGGGTTCGCCGAGATCCAGTCAAGGACCTCCTGCTTGGTGGGTATGCGACTCATATATTTGGCGTAACACGGGCGTGCGACGGCGTCATGACCAAAAACGGTTCAGGGTTTCAGATCCGCCACCGTGTCCACATCACGCAACGGGTCCAGCAGCGACACCCGCGCGCCGGGGATCGATGCCAGCGTATCCGCCAGTGCATGTTCGGTGGACCAGCGCACATTGCTAAATAGACCGTCGGGCAGCGCACCGTTTCTTTGCGCGCCCACCAGCCAATACCCGCCATCGGGCGCAGGGCCGAACACCATCTGCGCTCCGCCAAGCGCTGTGAACGCGCGGGCAATATGGCTACGCGTGATGCCCGGAATATCCGCCCCGATCAGACAGACGGGTCCTTTTGGCATCCCGCGCAACATTCGCCCCATCCGGTCACCCAGATCTCCCCGCCCTTGCGCTGCGCGCGGCAGGTCGGTGGGCCAGATGCGGCTGGTCAGCCCTTCGCGGTCGGGCGAAACCGCGAGCACGATCTGCCAGCGCGGGTCGCGCAGCCGCCGGATCAGGTTTCGGGTCTGATGGCGAAACCACCACGCTGCACCAACCATGCCGATATCCCGACCCAGCCGGGTTTTCACCCGACCCGGTCGCGGCTCTTTGACCATGATCACAAGGGTGCGCTGCATCTCAGGCGAAATAGTCCCGCAGGATGCGCGTATAAATCGCCTTGAGCTGTTCGATCTGGGCTACCTCGACGCATTCGTCCACCTGATGCATCGTGCGGCCCACCAGCCCGAATTCCACCACCGGGCAGTGATTTTTCACAAATCGCGCGTCCGAGGTGCCGCCCGTGGTCGACATCTCGGGCACCACACCGGTTTCCGCCTCAACCGCCTTGGCGACCAGTGCGGACAGGGGCCCCGGCGGGGTCAAAAAGCTCTCGCCCGAGATCTTGATGCGCAGGTCGATCTCAACCCCGAACTCATCGGCCACGGCAGCGGCCTCGGCCCGCAACCAATCGCTGAGGCTGGCCCCGGAATGCAGATCATTGAACCGGATATTCACAGCCCCAGTAGATTGCGCGGGGATCACGTTGGTTGCCGAGTTGCCCGTGTCGATCGTCACCACGGCCAGTGTTGAGGCGTCGAAATGGTCCGTACCCTGATCCAACTCGTGGCTGGCCAACCGGTCCATCAGCCGCGCCATTGCGGGCATCGGGTTCTTGGCGCGGTGCGGATAGGCCGCGTGGCCCTGAACCCCGGTCACGGTGAACCAGATATTCATCGAGCCACGCCGCCCGATC
Source organism: Ruegeria sp. F12 (assembly GCF_056533885.1). Lineage (NCBI taxonomy): Bacteria > Pseudomonadati > Pseudomonadota > Alphaproteobacteria > Rhodobacterales > Roseobacteraceae > Ruegeria > Ruegeria sp. F12. Next base: position 67,006 of record NZ_JBQFOV010000009.1, on the reverse strand, counting down.
TTCATCATCTCGCCCATTGTGTTCGGGCAGGTCGGCTCACCAACCAGACAAACCGACATCTTTTCCCCGGCGCTGTCCATATAGTCCAGCAGGGCGGTCGTGCCGTCCAGCGCGTCGCCCTCTTCATCGCCTGTAATGGTCAGGATCACGGCCCCATCGGGGGGTGTGTCGCGCACGAAATCAACCGCGGCAGCAGCGAAGGCCGCCACGCCGGACTTCATATCCGTGGTGCCACGCCCATACATCACACCGTCTTTCACCTGCGCCCCGAAGGGCGGCGTGGTCCATGCGGCCTCATCGCCGACGGGAACAACATCGGTATGGCCGTTAAAACCAAAACTACGCGGATGCGCCTTGTCGCCCCAACGGGCGAACAGGTTGCTGACCCCACCGCGATCAACGCGGGTACAGTCAAAGCCTGCGCCGGACAGCAGATTTTCCAGCAGAACCAGCGCTCCGCCCTCCTCGGGTGTGACCGATGGGCAACGGATCAGCTCCGCCGTCAACTCTACCGGGTCTGTCATCTTTGCCCCTTTCCCATTCCTCACACGCAGGTTCGCGCACAGATTCAACGAATTGGCCCAATTGCCAACCCCTGAGTCGGCCACTTCACCTCGTTTTTTGACAGAACTCTCGGGGTGATACCCCAACAAAACATCAGGTGTGACCCAGCGACCACCTTGTCCCACCCGATAAATTCGCGTTACAGGGCCGCGAAACAGGTAATTTTGATGACTCGCATTCTTGTCACATGGATCTGCCTGACTTTCGCGGTTCTCGCACAGCAAAGCCAGGCGCAGACATTGTCGGTCACCACCGTGACCCGTCCTCCGTTCTCATATGTCGAGGATGGGGCGGATGTGGGATTCTCGATGGACCTGCTGGCTGCTTTGGCCGAGGCCCTGAGCTGGGACTACGAGATCGACCGCGTGGACGGCTTCGGCGACATGCTGGTTGCGGTGCAAGACGGCACGTCTGATCTGGCCATCGCCAATATCTCGATCACCGCCGCGCGTGAAACGCAGATGGATTTCAGCCAACCGATTTTCGAGGCCGGTTTGCAGATCATGGTTCCCTCGGACGCGGTGCGACGCCCGTCTCTGCTGCAAGCCTTGCTGTCGGTTGAGCTGTTCATCGCCATCGGGCTGGCCTTTGCCATCCTGCTGGGCGGAGGGATGCTGATGTGGGTGTTCGAGCGCCGCTCGCAGCCCTATTTCGACCGCAAGCTAGATGAGGCATGGTTTCCGTCCTTCTGGTGGGCGCTTAATCTAGTCGTGAATGGCGGGTTCGAGGAACGGATGCCGCGCACCCCCTTTGGCCGCCTGCTGGGCGTGGTGCTGGTGGTGTCGTCCCTGTTCATCGTTTCGGTGTTCACTGCGCGCATCACCTCGGTCATGACGGTGGATGCGATCAGCGGCAACGTGAATTCGGTCAATGACCTTTATGGCAAGCAGGTCGGCACGATCTCGGGCTCGACCGCTGCCAGTTTCCTGAACCGGCGCGAGATCGAGTTTGCAGGCTATGACAGTCTTGATCCCTTACTGGCCGCGTTCGAGGCCGAAGATTTGGACGCCGTCGTGTTCGATGCCCCGATCCTGTCCTACTATGCCACGCATCAGGGGCGCAGGTTCGCTTCGATGACCGGCGGTATTTTCCTGCGCGAAAACTACGGGATCGTTTTCCCGACCGGCTCGCCCTTGGTGGAAGACGTCAATCAGGCATTGCTGGCCCTGCGCGAAGACGGCACCTATGACGAGATTTACCGAAAGTGGTTCGGCGCGCGGAACTAGACCGCGTCTTCATCCCCGAAAAACGGCGTCATCTGAGCAACAATGACCGCGTTCTCGTCCAGCGCACGTTGCATCAGGGCACGCTCATCCGGGTCGATGTCGTGGCCCTGCGCTTCGCGCTCGGCCAATGTGCCATAGCCGGTCACGTCCAAAGGCGCGGTGTCGGCTTGTTTCAGGATCGCTACGGTTTCGCGCACCGCCTCGGCCTCATCCACACCGCTGGCAAAGCACATCAACGCCGCCCCGGTCGCGCCTTCGGGCAGGCCATCGCCTTCTTTGCGGCCGATCTGCACAAGCAGAGTGTAAACTTGCTGACGGGAGGGTTTCTTTTGCTTTTCCATGTTGGGGGCCATAGCTGCGCGCCCCTGTCCGGTCAAGCGATTGCATGAAGGCGGGCATCTGGCCATAGTGACGCCATCAGCCAAGAGGGGGCCATATGACCTATCCAGATTTCATTACCAATTTTCCCAGCCTCGACGTCCCGTTCCCCGAGGACGTGGTACAATCCGCCGTGATCCGCTCGGACGCCGGTTTGGTGGCATTTTTTACCTTTTTGCAAGACTTCGAACTGCCCATGCATTCGCACAAGGCGCAATGGGGCACGGTCATTGAAGGCGAGATCGAATTGACCATCGGGGATGAGACACGCATCTACCGACCCGGCGACAGTTACTCGATCCCTTCAGGTGTGGAACATGGCGGTAAGATTAAGGCCGGGTCGCGGGTGATCGACGTGTTCGAGGAAGCCGACCGCTATCCGGTCAAGGGCTAACAATAAAGGCCGCAGCGCGGGGCTGCGGCCTGTATTCGACTGGCGCGGGGTTTATTTAGTCGCGCAGCAGTTCATTGATCCCGGTTTTCGAGCGAGTCTTTTCGTCCACCCGCTTCACGATCACAGCGCAATAGAGGCTGATGTTGTTCTTGGTCGGCATAGAGCCAGCAACGACCACCGAATAGGGCGGCACTTCGCCGTAGGTGACCTCACCGGTTTCGCGGTCGACGATCTTGGTTGATTTGCCGATGAACACGCCCATGCCCAGAACCGAGCCTTCGCGGACGATGCAGCCCTCGACCACTTCCGACCGGGCTCCGATAAAGCAGTTGTCTTCGATGATGGTCGGGCCGGCCTGCATCGGCTCCAACACGCCACCAATGCCGACGCCGCCCGACAGGTGGACGTTCTTGCCGATCTGCGCGCAGGACCCAACGGTGGCCCACGTGTCGACCATCGTGCCTTCGTCAACGTAGGCGCCGAGGTTCACGAAAGACGGCATCAGAACCGCGCCGGGCGCGATGTAGGCTGATTTGCGGACCACACAGTTGGGCACGGCGCGGAAGCCTGCGGCTTTCCACTGGTTCTCACCCCAACCGGCGAACTTGCTGTCCACCTTGTCCCACCAGCCACCGGCCTGTGGGCCACCGGTCTGGATTTCCATGTCCTTGATGCGGAAGCCCAGCAAGACCGCTTTCTTGGCCCACTGGTTCACGTGCCAGTCTCCACTGTCCAGCTTTTCAGCAACACGCAGCGTGCCGCTGTCCAGCGCGTTCAGCGTGTCTTCGATGGCCTCGCGTGTTTCGCCGGTGGTGGCGGGGGTGATGGTATCGCGTGCCTCCCATGCGGCTTCGATGGCGGCTTCCAGTTGCGCGTTGGACATTTCGGGGCTCCCTGACGAATCTGTTCACGTTGGTGTTGCCTATACGCAGCCGAAAACAATGACGCAATGCGACGAAGGCGGGTGCGTTTACGTCAGGACATCGACACTGCGGTGTTTTGCGGGCCGTCTAGCTTGCCCGCCTGATATGACGCACCAAAATTGAAACTGCCCCTGCCGTGTCTTTCTTCTGGATCGCCTGCATCAGCGCGGCGTGGTCGCTGTCGACCCGCTGCTCCCATTTCGGCCGCCAATGCGCGAACAGATAGCGCGCGCTGGCGATGTGCAGATCGTCGATTGTACGCAGCAAACGCGGCAACCCGCAGGGCGTCAGAATGGCACGATGAAAGGCGCGATTTCTGGCTTCCCATTCCGGCATGGTTTCAGCCGCATCACAGGCAAGTCGCGCCTCTTCTGCACGTACCAGGGCATTAGGTGTCAGGTTCTGTACCGCGTATTGCAGCGCCAGAGGCTCCAGCGCGACGCGCATCTCGATCACTTCGCGCATCTCAACCGGGTCCAGCGCTGTTACGCGCATTCCACGACGGGGTTCGCTTTTGGCCAGCCCATGGGCCTGCAACCGCAGCAAGGCCTCGCGCACCGGCACATGACTGGTGTCAAAGGCCCGTGCAATATGATCCTGACGCAGCTTTTCCCCAGCGGTCAGTGCGCCAGTTATGATCTGCTGGCTTAGGCTGTCGTAAATGGTGTCGGCAATGGTCGCGCTCATGAAAAATAGATAAAATCCGACCCCAAAGATCACAAGCCGCATTCTCAGCCCATCAGCGGGTCGGGTGAAATATTGCCCCCGCACACCAGCACGGCCACTTTTTCCCCCGGCGCGGGCTTATACGCGCCAGAGATCAACGCCGCCAAAGCCGCAGCACCTGCCGGTTCGACCAGAATCCGATGCGCTTGCCAAAGCCGCTTTTGCGCATCGGCAATGGCCGCATCGCTGACCAAGACCGAGGTCATGCCCTGCGCCAGACCAAAACAAATCGATCCAATCCGCCGCGCGCCCAGCGCATTGGCCGCAATACCCGAGACCGAGACATCGACTGGCTCCCCGGCCTGCAATGCGGCATTCAAAGCGCATGAGGTCTCGGGCTCGACAGCCACGACCTTGCGCGCACCTTGCAACCACGCTAGCGCCCCGGCGATCAGCCCTCCGCCACCAACGGCGACCAAAACTGTGTCGGCTTGTAGGCCTTGCGCCTCCCATTCGGCGAAACACGTGCCTTGCCCGGCGACGGTGCCCGGCGAGTCATAGGCGTGGATCTGCATCGCGCCGGTCTGCGCCTCATGATCTTGCGCCGCCGTAAGCGCGTTCGCATATTCGCCGGACACAACACTCAGGTCCGCTCCCGTTTGTTCGATCAATGCGATTTTGGACGGACCCGCCAGTTCAGGTACGAAAATCTTGGCCGGATAGCCCAGCGTCTGCGCCGCATAGGCCGCCGCTGCCCCGTGATTGCCACCCGATGCGGCCACGACACCGGCCGCGGGAACATCCATGCTGAGCAACGTATTAAATGCCCCGCGCGCTTTGAAGCTGCCAGTGTGCTGCATATGCTCCAGCTTCAACTCAATCGGGTAGCCCGGAACGCGGCTCTCCATCACGGGTGTAACCTGTGCGTACCCAGCGATCCGGTCTGCGGCTGCTGAAATTTCGTTCTTCCAATTCATTCTTGTACTTCCGTGACTGGCGCTCTGACCGCGAACCCTATAGCTGTTTTGCAAACACGCAAGCAGGGAAACCTCACATATGAGAGAAGACCGCCACAGTCCATTTCGCGACGCGCAGACCGACCGCTCGACCGCGAGCGAGGTGCCGGACACGCCGCAGACACGCTCGCCCGCCTATCGTCTTGCCTTTGCCGATGACGAGTTTCTGTGCCGCGATGAGCTGCGCCCGGTACGCCTGCAACTGGAACTTCTCAAGCCCGAGATGATCATGTCCGAACGCGAGATCACCTCGACCATTGTCATGTTCGGCGGCGCGCGCATCCCGGAACCGTCGCAAAAACACACTGCGCGCACGAAAACTCTGGCTGGCTTGTCTGAGTATTATGACGAGGCGCGCGAATTCGCCCGGCTGATGACCGAGAAGTCGAACCAGACAGGCTGCCGCGAGAACGTGATCGTCACCGGCGGCGGCCCCGGCGTGATGGAGGCTGGCAATCGCGGCGCGCAGGACGCGGGCGGCTGTTCCATCGGGCTGAATATCGTGCTGCCGCATGAACAGGCGCCGAACCTCTACGTGACGCCGGAACTCAGCTTCAACTTCCACTATTTCGCCATCCGCAAGATGCATTTCCTGATGCGCGCCCGGGCCATCACCATCTTCCCCGGCGGCTTTGGCACCATGGATGAGCTGTTTGAATCCCTGACTTTGATCCAGACCGGCCGGATGGACCGCGTGCCCTTCCTGCTGTTTGGCCGAGAGTTCTGGGAAAAGGTCATCAACTGGGAGGCACTGGCGGATGCGGGCACCATCTCGGAAGAAGATCTGGACCTGTTCCGTTTTGTAGACACCGCACAAGAGGCTGTCGACATCATCGAGAACTGGGAACCCGCCCCGCCCCGCGACGACATTCCGGGGCGCTGAGAGATGGCCCCCAAACCCGGAGAGATGCTGCACCTGCGCGGCAATGCCCTGAATGCAGGCGACCCTGTGGCGCTGCCGCTCACGCAAAGCAGCATGTACCACCTGCCAGGCGCGCCGGATGGCCTGCCGACCTATGGCCGCGTCGACAACCCCACATGGGTGCATCTGGAACATGTTCTGGCCCATCTGGAGGACGCGCCTTGCCTCGTGTTCCCCTCGGGCATGGGGGCGATTTCCGCCGCTTTGTTTGCCACCATCAAGGCCGGGTCGCGCATCCTGATCCCGTCCGACGGCTACTATGTCACCCGCGTGCTGGCGGATCGGTTCCTGTCGGGTCTGGGTGTGTCCGTCACCGAACGCCCCACGACCGGTTTCACTGAGGGCGGGTTTGAGGGGTTCGATGTGGTCTTTGTCGAAAGTCCCTCGAACCCCGGTCTGGACATGATGGACTTGCCCGCGATTGCACAAGCAGTACGCGCAGCCGGAGGGATCACGATTGCTGACAACACCACCATGACCCCGCTGGGCCAGCGCCCGCTGGATCTGGGCGTGGATGTGGTTGTCGCCTCGGACACCAAGGCGATGGGTGGGCATTCCGACCTGCTGATGGGCCATGTCTCCAGCCGCAATCCGCAGATCATGGAGCGGGTCGAGGAATGGCGCAAAGTCTCTGGCGCGATCCCCGGCCCGCATGAGGCATGGCTGCTGAATCGCGGGCTAGAGACGCTGGATGTGCGGTTCGACCGGATGTGCGCCTCGGCGCAGGTACTGGCCGAGCGGCTAGCGGATCACCCTGCGGTGAAAGCTATCCGCTATCCCGGTCTGCCCTCTGACCCCGCGCACGCGCTGGCCAAAGCGCAGACAACGCGGTTCGGGTTTCTGTTGTCGATCACGCTGGACAGTGAAGACAAAGCCGAAACCTTCATCAACGCCTGCCCGATGCTTCGTCCTGCCACATCCTTCGGAGGCGTCCACAGTTCAGCCGAACGCCGCGCGCGCTGGGGCGACGATGTGGACCCGGCCTTCATCCGTCTATCGGTCGGGTGTGAACCGGTCGAGGAATTGTGGCAGACGATCAACGACAGCCTTAACGCGTTGTGATTACTTTTTGGGCTCGCGTAGTTCCGTGAACACGTAGATCGGCAGCACGATGCTGGCGATCAACGCCCCCAGCCAGACCAGCAGGGTTGAGGCCAGCAGGTTGGAAATCCCGCCCACAGTCAGGCCGTTTGTGATCAGATCGGTTAGCAACAAGCCGACAAAGGTCACGATCAGCGCGATGCCACCCTTGATCGCAGGCGCGCGCTTTGCGCCCAGTTTCAGGATCAGTGGCTCGGCGACCAATTGAATAAGCGTGAAAACGATCACCACCACGATGAACGAGATCGGCCGGATCGCAAATTCAGGCAGCAAGATCGCCGCCAGCAGCAAACCGATGGCATTCCCAGCCAGCAGGGCCAGAACGGACTTGAGTCTGCGCGTCATTAAAGTCTCCGTCAGCAATCAATTCAAAACATGCAGATATTAGCAGGATTAAGCGATTTAGCGAGGTATTTCAAAAGCCTCTTTCTTTTGGGTCTTTGAAATCGCATGATAAAACCCAAGTATCAAGGTCAGACCCCCACCGACGAGAGGTGAGATGAGCGACGATCCCTATACCGTTTTAGGTGTTGCCAAGGATGCCAGCGACGCCGAGATCAAGAAAGCCTATCGGCGTATCGCCAAGGACTGTCACCCCGATCTGAAACCCGGCGACGCCGAGGCCGAGGCAAAATTCAAAGCCGCAGCCGCCGCTTATGATCTGCTGAAAGACCCGGAGAAACGGGCGCAATACGATCGGGGTGAGATTGACGCCTCGGGCCAGGAGCGTCCGCAACAACAATACTATCGTGACTATGCCGAGGCTGCCGGAAACCCCTATCGCGGGCGCGCGGCAGACCCGGACGATATGTCGGACATCTTCGCCGAATTCATGCGCGGGCGCGCCAACTATGGTCAACGCAGTCAGGGGTTCCATGCGCCGGGGCATAACCGCAGCTACAGCCTGCAGATCAGCTTTCTGGACGCTGTGTTTGGCGCCAGCCAGAAACTGACATTGCCTGACGGCGACCGGATCGAGGTTAAGATCCCGGCAGGCATTACAGACGGCCAAACCATCCGACTTCGCGGCAAGGGGGATCCCGGGTTTGGCGACGGGCCTGCAGGTGATGCTCTGGTCACCGTGACAGTCGCACCTCATCCGGTGTTTGAACGTCAGGGTGATGACATCCACATTACCCTGCCCATCACCATTGACGAGGCTGTTCTGGGCGGCAAAGTCCCCGCGCCAACTATTGACGGCGGCGTCAACGTCAGCGTGCCGCCCGGCACCAGCAGCGGCAAAACCTTGCGGTTGCGGGGCAAAGGGGTCAAAAAACGCGGCTCTTCCGACCGGGGCGACCAACTGATCGAATTGACCGTCGCCATGCCGGACCAGATCGACGATGACCTAAAGGCTTTCATGGAAACGTGGCGTGACACACACCGCTATGATCCTCGCAAAGGAATGCCGTCATGACCCGCACCCTGACCGAATCCGAAGTGATCGCAACCGTGACTCGCCTGACCTCAGCCCGGTTGACCGAGTATCTGGCCGCCGAAATCGTGATCCCTGAAAGCACCGAACAAGGGCTGGTCTATCATAGCCTTGACGTGGCCCGACTAGAGCTGGCCTGCGAGTTACACGACCAGTACGAGATGGAAGCAGATGCACTGTCGATGATGATCTCGCTGATCGACCAGATGCACGGGTTGCGCGCCGAACTGCGCGAGGTGCTGAACGCCGTCGAATCGCAGCCCGAGCCCGTCAGGCAAAGCCTGGTCGACGTGATCGGCACCGCCCGGTTCGGGCGATAGGAAAGCTCAGTTCTGCACCAGATTCTCTTCGGGCACGTAGAATGTATAGTCCCTATCCGCCACGGCCTCGTGACAATCATGGCAATAAGACACGGCGCTGGCGCGGTCGCCCATCGTGTCGCCAAAGACCGACCCGTCCGGCATCACCATGATATAGCGCCAATCTGCCGTATCCGGGCTGGCGCCTTCGGCCAGTTTCTCCATCACGAACAAGGCGCCGGGATGGGTGTTGCCCTCATCCGTGACAGTCATGCTGTCCTTGGCCAACACCGACCCCAAAGGCAGCTTTTCACCCGGTTGCAGCGTGCCGTAATTGTGCGCCATCCGGTTGGCATAGCTGTTTACGAACCGCCTGCCATGGGTTTCCGAGATATAGGGCGCATCGTTGAACAAAGGCCAGTTCTGATAATTTCGCAGCTCATCCATCTGCGCGGCGGCGTACCCCCGCGCCATCCGGCGCTGTAATGAGGCATAGATACCCAGCGCCTCTTCCTTGGTTAGATCCGCCGGGTTTTCGATCGCAAGATGCGCGTTTTCACCATTCGACTGGGCCGCGACTCCGGTCGCCACCAAGCCTGCCAATCCTAACCCCAGTAGAATTTTGCGGTTTTGTCGTATCAATTGCACAAACATTCATATGGCCTATCTGTTCAATTCGGTTCACAGAAACGCCGCACGTCTTGTGAGTGGCTATTAGATAGCGGCCATGGGTCTTCTCGCCATCACGGGGCACTCGACTCTCACCCCATTGTGCATGGATGTGAGCGCAGTACCCAAGTTTTGACCTGGCAAACATACCAAAAAACGCATGCAATAGACAGACGCAGACGCATTAAATCTGTTTATGGGGCGATCAAATTTTATGCTTACTATCCGTCGAGGCCCGCTTCGGCTGCAATTTGCTTGCGCGACTTGCGCGCACGCTCGGTTGCGGATTTCAACTGACCACAGGCTGCCATGATGTCCTCGCCCCGCGTTTTGCGGATGGGGGAGGCATAACCCGCCTGATAGATGATATTCGCAAACGCCCGGATCCGGTTGTTCGAGCTGCGCTTATAAGGCGCGCCTGGCCATTCGTTGAACGGGATCAGGTTGATCTTGGCCGGGATGTTGTGGCGCTTGATATGGTCAATCAACCTATGCGCGTCGGCGTCGCTGTCATTGACGCCATCCAGCATCACGTATTCGAACGTGATCCGCTCCGAATTAGACGCCTTGGGATAGCTGGCCAGTGCGTGTAGCAGCTCTTCAATATTCCAGCGCTTGTTGATCGGCACCAGCACGTCGCGGGTCTCATCCGTAGTGGCGTGGAACGAGATCGCCAGCAGGCAGCCGATTTCTTCCGCCGTGCGGGCAATCTCGGGCACCACACCGCTGGTCGAAAGCGTAATCCGACGGCGGGACAGGGAAATTCCCTCTGGGTCCATGGCGATCTTCATCGCGTCGCGCACGTTGTCAAAATTGTAAAGCGGCTCGCCCATGCCCATCAAAACGATGTTCGACAGCAGGCGTGTTTCGTCTTTGGGCGCACCGGGGGTGGGCCATTCGTCCAGATCATCGCGAGCCATCATCACCTGACCCACGATCTCGGCCGCGGTCAGATTGCGCACCAGTTTCTGTGTGCCTGTATGGCAGAAAGAACAAGTCAGCGTGCAGCCCACTTGCGAGGAAATACACAGCGTGCCGCGATCGTCCTCGGGGATATAGACTACCTCAACCTCGTGCCCGCCGGCGATGCGGCACAGGTATTTTCGGGTGCCATCCTCGGACACCTGCCGTGTTACGACCTCGGGAATTTCGATCACAAAGCTCTCGGCCAGTTGGGCCCGATAGGCTTTGGCGAGGTTTGTCATCTGCGCAAAATCGCGAACACCCCATTGATAGATCCACTGCCAGATCTGCCCGGTGCGCATCTTGGCCTGTTTCTCGGGCGTGCCATGTGCGACCAGCGTCGTGCGCAATTGGTCGCGAGTCAGACCGACAAGGTTAACCTTCCCCTCGGGCAGCTTGCGGGGGATGGTCATGACGTCTTGAGTGATCGGCGCTTTGGGCGACATGGGGCTATCTCAACGGATTCTGGCTTGGGATGCGCCTCTATATAGGACCTAGCGCAAAGATCAAAAGAAATCGTCGCGTTTAATTCGCGTAGCGCAGCAATTCGTCCACACGTGCCCGGCCCAACTCTACCCGACAGGCGGTAATGCCAATGCCGGTACCTGACCCACCACCGAACGACGCGCCAACAGCCTCGCATTGGGCATCGCGGTAAGCCAGCCACGCGGTCTGCGCGCTGTCCAACGCGGGCACTGCCACAACACGTCCGGTAACATCATCCAGTTCTTTGGCCGATTGCATGGCAATGTTGTAACTTGCATCTATCGCCTGATTGACGCGGTCCTCCATCGCGCCCACGCATGCGCCAATCTCTATCTGAGAACCAGCATCCAGACATTCTAGAGTTGGATCAGCACTGGCAGCGGAAGACAGAAACAAAATCAAAAATGCAAAGCGCATCGGGCAGCCCCCTGTTGGTTGCCCAATACTAGCACAGGCCCGGTTTTACCCCAAAGCGTCGAAGCCCCAGACACGACGACATGGCCGTGCTACGATGGGACCCGCATGCGTCAAATGCCCGGTGGCACGATATTGCAATCCGTTGCGTCCAGCGTTTGAACCGGATCATCCGGCCCGCATTGCTCGCCCGTGACCGGATATGTGTCGGCCTCTTTCTCGCAAGCACTCAGGATAAGGGCGACCATCATCAAGAGAGCGGTGAGTGATTTCGTTTGCATGTCGGGCTCCTTCCCTAGTTCAGAGCTTTATACATGCAGATATTTGCATTCATTTCTTTGACTGGAATCAAATTTCGAATACGAATGCCGCCTCCAGAACGCTGCACAATGCCCTGCCACAACGCAAAAACCCCGCCAGACTGGCGGGGCAGCGATCAGGCAAATGCCCAGTCTAGTTGGTGCAGCGCGTCTCGGCGTCTTCAATCGCAGCGGTGAACCCCAGCAGCGAGAACGTGTCCTTGGTCTGCGTCCCACGCTCCGAGCGCGCCGTCAGGACGGCCTCGGTCCCGCGCTTCATGGCTGCGACCACCTTCAGGTCTTCACCTTCGGTTGCGGGCCACGCCCATTCACCTTCGGTGATCAGCTCGAACTTGGTGCCGTCGATATCAAGATTGACAGTCGATCCCGGTGCAAATGGATAGCCGCCCGTGAACGTCACCTGCCCTTTGACCTCGGCGTTGGGGCGGTAGAACACGAACAGCAGAATGTCGCTGCGCCGTACCGACACGACCCGCCCACCGCGGGTGTTCACGGTTTCCTTGGGGGCGGAAACGCTCCAGCATTCAGTCGGGTCATCCTCGACGAAGACGCTCCAGTCCGTTTTGGCTGCAACCCTGTTCGTGCTCGTCGCCTGTTGTGCAGTTGCCGTTGTTGCCAATCCTGCTATGCACAGGCCCGCGATCACGCGGACAAGCTTTGATCCCATCGTCCAGCCTCCTAGCTCGACCCATTACCTCATACCCACCGGAAATGCGTGCGGACCCTGCCTGATCCGTCTGTACGTTGCGTCTTCCGATGATTGCCGACATACACACTGTAACGCAGGTTTCGCCACAGGCGAAAGAGCGATTGGCAGAATTTTGCGCATGTTAAGGAATGTTCTAATGACACAAGCCGTACCAATGACAGAACTGTGGCGCGGACCGCTGTTGGAAAGCCTACATCTTGGGCATGCGGTGATCTGCGACGATACCGGCCAGATCGTTAAAAGTTGGGGGAATCCGAACGCTGTGATCTATCCGCGATCCTCGGCCAAGATGATTCAGGGGCTGCCTCTGATCACTTCGGGTGCAGCGGCGAAATACGGGCTGACCTCGGAACATCTTGCACTGGCCTGTGCCTCGCACAGTGGAGCGCATATTCATACCGATCGCGTCTCAGCCTGGTTGGACCACCTGGGTCTGGCGGAACCCGATCTTCGCTGCGGCCCGCAAGAGCCACAGGACATGGCTGCGCGCGACGGGTTAATATTAGCCGATGACACGCCATGTCAGATTCACAATAACTGTTCGGGCAAGCATTGCGGGTTTCTGACCGTTGCTCAGCATATGGGCGCCGGACTGGAATATCTGGAAATCGACCACCCCGTACAACAGGCCTGCCTGTCCGCGCTTGAGGAAACGACGGGCGAGACCAGCCCCGCCTACGGCATCGACGGCTGCTCAGCCCCGAACTTTGCGACCTCGCTGGTCGGGTTGGCGCGTTCGATGGCGTGGTTTGCCAGCGCCGCGGATCGGTCGGACCGGGCCAGCGACGCGGCGCAACAGCTGACGGCCGCAATGATGAAACACCCCGAGCTGGTCGCCGGTGAAACCCGCGCCTGCACCGAACTGATGCGCGCCATGGGTGGTCGCGTTGCCATCAAAACCGGTGCCGAGGCTGTGTTCATCGCAATCCTACCCGAAAAACGCATGGGCGTGGCATTGAAGATCACCGACGGCACCACCCGCGCCAGCGAATGCGCCATTGCCGCGGTTCTGGTCAGCTTGGGCGTGCTGGAGGCCGACCACCCGGCCACCCGCAAATTTCTGAACGCCACGCAATACAGCCGTCGAGGGCTGGAATGCGGCGTGATCAAACCCGCGCCGGGGTTCCCCAGCTAAAGGCTACATCTCAATCTCGTGAATCTCGGCCACTTCGACCGAGCCGGACCCGTTGACAACCATCGGGCAACCCTTGGCCATCTCGGTCGCAGCATCCATGCTTTCGGCTTTGACAACTGTGAAGCCCGAGGCCGGATTGGCGCCGCCATTGTCAACAACACCGCTGCTGCTGACGGTGTAAGACTGGCCAACCGGGTTTCCGGGGATGTCCAGTGCCTCGCCCATTCCGCCAAACCAAGCGCCCCAGGCGGCCATGGTCGCTTCGATTTCAGCGGGGTCGGTCGGGGTATGACCACCGTGATAGACAAATAGAAACTGTGGCATTTATTTCCTCCCTTATGCCTTCGTGATGAAAAACTAGGCCAGCTGTGCGGCCAGCTTGTTCAGCGTCGACGTCCAGCCTTTGGTGTGGTTCGCTGCGATTTCGTCATCGCCCAACTCGCGGTGGTCGATGATCAACTTTGCACCCTCTTCTGCTGCCTCGACCACCAACATCACATGGCTTTCGGCTCCGCGCTGGTCCTGATCGTCATGCCAGCCCCATGTGAACCCAACCGATTTGGGCGGATCGACATGCGTCACATGACCCGAAACCTTAAACCGCTGCCCTTCGCCATTTTGCATCACCGAATACCACGGACCCGTGCGAGAGAAATCCAGGTTGTGCTCGGGCACATGCATCCCTTCGGGTCCCCACCACTGCAGAAGCTTGTTGGGGGTGCTGATCCACGCATACAGATCGTCCGGTGCAAGCGGGTAAGCGCGCTCCAGTTTCAAATCGGCCATGAGGTCTCCTTTTCGATTGCATCACCCAGACGGTCCAGGCTGCTTTCCCAGAATTGACGTTTCGAGATGGTCCACTCCGCAATCGCGCGCAGCCCCTCGGGGCGGATCGAATACATCCGCTGGCTGCCCTGCACGCGCTGATTTACCAGCCCCGCCTCGCGCAGCAGTTTCAAATGGCGCGAGATCGCGGCGCCGGACATACCGCGTCCTTCGATCAGGTCTCCGGCAGGTAATTCTCCATCCTGCATAAGCTGCTCGACGATGGAAAATCGCGTTGCGTCAGACAACGCGGAAAATGTGGTCAGAAGGGTGTTCATGACCATTGTTTAACATTTTTGTTAAATAAAAGAAAGCCGCGCCGTGCTAACGGGCCGCAAACTCAGATCGTGCATAGCCTTGCAGGAACAACAAAGCCGTGAGATCTCCGTGGTTTACCCGCACCTCACACTGTTCCGCGACCGAAGGTTTCGCGTGCAGCGCCACCCCGGTTCCGGCCCGTCCCAGCATACCCAGATCATTCGCGCCATCGCCCACGGCGATCACATCCGATTCGGACAGACCCAACCGCTCGGTAATCTGCTCCAGAGCATCCACCTTGGCCTGACGTCCCAGAATGGGACGCGCGACATCGCCAGTCAGCTTACCGCCCTCGGCCAGCAGCGTGTTTGCACGGTTCTCATCAAAGCCCAGTTCGGCCCCGACCTTGGACGTAAACGCCGTGAACCCTCCTGAAACCAGCGCGGCATAACCACCATTCGCGCGCATCGTGCCAACCAGTTCCTTGCCGCCGGGCATCAGGGTAATACGCTCGGCCAGGACCTTGTCGATCACGGCCTCGTCCAAACCTTTCAGCAACCCGACACGCTCGGTCAGAGCGCCCTCGAAGTCCAGCTCGCCGTTCATGGCCCGCGCTGTGATGTCCTTGACGCGCTCGCCTACGCCTGCCTCATCGGCCAGTTCGTCGATGCATTCTTGCTGAATCATGGTGCTGTCCATATCGGCCAGTAGCATCTTCTTGCGACGCCCCTCGGCGTGTTGGACCACCAGATCTACACCCATGTTCTGCAAATCGGCCCACACGTCCCACTGATTGTCCGGCAGGCCCGCCAGAGAAAACTCTGCCGCCTCATCCGGGCTCAACCACTGAACGTCACCCCCGCCCCAGGCATTGCGCAGGGAGTCGACCAGTGTCTGTTCCAGCGCATTTTTGTCAGGGTTGGTCAAAAGGGTGGCAACGTACATCTTCAATCTCCGGCAAGCTCACCTGCGGGATATCGCAGGTGCAGCATTTTCGCCAGAGGACAGATGCGCCCTAGCCCAGAATACCCGGCAATCGCAGCCCATGCGCACGGGCGCAATCCTTCGCCGCATCATATCCGGCATCCGCATGCCGCCACACGCCCGAGGCCGGATCGTTCCACAACACCCGCTCTAGCCGCCGCGCGGCGTCCTCGGTCCCGTCAGCGCAGATCACCACACCCGCGTGCTGACTGAAGCCCATGCCAACGCCGCCTCCATGGTGCAGCGACACCCATGTCGCCCCGCTGGCCGTATTGATCAACGCATTCAGCAAAGGCCAGTCGCTGACGGCATCCGAGCCATCCAACATCGCCTCGGTCTCGCGGTTCGGGCTGGCAACAGAACCGCTGTCCAAGTGATCCCGCCCGATCACCACGGGGGCCTTTAGTTCACCATTAGCCACCATCTCATTGAAGGCGAGCCCAGCGCGATGCCGATCCCCAAGCCCGATCCAGCAGATGCGCGCGGGCAGACCCTGAAATGCGATGCGGTCCTGCGCCATATCGAGCCAGCGGTGCAGGTGCTCGTTTTCTGGGAACAGTTCCTTCATCTTGGCGTCGGTTTTGTAGATATCTTCGGGGTCGCCGGATAGGGCGCACCAGCGGAACGGGCCGATCCCTTTGCAGAACAGCGGGCGTATGTAAGCAGGTACAAAACCGGGGAAGGCAAAGGCGTTTTCCAGCCCTTCATCCTGCGCCACCTGCCGGATGTTGTTGCCGTAATCCAGTGTCGGCACGCCTGCATTCCAGAAATCAACCATGGCCGCCACATGCTGTTTCATAGACGCACGTGCGGCTTTTTCCACCGACTTAGGCTCTGTTTCGCGCTTTTCCCGCCACTGTGCCATGGACCAGCCGATAGGCAGGTATCCATTGATCGGGTCATGGGCGCTGGTCTGATCGGTAACGATATCGGGGCGCATGCCCCCCTCGGCCATGCGACGGTAGATCTCGGGGAAAACCTCGGCGGCATTGCCCAGCAGACCGACGGATTTCGCCTCGCCGGCTTTGGTCCAGCGGTCGATCATCTCAAGCGCTTCGTCCAGCGTCTCGGCCTTTTCATCCAGGTATTTGGTGCGCAGGCGGAAGTCGATGCTGTCGGGGTTGCATTCCACCGCCAGACAACAAGCCCCGGCAAAGACGGCCGCCAGAGGCTGCGCGCCGCCCATACCACCCAAGCCGCCGGTCAGAATCCACTTGCCGGTCAGGTCGCCGCCATAGTGCTGACGCCCGGCCTCGGCAAAGGTCTCATAGGTTCCCTGAACGATGCCCTGCGTGCCGATATAGATCCACGAACCGGCCGTCATCTGGCCGTACATCATCAGGCCCTTCTTATCGAGTTCGTTGAAGTGATCCCAGTTGGCCCAATGTGGCACGATGTTTGAATTGGCGATCAGAACGCGCGGTGCATCCTTGTGGGTGCGGATGATGGCCACGGGCTTGCCGGACTGGACAATCAGAGTCTCATCCTCTTCCAGATCCTTCAAACCCTCAACAATAGTGTCGAAATCCTGCCATGTACGAGCTGCGCGTCCGATACCGCCATAAACCACCAACTCATGCGGGTTCTCGGCCACGTCCGGGTGCAGGTTGTTCATCAGCATCCGCAAAGGCGCCTCTGTCATCCAGCTTTTGGCGTTCAACTCGGGGCCAGTGGGCGGATAGATATCACGGGTGTTTTTGCGTGGATCGCTCATGTCTGGGCTCCTTGATTGGTCAGTGCCCCCGATCGGGCGAGGTCATTGAGGCGGGTGAGCATGTCGGTGAGATAAGGCCGCAAGGCCACAGCCCGGTCCGCGCGCCACGTCCATGGCGGCGCTTCGTCCATGTAAGAGCGCTGCGCCAACTCCATCTGGATCGCGTGGATATTCTGATCTGGTTGCCCATAGTGGCGGGTTGTCCAACCACCGCGAAAGCGTCCGTTCAGCACCGCGGGCATCCTTTCGGCACCCTCAGCCACCCCTTGCACGGCCTGTTCGATGACGCGTGCGCAACTTTGACCGTCATTCGTGCCGGTGTTGAAAACGGGTAATTCCCCTTCGAACAGAAACGGAATTCGGGACCGGATCGAGTGGCAATCGAACAGGATCGCCACCCCATGACGCGCGCGCACGCGGTGCAGTTCTTGCAGCAGCGCGGCGTGATACGGCGCATGATAGGCGTGACGCCGGGATTCGATTTCATCTGCCGAAGGCTCTTGCCCATCGGCCCAGATCGGTTGACCGTCGAAATCGGTCAGCGGAACCAGCGTCGTCGTGTTCTGACCGGGATAGAGCGACACACCGTCGGGATCGCGATTTGCGTCGATGACATAGCGATGGATATTGGACTGCACTACCGTCGCATCCGTAAATACCCTATCATAGAGCCTGTTGATGTGCCAATCCGTGTCCGCAATCCCCCGGCCAATGTCGTTCAACCGCGCTGCGATGTCATCGGGCACATGGGTTCCGCCATGAGGCTGACCCAGCACAATCGGGCTGTCACCGGACCGGACCGAGACCACCTGCATCAGAACAACTCCGGCATGGGCTGTTTGACCGCGTCCAACACGCACCCATCGGCAATCAGCACCTTCGCCTGTTCAAGCTCTGGCGCCAGATAGCGGTCCTCGGACAGCGCCGGGATATCGGCGCGCAGCCGGGCTACGGCCTGCTGCAACGGGGCGCTTGTTACCAGCGGGGCGCGGAATTCCACGCCTTGGGCTGCACACAGCATCTCGACCCCCAGGATATAGTTCAGGTTCTCGACCATCCGCGTCAGCCGTCGCGCGCCGTGGGCCGCCATCGAGACGTGATCCTCCTGATTGGCCGAGGTCGGCGTGCTATCCGTCACGCAGGGGTTGGCCAGATGCTTGTTCTCGCTCATCAGCGCCGCAGTTGTGACCTCGGCAATCATCAGGCCCGAGTTCAGCCCCGGTTCGTGCGTCAGGAAGGGCGGCAAATCAAAGCTCAGCGCCGGGTCGACCATCAGGGCGATGCGTCGTTGCGCGACGGCTCCGATCTCGGACAGGGCCAACGCGATCATGTCGGCGGCAAAGCCCACGGGTTCGGCGTGAAAATTCCCGCCCGAGACAATCGCGTCCTCCAGAACCAGCGGGTTGTCGGTGGCGGCGTTGGCTTCGACTTCAAGCGTGGCCGCCGCTTGGCGCATCACATCCATGGCCGCGCCCGTGACTTGCGGCTGGCAACGGATGCAATAAGGGTCCTGAACCCGCGTATCGCCATCACGGTGACTTTCGCGAATTTCCGACCCGTCCAGAACCGCACGCATGGCGCTGGCAGCCTCGGTTTGGCCGCGATGGCCACGCAAGGTGTGGATTTCGGGGCGCAACGGCGCGGTCGAACCCATGATCGCGTCGGTCGACAGGGCAGACACCACCAATGCGTTTTGCGCAGCACGCCAGGCCTGAAACAGCCCTGTCAGTGCAAATGCAGTCGAGAACTGGGTCCCATTGATAAACGCCAGCCCCTCTTTCGGGCCGAGTTGAATCGGCTCTAATCCGGCCTTTTTGAGCGCATCAAGTCCCGGCAGGACGGTCCCCTCCACCTCGGCCTCACCCGCACCGATCAGCACGGCAGTCATATGGGCCAAGGGGGCCAGATCGCCCGACGCCCCGACCGATCCCTGCGCCGGGATGACAGGTGTCACACCACGTGCCAGCATTTGCTGGAGCAGCTCGATCAAATCCCAACGCACGCCCGAGGCCCCACGGCCAAAGGACGACAGCTTGAGCGTCATCATCAACCGGGTCACGCGGCGCGAGATTGCGGGACCGACCCCGCAGCAATGGCTGAGGATCAGGTTGCGTTGCAGGGTAGACGTATCCTGCGCCGCGATTTTGTGGCTGGCCAGTTTGCCGAAGCCGGTATTGACACCATAAACAGGGTCTGCGCCTTGCGCGGCGGCCTGCACGCGGTGGGCTGCGGCCTCGACCGCAGGCTTGCATGCGGGGTCCAACGTCACGGTGGCATCCTGCCAATACACCTGCGCCAAATCGGTCAGAGTGACCGCGCCGGGGGTCAGAGTCAGCTCGGTCATTCCGATCCTCCAAACAGGCGCGCGTGCAAGGGGTTGAAGCCAATGCGATAAGCCAGTTCCGCCGGATGAGAAACATCCCAGACCGCAAGATCAGCCCGCAGGTCCGGCGCAATTTGCCCGGTATCCGCCAGCCCCAAAGCGCGCGCAGCGTTTCGGGTTACACCGGCCAACGCCTCTTCCGGTGTCAGGCGGAACAGGGTGCAGGCCATGTTCATAGTCAGCAAAAGCGAGGCCAAAGGTGACGAGCCCGGATTGCAATCCGTCGCCAGCGCAATCGGAACATCTCGGTCACGCAGCAGTTGGACCGG
The DNA here is from genome assembly GCF_056533885.1 of Ruegeria sp. F12. Taxonomy (NCBI): domain Bacteria; kingdom Pseudomonadati; phylum Pseudomonadota; class Alphaproteobacteria; order Rhodobacterales; family Roseobacteraceae; genus Ruegeria; species Ruegeria sp. F12. Next base: position 46,953 of record NZ_JBQFOV010000009.1, on the reverse strand, counting down.
AGGCTTCTGGGTTTCCCGCAAGGTATAGAACGCGCCGGGCAGAAGAACCGCAACCGTACCCGCTTCCGCCATGGCCAAGACGCCATCGTCATCCAGATATTCCACATGATCCGCCGACAGCGCCCCATAGGCTGCGGCCAATTTGGCACCACCCAGATTGGAGAGTTGCTCGGCGTGCAGTTTGACGGGCAAACCAAGCTCCCGCGCCACATCGAACACCCTGGCGATTTGGGTCGGGTTGAAAGCTATGCCCTCACAGAACCCGTCCACCGCATCAACCAGACCTTCGGCATGGGCCTTACGCAGGGCGGGAATGCAAACCTTGGTCAAATAGGCGTCGGGATCCGCGCGGTAGTCCGGCGGCGCGGCATGTGCGCCCAGAAAGCTGGTCTTGACCCGCACCGGCCGGGCCTGCCCGATCCGCCGTGCGACGCGTAGTATCTTAAGCTCGGTCTCGACATCCAAGCCATAGCCGGACTTGACCTCGATACAACTGACGCCCTCGGCCAGCAGTGCATCCACGCGCGTCAGGGCATCTGCCAGCAGCGCCTCTTGGCTGGCTGAACGCGTGGCGGTCACGGTGGACAGAATCCCTCCTCCGGCGCGGGCGATCTCCTCATAGCTGGCCCCGTTCAGGCGCATCTCGAACTCGGCGGCACGGTTGCCACCGAACACCACATGCGTATGCGCATCAATCAGCGCTGGCGTGATCAGCCGGTCGCCAAAATCCTGAACCGGCCAATCCGCATAATCCGAGGGCATATCCGCCAGAGTACCCACCCAGACGATCCGCCCCCCATCGACAGCGATTGCTGCGTTCTGGCACAGGCCATACGGCGCCGCGTCCTCGACCATGGTTGCCATATGCGCACTTAGAAGAACCGATTTTTTTGCCATGAGGATTCTTTTGGGCTCCCTTTCTTGTCGCTTTTTAAGTATACGTATAAAATATTAAAGTCTACACAAAATGGAATCCCAATGACTGTGCACGCCAAAAGCGCTCTGATCGGCTCTGACTGGGTCTCGGACCTTAGGGTCGAGGTGAAAGAAGGCCGGATCAGTCGGGTCGAAACCGGCGCGCGGCCTCAGCCGCAGGACGATCAGGTGGACGTTCTGTTGCCCGCTTTGGCCAACCTGCACAGCCACAGCTTTCAACGGGCCATGGCTGGAATGACCGAAACCCGCGCCGCCGGGCGGGAAAGCTTCTGGACATGGCGCAACCTGATGTACCGCTTTCTTGACCGGTTGACGCCCGACCAGATCGAAGCCATCGCAGCTTTGGTTTTCATGGAGATGCAAGAGTCAGGCTATGCCTCGGTCGGTGAATTTCACTATGTCCACCACCAACCCGGCGGGCAGCCCTACGAGACCCGCTCGGAACTGAGCCAACGTATATTTGCCGCTGCGCAACAGACCGGAATAGGCCTAACCCATCTCCCGGTGCTTTACACCTATGGCGGCGTTCAGCAAGAGCCGCTTGCGGGCGGGCAGTTGCGGTTCGGTCATAGCGTGGACGCCTATCTGCGCCTGGTCGAAGATTGCCGCAAAGGGGCCCCGCTTCCCGACAGCCTTGTGGGCATTGCGCCCCATTCCCTGCGTGCAACTTCTCCTTCGGACTTGCAGACCCTGTTGCAAGCGGCACCGCAGGGCCCGGTACATATCCACATCGCTGAACAAACGCAGGAGGTGCGAGATGCGCAGACCGCATTGGGCGCGACGCCCGTGTCTTGGCTGTTGGACAATGCCGATGTGAATGACCGCTGGTGCCTGATCCATGCGACTCATATGACCGACGCGGAAACGCAGGCCATGGCGCGCTCGGGCGCTGTTGCCGGGCTCTGCCCGATCACCGAGGCCAATCTGGGTGATGGGATCTTCAACGGCGCGGTTTATATGCAGGCGGGCGGACGGTTTGGGGTCGGGTCGGATTCGAACGTCCGGATTTCCCTGTCCGAGGAATTGCGGATGCTGGAATATTCCCAACGTCTTCGCGACCGGGAACGCACGGTTCTGGTTCAGCAGGCCGGATCGGTGGGCCACGCGCTTTATACCTGCGCAGTTGAGGGTGGCGCGCAGGCCCTGTCGCGGGATGCAGGGCAGATTGCGGTGGGTAAACTGGCCGATATGGTCGCCATCGACCGCACCCATCCGACCCTTTGCGCCTTGACCGACGATCAGTTGCTGGACGGGTTGTGCTTTGCCGCCCATGACGGGGTCGTGACCGATCTGTGGTCTGCCGGGCGGCATATGGTGCGGCAAGGCCGCCACGTGAACCGCGACCAGATCATTTCTGCCTACAGGGTAGGAATTGCCGATCTTTTGTCCGCGGTCTAGAACGCATCCGAAAGCCGAGGGTACATGCCGCAATCAACCGAGACCACCAGCTACAAAGACATCAAGAAAACTGTTTTGGCACGCATCCGCTCGGGCGAATGGCAGCCCGACTCGTTGTTGCCCAACGAACAGGATTTGGCAGCTGAATTCTCCTGTACCCGCACAACCGTCAACCGCGCCTTGCGGGAACTGGCGGATGAAGGCTATCTGGAACGCCGCCGCAAGGCTGGCACCCGTGTACTCAGCGCGCCTCAGCGGCAGGCACGTTTCAGCATACCCATGGTCCGGGACGAGGTCGAAGCGACCGGTGGCACCTATCGCTACGCGCTGGTCTCAGCCGAGACGACCGTCGCCCCGGATTGGCTGACCGCGCGTCTTGTTTTGCGGCCCAACCAAAGCACGGTGCATGTGCGATGCATGCATTTTTCAGGCAATACCCCGTTTCAATACGAAGACCGCTGGATCGTGGTGGACAGCGTGCCACAAGTGGCGCAGGCGGATTTTTCGGCAATCGGCCCGAATGAGTGGCTGATCCAGACCGTGCCGTTCACCAATGTGGAACTCAGCTTTCTAGCCAGCCGGGCGGACGCGACCGTCGCCCGTTTTCTGGACCTGCCTGAAGGTGAGCCGGTGTTTACCGGTGAACGCATCACATGGTTGGAGGGGCAACCCGTCACCTACGCCAAAATGTATTTCGGCGCCGGATACCGGATGACCACCCAGTTCTGAGCGCGTCAAATTGGGCTTTACCACTGTGCCAATCCACGCCAGATTCGCAGGCAACAGTTCCGTTGACAAAGGCAGACAGAATGGCAAACCCGCTATACGACCGCTTGTTTGGCATTCACGCAGGTAAGGACACGCCGTTTCTGCATCTGCCGGATGGCGAGGTTATCACACATGCCGCATTTCTTGATATGGCGGCGCGGCTTGCAAACACGCTGGTTGGTTACGAGTTGGAACCGGGCGACCGGGTTGCCGTTCAGATCGAAAAATCGCCCGAGGCCTTGGCACTCTATGCCGCCTGCGCGCAGGCCGGGTTGGTCTTTTTGCCCCTGAACACCGCCTACACCGTCAACGAGCTAACCTATTTCATCGAAAACAGCGGCGCATCGCTGGTTGTGTGCGACGACGCGAACCAAACCGCCCTGACACCACTGGCTAAGATGCACGAAGCTCGGCTCGAGACGCTGAACGCCGATGGCTCGGGCAGTTTGATGCGGCGTGCCTTGGGGATGTTGCCCGCGTTCGAACCTGCGCACCGGACCGAGGACGATCTGGCCGCCTTCCTTTACACCTCCGGCACCACCGGGCGGTCGAAAGGCGCGATGCTGTCGCAGGCCAACCTGCTATCGAATGCGGTAACATTGGTGCAGGAGTGGCGGTTCACAGCCGATGACGTGCTGCTGCATGCCTTGCCCATTTTCCATACACATGGGCTGTTTGTGGCGACGAATGTGGTGCTGGCCTCGGGCGGGTCGATGATCTTTCTGCCGAAGTTCGATCTGGATGACATGCTGCGCCTGATGCCGCAGGCGACCTCAATGATGGGGGTGCCGACCTTCTACACCCGCCTGTTGGGGGATGATCGGTTCACCGGTGATCTGACTCAGCATATGCGACTGTTCATCTCGGGCTCGGCCCCCTTGCTGGCGGAAACCCATGAGCGGTTCGAAACACGCACCGGCCACCGCATCCTTGAACGATACGGCATGACCGAGACCAACATGAACACCTCAAACCCCTATGACGGCGAGCGTCGCGCGGGCACGGTTGGCTTCCCCCTGCCCGACGTCGAATTGAAAGTGACCGACCCCGACAGCGGCGAGACCCTGCCGCAGGGCGAGATCGGCATGATCGAAGTCCGCGGCCCGAACGTCTTCCAAGGCTATTGGCAAATGCCCGAGAAAACCGCCGCCGAGCTGCGCGAGGATGGGTTTTTCATCACCGGCGATCTGGGGCGAGTGGATGAGGATGGCTATGTCCATATCGTCGGACGCGGAAAGGATCTGATCATCTCAGGCGGGTTCAACATCTACCCCAAGGAACTTGAGATGCTGCTGGACGACCAGCCCGGCGTGTTGGAAAGCGCCGTGATCGGCGTACCGCACCCAGATTTTGGCGAAACCCCCGTGGGCCTGCTGGTGGCGGAACCCGGCGCGACCCCTGATCTGGACGCGATCATGGCCCGTGCGCAGGCCGAAATGGCGCGTTTCAAACATCCCCGCAAACTGATCGTTCTGGACGAGCTGCCGCGTAACACGATGGGCAAGGTGCAGAAAAACGCCCTGCGCGCGCGTTTCGCCGACCTGTTTACCTAAGCGGCACGCGTCCGTTTGGGGTCAAAAGCCAGCACTTACGCCCCTCAAACACCGCCGTGGCCAATGGACGGCCATAACCTGCGCCCGCATCCAGATTGACACGGTTGCCGCAATGTTCGGCCTGATCGACGGGTGTATGGCCATGGACAATCAGCCACGGATGCGGCGCGGCTTCGGTCAGAAACTCGTTGCGAATCCAGATCAGGTCATTCTCGGATTGCTGCTCCAGCGGAAGGCCCGGTCGGATACCCGCGTGAACGAACAGCATTTCGCCCTCTTGGTGATAGTTCGGCAGAGCATTGAGGAAATCCAGATGCTGCGGTGGAACAGCCTCGACCGCGCGTTGATGAACATAGATGATACGGTCATTGTCGGTGACATCCACACCGTAAGAGGCCAACGTCTCGCGCCCGCCCAAACGCGGATGCAACCAGCTGAGCGTGACCGGCAGGTGGCTGTCGGCGACCTCGCAGTCCTGTACAAACCGCGCCATCATCCGGTCGTGATTACCCCGCACCATGACCCAGTTGCGTCCTGCACGATGACCTTCGATCAACAGGTCAAGCACCCCGCGACTGTTCGGCCCACGATCCACGTAATCCCCCAGAAACACGACTCGCGCATCTGGGCCTCCATCCGCCTCAATCCGGAGCAGGGCGGTTTGCAACATCTCAAGCTGGCCGTGAATATCGCCAATGGCGTAAATGGCAGACGTCATGAAAAACCTCGGGTCGAAAATCACTTTGCTTGTGACGTTAAAATGGTCCCTGACAAAGAAAATACCCGCGCCTTAGGCAGCGCGGGTTGGGATTGTCTCAGAAATTCAACACTACCTACTAGGCCACGTCAAATTCCAAAGGTTTGATCTGGGTAAACAGCCCCGTTTCGGCCAACTTTGCGCGGGCCTCGGCCGGGACAGGTTCATCCACATACAGCAGCGCGATCGCTTCGCCGCCCGCTTCGGACCGGCCAAGGGTAAAGTTCGCGATGTTCACGTCGTTCTCGCCCATGGTCTGACCCAGCGTACCGATGATGCCCGGCACGTCTTCGTTGGTGGTATAGAGCATATGCGCCCCGACCTCGGCATCAATATTGATGCCTTTGATCTGAATGAACCGCGGCTTGCCGTCGCTGAATACAGTCCCAGCGATCGAACGCTCACGCTTGCTGGTGACAACAGTGACCTTCACATAGCCATCGAAAACGCCGGTCTTGTCCTGATTGGTGGTCGAGATTTTAACCCCGCGCTCTTTCGCGATCACCGGTGCGGACACCATGTTCACATCGGGATTGACCTTTTTCATGATCCCCGCAACGACAGAACAATTCAACGCGGCCAGGTTCATCTCAGCGGCGACACCATCATAAAGGATGTTGATCGCCTTGATCGGCTCATCCGTCATCTGCCCAATGAAGCTGCCCAGATGCCCAGCCAGCTTAATCCACGGCCCCATGACTTTGGCCTCTTCGGCGGTCACGGACGGCATGTTCAGCGCGTTTTCAACCGCCCCGGTCAGCAGGTAGTTCGAGATTTGCTCGGCCACCTGCAGCGCCACGTTTTCCTGCGCCTCGGTCGTCGCGGCACCCAGATGCGGCGTGCAGACCACGTTGGGCAGGTTGAACAAGGCGTTTTCCTTGGCCGGCTCCTCGCTGAACACGTCAAAGGCCGCACCGGCCACATGACCCGATTGCAGCATCTCGGCCAGCGCGTCTTCGTCGACCAAACCGCCGCGGGCACAGTTGACGATGCGCACGCCTCTCTTGGTCTTGGCCAGATTCTCACGGCTCAGGATGTTGCGGGTCTGATCGGTCAGCGGAACATGCAGCGTGATGAAATCCGCGCGGGCCAGCAGGTCATCCAACTCGACCTTTTCAACGCCCATCTTGGAGGCTTTCTCTTCGCTGAGATAGGGATCATAGGCGACGACCTTCATCTTCAGGCCCAGCGCGCGTTCGCAGACGATGCCGCCGATGTTGCCTGCGCCAATGACGCCGAGAGTCTTGTTGGTCAGCTCAATCCCCATGAATTTGGACTTTTCCCACTTGCCCGCATGGGTCGAGGTGCTGGCCTCGGGGATTTGCCGCGCCACGGCGAACATCATCGCAATGGCGTGTTCGGCCGTTGTGATCATGTTGCCGAACGGCGTGTTCATCACGATCACACCCTTTTTGCTGGCTGCTTCCTTATCGACATTGTCGGTGCCAATCCCAGCGCGGCCGATAACTTTCAGATTGTCGGCTTTTTCCAGCAGGGTCGGCGTGACCTTTGTGGCGGAACGGATAGCGAGGCCGTCATACTGACCGATCACCTCGGCCAGTTTATCCTTGTCCTTGCCCAGATCGGGCATGAAATCCACGTCGATGCCGCGATCGCGGAAAATCTGCACGGCGGTTTCGCTGAGCTTGTCAGATACGAGTACTTTGGGGGCCATATTTCTGGTCCTTAAATTTTGGGAAAGTATCCGGGCCACAGTCGGGCCCAGATTTTTCGTCGAAAAATCTTGTCAGGCGGCTGCCGATTGCGCAGCGATCTCGGCCTCAAAGGCCCAGGCCAGCCACGGCAGCATGGCCTGAATGTCCGAGGTCTCGACCGTGCCGCCACACCAGATGCGCAGGCCCGCGGGGGCATCGCGATATGCACCGATATCCAGCGCGATATTCTCGACCTCCAGCCGTTTGGCTACGGCCTTGGCGAATGTCGTCCCATCCTGAATGCGCGGATCGGTGAATTTCAGGCAGACCGACGTATTCGATTGCGTCGCCGCATCCTCGGCCAGATTGGCGATCCAGTCGTTTTGATCGCAAAAGGCATGAACCGCTCCAGCATTGGCATCTGCGCGGGCAATCAGGCCCTGCAACCCACCGACCGAGCGCGCCCAGTCCAGCGCAAACAGGTAGTCCTCGACCGCCAGCATCGAAGGCGTGTTGATCGTGGCCCCGGTAAAGATACCGTCGATCAGCTTGCCGCCTTTGGTCAGGCGGAAAATCTTGGGCAGCGGCCATGCGGGGGTGTAGCTTTCCAGCCGCTCAACCGCGCGCGGGCTGAGGATCAGCATCCCGTGCGCTGCTTCACCACCCAGCACTTTTTGCCAGCTGAACGTGGTCACATCCAGCTTGTCCCACGGCAGGTCCATCGCAAATGCAGCCGAAGTCGCATCACAGATCGTCAGACCCTGACGGTCATCCGCGATCCAGTCGCCATTGGGAACCCGCACGCCCGAGGTCGTGCCGTTCCACGTAAACACCACATCATTGGCGAAATCGACCGAGGCCAGATCAACGATCTGCCCATACTCGGCGGTTTTCACCTCGGCGTCGATCTTCAATTGCTTGACCACGTCCGTGACCCAACCGGCACCAAAGCTTTCCCAGGCCAGCATCTCGACCTTGCGTTCGCCCAACAGCGACCACAGCGCCATCTCAACCGCGCCGGTGTCCGAGGCGGGAACGATGCCGATCTTGTAATCCGCCGGAATGCCCAGCACCTCACGCGTGCCTTCGATGGCCGCCTTCAGCTTGTCCTTGCCCACCGCAGCACGGTGCGACCGGCCCAACGCAGCGTCGGCCAGCTTGTTCAGCTCGAATGTGGGGGGTTTGGCGCAGGGGCCAGAGGAAAAACGCGGATTCGCCGGCCGCGTTGCCGGTGTATTTGTGCTCATCTGTATTACCCTTCCAGATACACGCCCCTCGTTGGGGAGGGGTGTCCCGCCGCCACACCTAGAAAGCCTGCCGCGTCGCAGCAAGCGGAAAAGACTCTTCGAAGTCGAAAAACGACATTCAATTTCACCCCATCCGCGGTCATGAGTTTCCGATAGGCGAAAGATTTGCGGTCCGTTAACGCGACTCGGTGAGCAGTTGATTGTTTTTTGGGCAGTCACGCGCGGATCGTGTCGGAATAGGCCGGGAACCCTTGTGATCAGACATCGGCGCAGTGAAAAGGTGCCATGCCTGACACCCTGACCATTGTCGTTGTAGAAGAAGACCGCGAGCGCGCGATTGCCATCGTCGATGCACTCAAGGCGTCTGGGGCTTATGATGTGCATGTGATCGGCAATGTCTCGAGCCTTGCGCGCAAGATCGCCGCGCTGGTGCCCGATGTGGTGCTGATCGACATCGACAACCCGACCCGCGACATGCTTGAGGAACTGACCCTTGCATCCGGGCCACTGGAACGGCCAGTAGCCATGTTTGTCTCGGGCGCGGCGGGCGATTTGACCTCGACCGCGATTGAGGCGGGGCTGTCGGCCTACGTCGTCGACGGCATGCAACCGGATCGGCTGAAGCCCGTGCTGGACGCGGCCATCGCCCGGTTCCAGATCGTCCGGCAAATGCGCCGTGAACTGGCCGAGACCAAACGTGCGCTGGAAGAACGCAAGGTGATCGACCGCGCCAAGGGTCTGCTGATGAAGGCGCGCGGGGTCGAGGAAGAAGAGGCCTATGCCCTGCTACGCAAAGCCGCGATGGATCAGGGCCGCCGCGTCGCTGATGTGGCCGAGGCGCTGGTCACGGCCTCGGGGCTGTTGTCATGAACGCTGTGACCCTGCCCGTTGCTTATGTTCCGCTGGTAGACGCCGCCCCCTTGATCGTGGCGCATGAGATGGGTCTGGCCCGCGCCGAAGGAGTCGAGTTGGACCTGATCGCAGCGCCCTCATGGTCGTCGGTGCGCGATATGTTGGCCTTTGGGCGGGTGGACGCGGCGCAGCTGTTGTCGCCGGTCCCTGTTGCAATGGCCTTGGGGCTGGGCGGGATCACACAACCCTTGTCCGCCGTCTCGGTCCTGTCGGTGAATGGCGACGTGATCGGCGTTAGCCGCACGTTGGAAACCCGCCTACGCGACGCAGGCTATGAGTTCGACTTTCGCGACCCCTTCAAGGCCGCCGCCGCGCTGGCCTCGGTCGCGGATGGGCCATTGGTCTTCGGCGTGCCCTTCCCGTTCTCGCTGCATGTGGAACTGCTGCATTGCTGGCTTGAGGCTACCGAACTGTCCAAAATCGGGGTCGAGGTGCGCACCATCCCGCCACCCCTGATGGCGCAGGCTTTGGCCGAGGGCGATGTGGATGCGTTCTGTGTGGGCGAGCCCTGGGGCTCGGTCGCCGTGGAATCGCAGGCGGGCGCGTTGTTGCTGCCGGGTCAGGCGATCTGGGCCTTTGCGCCGGAAAAGGTGCTGGCCGTGCGCACCGACTGGGCGGATACCGAGCCGCACTTGCTTGGCAAGCTGATGCGGGCCGTCTGGCGCGCCGGGCGTTGGCTGGGCCAACCGGGCAGCCACACCGCCGCCGCTGAAATCCTTGCCCGAGACACCTATCTGAACCTGCCTTCGGAACTGATCGACCGGGCGCTCTCGGGGCGCTTTACCATCACAGGCCACGCCGAACAGCGCGAGGTGCCGGGATTTGTCGAGTTCCACGACGGGGCCGCAAATTTCCCATGGCGCAGTCAGGCCAAGTGGATCGCCCACCGTCTGGCGCAACGATACGGTCTGGACCCGCATCTGGCGCTGGCCCAAGCGGGCAGCGTGTTTCGCAGCGATATCTACCGCAATCAACTGGCAGGGTTGGGGGCGGATCTGCCCGGTGCCTCGGAAAAACTTGAGGGCGCGATTCGTGAAACCACACCGGTTGCGTCCCATAACGGGCAGCTGTCGCTGAAGCGGGATGCGTTCTTGGATGGGCGCATTTTTGACCCTCAGGATATCTGACGCCCAAGAATTAGGCAGACGCGCGCGCCGCACCGCGCGATTGCAGCATTTAACGCCGCATCGCAGCAAAATCACTTGATCGGCAGCGGCGCATTTACCACTCTGAACCCATCGGCACGCAAAGGCGTGTGCCGCAAGAATTCCTCCCAAAGTTTGGGAACGACTGAGCAAAGCCGCTCACTCTCTGGCCAATCCTCCCGGTCAGAGCGTGCAGCGGCTTTTGTTTTTCACCCACCCGGTAGACCGGGACCAAGAAAGGGACAGACCCACATGAAGAAATTGCTTGCAGGCCTTGTCGCCACCACCGCCCTGATCAGCCCGGCACTGGCAGAAACGCTGGAGCTGGAGAAGGACGAGCTGACCTTTGGCTTTATCAAACTGACAGACATGGCCCCCCTGGCCGTGGCCTATGAGAATGGCTATTTCCTGGATGAGGGCCTGTTCGTCACGCTCGAAGCGCAGGCCAACTGGAAAGTGCTGCTGGACGGTGTGATCGACGGACAGCTGGACGGCGCGCACATGCTGGCCGGTCAGCCGCTGGCCGCAACTATCGGGTATGGCACCGAGGCGCATATCATCACCCCCTTCTCGATGGACCTGAACGGCAACGGCATCACCGTGTCGAACGAGGTCTGGGAAGAGATGAAGCCCAACATCCCGAAAATGGATGACGGCCGCCCGCAGCACCCGATTTCGGCCGAGGCGCTGGCCCCGGTGGTCGAGAAATACAAATCCGAAGGCAAGCCCTTTAACATGGGCATGGTTTTCCCGGTTTCGACCCACAATTACGAACTGCGTTACTGGCTGGCGGCGGGTGGTCTGCATCCCGGTTACTACAGCCCCGAGAATGTGACCGGCCAGATCGGCGCGGATGTGTTCCTGTCGGTGACGCCTCCGCCGCAGATGCCGGCCACGTTGGAAGCGGGCACAATTTATGGCTATTGCGTGGGTGAGCCTTGGAACCAGCAGGCCGTGTTCAAAGGCATCGGCGTGCCGGTCATCACCGATTATGAGCTGTGGAAGAACAACCCCGAAAAGGTGTTCGGCATCAATGCCGAGTTCGCCGAGCAGTACCCCAACACCACCCGCGCCGTGACTAAAGCCCTGATCCGCGCTGCGATGTGGCTGGATGAAAACGACAACGCCAACCGCCCCGCCGCGGTCGAGATGCTGAGCCAGCCGGAATATGTGGGTGCGGACTACGACGTGATCGCGAACTCGATGACGGGCACGTTCGAATATGAAAAGGGCGACAAACGTGAAGTGCCCGACTTCAACGTCTTCTTCCGCTATAACGCGACCTACCCGTTCTATTCGGACGCCATCTGGTACCTGACCCAGATGCGCCGCTGGGGCCAGATCGCCGAGCCGCAGACCGATGCCTGGTATGACGAGGTCGCCAAGTCGGTCTATCGTCCGGACATCTATCTGGAAGCCGCGAAAATGTTGGTGGATGAGGGTCTGGCGAATGAGGCCGACTTCCCGTGGGAGAGCGACGGCTACAAGGCCCCCACGCCCGCCGAGGATATCATCGACGGCATTCCCTATGACGCCCGCATGCCCAACGCCTATCTGCAAAGCCTGCCGATTGGCCTGAAAGGCGAACAGGTCGTCGTCGGCACCGAAGTTCAGGGTTAACTCCACTGCCTCCCGGCCCTTGGTGGCTGGGGGGCTTACTTCTCTCTCACAGAATTCCACCCCCGTCCGGCGCTGAACGACCGGGCCAGGAGACCGCAAGATGACAGCCATCGACCACGATACGCTATCCCCTGATGCTGAACGCGAGGCCCGACGCGCCCGCCTGTTCACCCGGATCAACGCCGCCGACAAATGGTTTCAGGTTTTGGGCTTGGCCTGGATCACCCCCATCCTGAAGGCCGGTGCAGGCGACAACCCGCGCGCCCAGATGGGCGAGATTTGGCGCCTGCTGGTCGTACCATTGCTGGCCATCTGTGCCTTTCTGGTTCTCTGGGGCACGTTGGCGCCCAAGGTGCAAACCTCGCTGGGCGCAGTGCCTGGTCCGGCGCAGGTCTGGTCAGAGGCCATTAGCCTGCATCAGGACGCACAGGCCAAGGCCGCCAAAAAGGCCAAGTTCGAGGCGATGGTTGAAAAGCGCAACCAGAAGTTCATCGACGCGGGCCAGCCCGAAAAGGTCAAAGAGGTCGCCTATACCGGCGCGCCGAGCTACTACAACCAAATCTGGACCTCGATCAAAACCGTGTTCTTCGGGTTCTTGATCGCCACTATTGTCGCTGTGCCGCTGGGTATCGCTGCGGGCCTATCGCCCACCGCAAACGCGGCGCTGAACCCGCTGATCCAGATTTTCAAACCGGTCTCGCCGCTGGCCTGGTTGCCGATTGTGACTATGATCGTGTCGGCCGTTTACGTCACCAATGACGGCTGGTTCGCGAAATCCTTCCTGATCTCAGCCATCACCGTGACGCTGTGTTCGCTGTGGCCCACACTGATCAACACCTCGCTGGGTGTGGCGTCGATCGACAAAGATTTGGTGAACGTCTCCAAGGTTCTGAAAATGAACACCTACACCAAGATCACCAAGCTGGTGCTGCCCTCGGCCCTGCCGCTGATCTTCACCGGCCTGCGTCTGTCGCTTGGCGTTGGCTGGATGGTTCTGATCGCGGCTGAAATGCTGGCGCAGAACCCCGGTCTGGGCAAGTTCGTGTGGGATGAGTTCCAGAACGGCTCCTCCAGCTCACTGGCCAAGATCATGGTGGCTGTGTTCACCATCGGCATCATCGGCTTCCTGTTGGATCGCGTGATGTATGCGCTGCAGTCGCTGTTTACCTTCTCGAACAACCGGTGACCCAAATGGCTGTGATCGACTTCAAGAATGTCAGCAAATCTTTTGGCACCGGCACCGCTGCGACGGATGTGCTGAAAGACATCAACCTCTCGGTTCAGGAAGGTGAATTCGTGGTGCTGCTGGGTTTTTCCGGTACCGGCAAAACCACACTGATCAACCTGATGGCGGGGATCGAATTCCCCACCAAGGGCAACGTCACCTTTCGCGACAAGGCCATCACCGGCCCCGCGCCGGAGCGGGGGGTGATCTTCCAGAACTACTCGCTGATGCCGTGGCTGACGGTCACGGGCAATGTGCGGCTGGCCGTGGACGCGGTGTTCCCCAAGATGCCCAAGGCCGAGAAAGAGGAAAAGGTAGCCCATTACATTCGCATGGTGGGCCTCAGCCACGCGGCGACCCGTCGCCCCGCCGAGCTGTCGGGTGGGATGCGGCAGCGGGTGAACGTGGCCCGCGCGCTGGCGATGGACCCCGAGGTTCTGCTGCTGGACGAGCCCTTGTCGGCGCTGGATGCATTGACCCGTGGCAATCTGGCGGAAGAGATCGAAAAGATCTGGGAGGCCGACCGCAAGACCTGTGTCCTGATCACCAATGACGTGGACGAAGCGATCCTGCTGGCCGACCGCATTATCCCGCTGAACCCCGATGGCACGTTGGGGACCGAGTTCAAGGTCTCGATCCCCCGCCCCCGCGACCGGTCCGCCATGAACCATGATGAGACGTTCAAGGCGCTGCGTGGCGAGGTCACGAAATACCTGATGGATGTGGGCATCGAGGCCAAGGTCGAAGGCACCAAGACCCTGCCCGACGTCACCCCGATCCACGGTGTACCGGCAGCGGTGAAAGAGGCGCAGTCGGGTCTGATCGAAGATCGCTATCTGGATTTCAGCCAGTTGCACAAGGTCTACCCCACCCCCAAGGGTCCGCTGACCGTGGTCGAGGATTTCAACCTGAAACTCAACCGAGGCGAGTTCATCTCGCTGATTGGTCACTCGGGCTGTGGCAAGTCCACGGTGCTGACCATGGCCGCTGGTCTGAACGAAATCTCCAAGGGTGCGATCAAGCTGGATGGCCGCCACGTTGAAGGCGCCGATCCCGAACGCGCCGTGGTGTTCCAGTCGCCTTCGCTGTTTCCATGGCTGACCGCCAAGGAAAACGTCTCGGTCGGTGTGGACCGCGTATATCCGCGCGCCAGCCAGGCCGAGCGGCAGGATGTGGTGGAATATTACCTTGAACGGGTCGGTCTGGCGGATGCGATGGACAAATCCGCCGCTGATATGTCGAACGGGATGCGCCAGCGTGTGGGCATCGCCCGCGCCTTTGCCCTGTCGCCGAAACTGTTGCTGCTGGATGAACCCTTCGGGATGCTCGACAGCCTCACCCGGTGGGAGCTGCAGGAGGTTCTGATGGAGGTCTGGTCGCGGACCAAAGTCACCACCATCTGCGTCACCCATGATGTGGACGAGGCGATCCTGCTGGCCGACCGCGTGGTGATGATGACAAACGGCCCGCAGGCCACCATCGGCAAGATCACCAATGTCGACCTGCCGCGCCCGCGCACCCGCAAGGCGCTGCTGGCCCATCCTGATTACTACGAATACCGGCAAGAGGTGTTGGATTTCCTTGAGGAATACGAGCATGGGGCCAAACCCAAGCCCAAATCCCCTGCCCCCAAAGCCATTGCCGCGGAGTGAACTGATATGAAACAGAAATTGGTTGTCATCGGAGCCGGCATGGCCTCGGGCCGGGTGCTGGAGCACCTGACCGACGCTGCCCCCGATGCGTTCGACATCACCCTGTTCAACGCCGAACCGCGCGGGAATTACAACCGCATCATGCTCAGCCCGGTTCTGGCAGGTGATCAGACTTACGAAGAGATCGTGACCCATGACGACGCCTGGTATTCCGAACGTGGGATCACATGTCGGTTTGGCGAGAAAGTGGTCAAAATCGACCGCGAGTTGAAAGTGGTCGAAGGCGAGAACGGTCATGTTCCCTACGACAAACTGATCTTCGGCACCGGTTCGAACCCCTTCATGATCCCGATGCCGGGACATGATCTGGACGGCGTCATCGCCTATCGCGATCTGGAAGACACAGAACAGATGATGGGCATGGGCGCGGGCAACAAGGTCGTCGTGATCGGTGGCGGCTTGCTGGGGCTTGAGGCCGCCGCAGGCATGGCCGCGCGCGGGGCTGATGTGACCGTCGTGCATATCATGGGCCACTTGATGGAACGTCAGTTGGACCCTGCCGCAGGGTACCTGCTGAAGAAATCTCTGGAAGAAAAAGGCATCACCGTTCTGCTGAATGCCAAATCGACCGAAATCGCGGGCAAGGATGGCAAGGCCCGGGCGCTGCTGTTGGAGGACGGCACGGAATTGCCCTGCGATCTGTTGGTGATGGCTGTGGGCATCCGCCCCAACACCGGGCTGGCGCAGGAAACGGGCCTTGCCGTGGGTCGGGGTATTCATGTCGATGACCAAATGATCACCTCGGACGCCGATATCTATGCCGTCGGTGAATGTGTCGAACATCAGGGCGAGGTCTTTGGCCTTGTCGCGCCGCTCTACGATCAGGCCAAGGTGCTGGCGCAGACCCTGTTGGGTGAGGACGCGGCGTTCAAACAGCGCTCGTTGTCGACCAAACTGAAAGTCACCGGCTGTGATCTGTTCAGTGCAGGCGACTTTGCCGAGGGCGAGACCCGCGAGGACATCGTGTTCCGCGATCCAGCGCGCGGCGTCTATAAACGGCTGGTTCTCGAAGGCGATAAGCTGGTCGGTGCGGTTATGTTTGGCGACACCGGCGACAGCAACTGGTTCTTTGGCCTGATCCGCGATGGCGAGGACGTGTCCGAGATGCGTGAGACGCTGATCTTCGGCCCGGCCTATCAGGGGGGCGGCTCTGCGGACCCTCTCTCAGCCGTTGCAGCATTGCCGCCTGAGGCGGAAATCTGTGGCTGCAACGGCGTTTGCAAATCCGACATCACCACCGCTATCGAAGGCGGCGCAACCGATCTGGGCGCCATCCGCGCGACCACCAAGGCCAGTGCCTCTTGCGGGACCTGCACCGGACTGGTCGAACAACTGCTGCAGGTCACGCTGGGCGACGACTTCCAGATGCCCACGGCGCAACCTGTCTGCGGCTGCTGCGACCTGACCCACGAGGACGTCCGCCGCCTGATCAAATCGCAAGAGTTGAAAAGTCAGGAAGCCGTCTGGCAGGAGCTGGGCTGGAAGACGCTGAACGGCTGTCATGTCTGCCGCCCGGCGATTAACTACTACCTGCTCGCCGACTGGCCGGTGGAATATCAGGACGACCCGCAAAGTCGCTTCGTCAACGAACGCAAACACGCCAACATCCAGAAGGACGGCACGTTCAGCGTCGTGCCCCGTATGTGGGGCGGCATCACCAACCCGGCGGAACTGCGCGCCATTGCCGACGCGGCCGAGAAATACGATGTGCCCACGGTCAAAGTCACCGGCGGGCAGCGCATCGATCTGCTGGGCGTGAAAGGGGCGGACCTGCCCTATATCTGGTCCGATCTAAACAAGGCCGGGCTGGTCTCGGGCCACGCTTATTCCAAGGGTCTGCGCACGGTGAAAACCTGTGTCGGTACCGATCATTGCCGTTTTGGGACGCAGGACAGCACGGGCCTCGGCGTGAAGCTTGAGAAAATCCTGTGGGGCTCGTGGACGCCGCACAAGCTGAAGCTGGCGGTCTCGGGCTGCCCGCGCAACTGCGCCGAGGCGACCTGCAAGGATATTGGTTTGGTCTGCGTGGACTCGGGTTTCCAGATCAGCATCGGTGGCGCGGCTGGCATGGACGTCAAGGAAACCGAACTGCTGGTACAGGTCCCGACCGAGGATGAGGCGATTGAGGTCGTGATGGCCGTCACCCAGGCCTATCGAGAGGGCGGTAAGTATTTGGACCGCTTGTACAAATGGATGGCGAAGGTTGGCCTCGACTGGATCAAGGAAACCGTTGTCGACAATCTGGACAACCGCCGCGCGCTGGTTGAACGGTTCGAACTCAGCCAATCCATCTACCGCAAAGACCCATGGGCCGAGCAGGCCAAAGAGGCCCCCCGCTTTGCGCCCATGGCCGATCTGACATTGGAGGCCGCAGAATGAGCTGGATCGACATCGGACATATCGACGACATCCCCCTGCGCGGCGCGCGCGTAGTGAAAACGCCGGTCGGTTGTATCGCCCTGTTCCGCACAGCAAAGGATGAGGTCTTTGCCGCCTCGGACACCTGCCCCCACAAGGGCGGCCCGCTATCTGAGGGCATCGTGCACGGCCGATCCGTCACCTGCCCGCTGCACAATTGGGTATTCGACCTGAACTCGGGTCGGGCACAAGGCGCGGATGAAGGCCAGATCGACACCTATCCGGTGCAGCTGGACGGAGAGCGCATCCTGCTCGACAGCACCTCATTGGGGCAAAGGAGCGCCGCGTGAAAGACCTGAGTGCCTGCGCCACACGCTCAACCTGCCCTTATTGTGGGGTGGGCTGCGGGGTTCTGCTGCAACCGGATGGCGCGGGTGGCCTGACCGTCACCGGCGACCCGGATCACCCGGCCAATCAAGGGCGGCTGTGTTCCAAAGGCTCGGCTTTGGCCGAAACGGTGGGCCTGTCGCAGCGACTGCTAGCACCCGTGGTAACGGGCAAAGAGACTGGCTGGGACGACGCGCTGCAACTGGTCGCGGACCGGTTCCGCGAGACCATCGCAGAACACGGGCCGGATTCAGTGGCTTTCTATGTATCGGGCCAGTTGCTGACCGAGGACTACTATGTCGCCAACAAGCTGATGAAAGGTTTCATCGGCTCGGCCAATATCGACACGAATTCGCGGCTGTGCATGGCCTCAACCGTTGCGGGCCACAAACGCGCTTTTGGCACCGACACCGTGCCCGGAACCTATGAGGATCTGGACGTGGCCGATCTGGTCGTGTTGGTCGGCTCCAATCTGGCCTGGTGCCACCCGGTTTTGTATCAGCGCCTGATGGCAGCCCGGCAGGCGCGCGGGACCAAGATCATCGTTGTCGATCCGCGCCGCACGGCGTCCTGTGACAGTGCCGATCTGCACCTGCCGCTGGCCGCGGGCAGCGATGTGGCACTGTTCAACCATCTGCTGTCTCAAATCGACACCGCCGGTTTGGTGGATGCGGATTTCCTGACCCACACCACCGGCTTTCAGGCGGCGCTGGACAGTGCGCTGGCCGATGATGTCTCGGCCACCGGTCTCGACACCGACGATATCGCGCAGTTCTGCCAGATGTGGATGGGCACTGAAAAGGTCGTGACGATCTTCAGTCAGGGCGTGAACCAATCCAGTTCGGGCAGCGACAAGGTCAACGCGATCCTGAACTGCCATCTGGCCACGGGGCGGATCGGCAAGCCCGGCTGCGGGCCTCTGTCGGTCACCGGTCAGCCCAACGCGATGGGTGGGCGCGAGGTCGGCGGTCTGGCCAATATGCTCGCCTGTCATCTGGATATCGAAAACGCCGATCACCGCGCCGCCGTGCGCGATTTCTGGTCGGCCCCGGCCATGCCCGAGGCCCCGGGCCTCAAGGCCGTGGACCTGTTCCGCGCCGTGGGCGACGGGCGCGTCAAGGCGCTGTGGGTGATCCACACGAACCCCGTGGTTTCAATGCCCGAGGCCGACGCTGTGCGCGATGCCATCGCGGCCTGCCCGTTCACTGTGGTCTCGGACATCACCGCCCGCACCGATACGGCGCGGCTGGCCGATGTTCTGTTGCCCGCCACCGCGTGGGCCGAAAAAGACGGCACAGTCACCAATTCCGACCGCACGATCAGCCGACAACGTTCGGTCCTGCCCGCACCGGGACAAGCGCGCGCGGATTGGGACATTCTGGCCGAGGTCGGACGACGGATGGGCTGGCCTTCGGCCTTCGATTATCAAACGCCCGGAGAGATTTTTCGTGAGTATGCAACCTTGTCCGGCATTGCCGCCAAGTTTGGACGCGATTTCGATATCTCGGGCCTCAGCGACTTGGATGCTGTGGGTTATGACGCTCGTCAGCCGACGCGCTGGCCTATCACCGCCACACGGCAGGGCGGGCGGTTCTTTGCGGATGGGCAGTTCTATCACCCCGACGGCAAGGCGCGGCTTTTACCAGTTACATGGCGCGCGCCTGCGGCCAAAACAGAACCGCGTTATCCATTCTGGCTGAATACCGGGCGGCTGCGCGATCAGTGGCACACGATGACCCGTACCGGTCTGTCTGCGCGGCTGTCGGCCCACCTGCCCGAGCCGTTTTTGGACATTCATCCGGATGATGCACGCGCCACGGGGATAAACCCCGCCGATCTGGTGCAGGTCGCAAGCACGCATGGAACATCCATCCTGCGGGCGCGGATCACACGCGATGTCACACAAGGACAGGTCTTTGCGCCGATCCACTGGACCGGAGAAACCGCCCCTTCAGCCCGGATCGACGCCGTGGTCGCTGCGGCGACCGACCCTGTGTCCGGGCAGCCCGAAAGCAAAGCCTCCGTGGTGAACGTCACCCGGTTCAACGCCGAGTGGTACGGGTTTGCGGTGTCAGATCGCGAAATGCAACCTTCGTGCGAATATTGGGCGAAGACCCCCACCAAAACCGGCTATCGCGCCGAACTGGCCGGGATGGGCACAATAAATGACTGGCAAACCACCGCGCGTGATCTTTTCGGATTGCCCGAGGCGCAGATAACCATAGTTGAGGACCCGGCGCGCGGCATGGCGCGGTTGGCGTTCTATGAGAACGGACGACTGGTTGCGGCCCTGTTCATTTCGCCCGAGCCCGTGGCCGTGATGCGCGACTATCTGGCGACGCTGCCACAGGTGCCCGACCTGCTGTCAGGCCGCGCGCCGGCCGACCGGCCCGATCCCGGTCCGGTCCTGTGTTCCTGTTTCGACGTAGGCGTGAACACCATCCTGACCGCTATTGAGACCAAAGGGCTGATGAGCGTCGAAGCCATTGGTGAGGCGTTGCAGGCCGGAACCAATTGCGGCTCATGCCGCCCGGAACTGGCGACACTGTTGGCGTCGGCACATCAGAAAGAGGCCGCTCAGTAGTTCTAGAACCAAACCGCCTCTCCGGTCTCCAGCGCCTTTTGCGCGGCCAGACCCATGCGCACAGCCCACATCCCGTCCTGCAGAGTCACCTCGGGGGCGGGTTTATCACCACGCAGGACGGCTAGGAATCCTTGATGCTGATAGAAAGTAGACCCGTTATGGTCACCCGCGGCCAATAGCGTTGGATCAACGGGGATGTCCTTGGCGACCGGTCCCTTAGGCGCACGTGGGCTAACGATCAGTTGCGGCACCGGCGCATCACCAAGATGCTCGGGCCAGAATCGGCCCGGTCCGGGCACCATCGCCTCGATCTTCGCGTCCGGCCCGACGGCCGAGATCTCCTCCTGATACCGCGCACCTTCCGCGAACATACACAGCTCCAGCATTGCTCGCGCACCCGAGGCGAAATCGACCATGACATAACCGTGGTCCAGAATGTCGGGTGTTTCGCCGTTATACGCCTCGTCCAAATGATTGACAGCCTGCCCCCCGCTGGCTGTCACGCGCACAGGGTCCGATTGCAGGATCAGGCGCATGAGGTCGAAGAAGTGACAGCATTTCTCGACAAAGGTACCGCCCGTATTGCGGTTGAAGCGGTTCCAGTTGCCGACCTTTTCCAGGAAGGGAAAGCGGTGCTCCTTGATGGTCAGCATTTTGACACCGCCGGTCACCTGCGCCCCCTCAATCAAGGCTGCGATGGGCGGCATATAGCGATACTCCATCGCCACCCAGATCGGATGAGGGTAGTCACGCTGGATGGCGTCAAGCCGCGCCGCATCTGACGGGTCGGTGAACAGAGGTTTCTCGACCAGCAAAGGCAAAGGTCGCACCCGCGCGATCTGCTCGATCTGGTCCACGTGCAGATGGTTGGGGCTGGCAATCACGATGCAGTCCAGATCATCCACGGCCAGCAGATCTTCGACCGAACCCACCATCTGCGCATCCGGTACAATCGTCTGCGCTGCCTTGGCCATCGCGGCGTCGGGTTCGAAAATCGCCGAGACGCGCGTACCTTCCAGCAACGCGATATTATGCAGGTGTTCCTGCCCCATCATACCGCAACCGATCAGCCCGTAATGGATGGTCCGGGTCATGCGTTTTTCCTTTTATTTCAGACGTTGGACATAGGTGGCCCGATCCGGATCGAACCACGTTTTTGAAAACTCGACCGGTTCTGGCCCCTCGGACCAACTGAACCGCTCAATATACCCGGCCATTGCGCCAGCGGGTTTGGTGAAGGTCTCGGGCGTCCACGCAGGCAGCGCACGGACCGAAACCCGATCCTCAGCCCGCGTGATCCAGAACCCAAGCTGCTGTTGGTAATAGCGATAAAGCGAATCCGAAAGCAGCGTCTGATCGACCTTTCCGGCGGACTCATCCAGCCAGATTTCCTCGACCGCGATGATTGTGTCATTCAAATAGCGCATCCGGCGCACCCGCGAGCCTATGGTCGAGGTGCCAAACTCCGGCAGATCGGAGGGTTTTTCCAGATGATCCACCGACAGGATATCCGCGCGCGGCAGCCCCCCGCCCTCGGGCAGCTCCAGCCGGAACATCGCATAAACGCTGTTCTGCGTCCCGGTCTCGCGGATGTAATTGCCCGAGCCTTGGATACGCTCCAACATCCCTTTTTTCTCAAGCTCCGCCAGCGATTTTCGCAGCGTCCCGACCGAGACATTGAGATTCGTAGCCATGTCCCGTTCGGGCGGCAAACGCTCGCCGTCGATCAGCCGACCCGCGGCAATGTCGCGGATAAGAAGCTCGGCGATCTGCACATAGATCGGCAGCGCGTTGGGGTTGCGGCTGTTGGCAGTCATTTTCGGAGTGCTTTACCGAGTCGCAGAAAAAATTGATACACTATTGATCTACATCAAAGTGATTGCTACGCAAGAGGAAAGTCAAAAGATGCACGGAGAACGAATCAAATGACCATCGTCCCCATCACATCCCCCGATCTGGATGCGGCCGAGGTTTCGTGGTTCGCCGCTTTGTGCTCAGACGATTATCAGTTTCTGGGTGTCCCGGATGGTGACCTCCGGTCGAGTTGGGAGCATTGTTCCGGCATCGTCCGCGAGGCCGAGGCGCAAGGGTTCCGAAACATCCTGTGCCCGTCTTCTTATCAGGTCGGTCAGGACACGCTGAGTTTCGTGGCAGGCTGCGCGCCGATCACGGACCGGATAAACCTGCTGGCTGCTGTGCGTTGTGGCGAGATGCAGCCGATCATGCTGGCCCGCACCATTGCGACGCTGGATCACATGCTGCAAGGGCGGCTGACGGTGAATATCATCTCGTCCGATTTCCCCGGCGAAAAGGCCGACAGCGCGTTCCGCTATCAGCGGTCCCGCGAGGTAGTCGAGATCCTCAAGCAAGCCTGGACACAGGATGAGATCAACCATGCGGGTGAGGTCTATAACTTCTCGGGCCTGACCACCGATCCGGCCAAGCCTTATCAGACCGGCGGTCCGCTGCTGTATTTCGGAGGCTATTCTCCGTCCGCGTTGGATCTGTGTGGCGAGCATTGCGACGTCTACCTGATGTGGCCCGAAACCAAGGATCAACTGGCCGAGCGGATGAAGGCCGTTCACGCAGTGGCTGAAAACTACAACCGCACGTTGGACTACGGCCTGCGCGTTCACATGATCGTCCGCGATACCGAGGCTGAAGCGCAGGAATATGCGGACTACATCGTTTCGAAGCTGGATGACGAATATGGCCGTGCGATCCGGGAACGGGCGCTGGATTCGACCTCTCTGGGCGTGGCGCATCAGGCCAAGAACCGCGATCTGGCGGATGAGTATGGCTATGTAGAACCGGGCCTGTGGACAGGTGTTGGCCGCGCGCGCTCGGGCTGTGGGGCAGCTTTGGTCGGATCGACCGATCAGGTGATGTCCAAGATCGAAGAATATCAAAAGATGGGTATCCGCGCTTTCATCTTCTCAGGCTATCCGCACATGGATGAGGCCAAGCATTTCGGGGCCCGCGTCCTGCCTAATCTGAAAACCTGCTCGCTGCCCGAAAAATACGGGCGCGTGCCTTCAAAAACCCCGGCTACCCCGCTGGGCGCCGGAGTTCGCCGCTGATGCACCGTGTGAAACTATCCGACACGCTGGAACTGAGCCGCATTGTATATGGCATGTGGCGCATCGGGGATGACGATGACACCTCGGCCGGTCATGTCGAGGCCAAGATACAAGCCTGTCTGGATCAGGGGATCACCAGTTTCGATCAGGCGGATATCTACGGCGACTACACGGCCGAAGGCATTCTGGGTGCCGCCCTGCGCGCCAACCCGTCCCTGCGGTCAAAGATGGAGATCGTCACCAAATGCGATATCGTCGCGCCTTGCGGACGGTATTCAGACGCGAAGGTCAAATACTACGACACCTCGCGCGCGCATATCCTGAAATCGGTCGATACTTCTCTGACCGAGATGGCCATCGACCATATTGACCTGCTGCTGATCCACCGCCCTGATCCGTTCATGGACCACGTTGAGACCGGCGCCGCGCTGGATGAGGTGGTCGCCAGCGGCAAGGTGCGCGCTGTCGGCGTGTCGAATTTCCGCCCGTGGGACTGGAGCCTGCTGCAATCGGCCATGAACACGCGTCTGGTCACGAACCAGATCGAGCTGTCTCTGGGCCGGATCGATCCATTCAGCAATGGCGATCTGGCTTTTCATCAACAGCATAACCAACGCGTAATGGCGTGGTCGCCTTTGGGGGGCGGTTTGCTGATGGCCGGAAACCCTCCGGTCGGAGTAGTGGCCGATGAGATAGCTGCCGAATTCGGCGTAGATCGCGCGGCAGTCGCCATCGCTTTCCTATTGGCGCACCCCGCAGGAATTCTGCCGGTTATGGGCACGAACAATCTGGACCGGATCAAAAGCATCTCGGACGCATTGAAAGTAAATCTGGATCGCGAAAGCTGGTTCCGCCTTTACGAGGCGGCGCTGGGGCATGAGGTACCATGATGAACGCAATCTCAAAGGATATGAGCCACACTTTCATCCCACACAAGGACGACACCCGCACCCTGCGGGACGCTTTCGGCAAGTTTGCAACCGGCGTCACCATTGTCACCTGTGACAGCGACGATGGTCCGGTCTGCATCACTGCCAACAGCTTTTCATCGCTGTCGCTGGACCCCCCGTTGGTGATGTGGGCAGGCGACCGCAATTCGCGCCGGTTCCCCTATTTCCACAAGGCACGCCATTTCAGCGTGCACGTGCTATCGTCGGAACAAGCCGATCTGTGTTTTGGCTGCTCGAAAGACGCATTCGCCCTGCGGGATATAGACCACGATCGCTGCGGGAACGGAACACCTCTGCTGCCGGATTGTCTGGCGCGGTTTGAGTGCGAACAGCACGCCTATCACGATGCAGGCGATCACGTGATCGTGGTGGGCAAAGTCCTGAAAGTCAGCATGGCGGACGGAGACGCGCTGACATTCTACGCCGGGAAACTCGGCCAATTCGCGCAGCACTAAGCGCGATTTGACGACTGCGGGACAAACCTGCGGCTAAACAAGGGAGGATCCGCATGGGCGGACTGGCAACGGCGCTTGCGCCGATTGCATTCGTGAACGAAACCGTGCTGCGTTTGGGCCGCGCGGTTGGTGTCGTTGCGATTGCATTGATGGTGATCGCAATCCTGATTCAGGTGTTCTTCCGATACGTTTTAGGCAACGCCCTGCCCTGGCCGGACGAAGCCGCGCGCTTCTGCATGTTGTGGATGACCGGGCTGATGGCCCCTACCGCGTTTCGGCGCGGCGGGTTTGTCGCCATTGATATGCTGCCCATGATGCTGCCGCGCGTGCTGGGGCAGGTGTTGATGCTGTTTCTGCTTTTCGTCTCGCTGGCGGTGTTGGCCGTCGCCGTGAATATCGGCTGGTCCGAGGTCACGGGTTTTGGCGGCCGCTTCGCCACGGCGGCGCTCTATATTCCGACCTCGCTGGGGTTTGACGAGTGGTACCGCGTCCCGCGCAGCTGGATGATGGCATCGTTGCTGGTGGGGGTCATACTTCTGCTAGTCGTCAATATCGAGCTTATCCTGCGGTCGATCGTCAAGATGATGGGCGGCGGAGACCTGCTACCCGAAATCGCAGATGCACCGGTGGGGGCTGAATAGATGCTGATCTGGTTCCTGCCCACCTTCCTGATTTTCCTGATGATCGGCCTGCCGGTCTTTTTCGCACTTCTGGCCGCGCCCGGCATTTTGCTTTGGCTGAACGGCCAAACCAACGACATCACGCTGCTGTACCGGAACGTCTATAACGGTATGGACAGCTTCCCGTTGATGGCGATCCCCTTCTTCATGCTGGCCGGAGAGTTGATGAACCGTGGTGGCATCACCATTCGTCTGGTCGAGTTCTCTCAGGCCCTGATGGGGCACCTGCGCGGCGGTCTGGCCCATGTGAATGTCCTGAGTTCGATCCTGTTTGCCGGCCTGTCGGGCTCGGCGGTCGCCGATACCTCGGCACTGGGCTCGATGCTGATCCCAGCGATGGAGAAACAGGGCTATACCCGCCGCTTCGCCGCTGCGATCACAGCGGCCAGTTCGGTGATCGGGCCAATCATTCCGCCCTCGGGCATCATGATCATCTATGCCTATGTGATGGGTGAAAGCGTGGCCGCCCTGTTTTTGGCAGGCATTGTTCCAGGCGTGATGGTTGGCGTCGGCCTGATGCTGATGATCAAAGTCATGGCCGACAAATACGACTTCCCCGTCGCCAGCCGCAAATACACATGGTCCGAGCGTCGTCAGGCAAGCCTCAAAGCGTTCTTCCCGCTGCTGACCCCCGTCATCATTCTGGGGGGCATCCTCGGCGGCATCTTCACCCCGACCGAGGCTGCTGCGGTCGCTGTAGGCTATGCATTCATCATCGGTTTCTTCGTCCTGCGCACGCTGACCCTGAAAGAAGTGCCCGAGATCCTCAGCAATGCGGGTCTGACCTCCGCGGTGGTTTTGCTGCTGGTGGGCGCTGCGATGGCATTCAAGACCGTGGTCAGCCTTAGCCACGCGCCTGAACAACTGGCGGCACTGATCCTTGGCCTGTCGGAAAATCCGCTGATCCTGCTGTTCCTGATCAACCTGCTGCTGTTCGTCGTCGGCATGTTTCTGGATGCAGGCCCCGCGATCATCATCCTTGGCCCCATCCTTGCGCCCATTTTCACAAGCCTCGGCGTGGACCCGATCCATTTTGCTATTATCATGAGCGTCAACCTGACCGTCGGCCTGGCCACTCCGCCCATGGGGTTGGTGCTGTTCGTGGCCGCCGCCGTATCGCGCGAAAAGGTCGAAACCATTGCCAAGGCGATCCTGCCGTTTCTGGCTGTCGAAATCATAGTGATCTTCCTGATCACCTATGTCCCCGCACTATCCATGACGATCCCGAGGATAACGGGATTTGCAAACTGAACTGAGTATCACAGGGAGGAAACGAATGCTCAGAGACTTCATCAAAACCGCTGCGGTGGCCACCTCGCTGGTGGCCGCATCCGCACTAGCTGCAACGGCTGCTGATTACACCTTGCGCGCGACGGCGAACTCGAACGAAAACGACGAAGACTATGACGGCCTGATCGTCTTCAAGAACTACGTCGAGGCTGCCTCGAACGGCGCCATCGAGGTGGAACTGTTCATCGGGACGCAGCTGTGCTCGAACGGGGCCGAGTGCCTGCAAGGCGTGGCTGACGGTACGATCGACATCTATATTTCGACCTCGGGCGGCGCGTCGGGCATCTTCCCCTACGTGCAGGTTCTGGACCTGCCCTATCTGATGGCCGATGACCGCGTCGCCGAGCATGTCTTGTCCGGCGATTTCACCCGCAAGGTACGCGACATGGCGCTTGAGGATTCCGGCGGCGCGATCCGTCTGATGACCATCGGAAACACCGGTGGCTGGCGCAACTTTGCCAACACTCAGCGTCGCATCGCTGAGCCAGCCGATATGGAAGGTCTGAAAATCCGCACCGTGGTCGCAGACCTGCCTCAGGAGCTGGTCAAGGCACTTGGTGCATCGCCTACTCCGATCCCATGGCCGGAACTGTTCACCAGCTTCCAGACCGGTGTGGTTGAAGGGTCCAAGAACGGCATCACCGACATCATGGGTATGAAATTCCCCGATGCCGGTCTGCAATACGTCACGCTGGACGGCCACGCCTATATGGGTGCGTTGTGGTGGATGAATAACGCCAAGTTCCAGGAGATGCCCGAGGACATGCGCCGCGTGGTGGTCGATGGGTTCTATGCTCTGCAGCAGGCCACCTTTGCCTCGCCCAAGCGCAAGTCGATCCAGGCCTATGAAGATTTCGTCGCCGGTGGCGGGGATCTCTATGTGCCGACACCCGACCAGAAAGCTGCATTCAAAGAGGCCGCAACGCCGGTTTATGACTGGTTCCAGTCCAACGTGGCCCGCGGGGACGAGGTGTTCAACGCCCTGACCGAAGCGGTTGCTGCAGCCGAGGCTGATATCAACGCCTCTCGCGATGCGGATCTGAACTAAGCGAAAGGGGCCGGGCGCTTCGTCCGGCCCTTACCGAAACGGGTACATCCACCCTTTGTAGTCGTTGACCAGAACATGCGCTCTTTCAATCTGCTCCGGCGACATTTTCTTGACCACTTCCTCAAGGCTGATCGCCGCATCGGGATCACCGCCAATCGCGCTGAGCGTGTACCACATATACGCCCGCACCAGATCGGGCGCGGGCATGCCCAAACCCAGCTCATAATACCAACCGACGCCCGATTGCGCCCCCGGATGTCCCTTCATCGAAGCACGCAGATACCAATCAAACGCCCGCTCGTAATCCTGCTCGACCCCCAGCCCAAGGCCGTACATGACGCCGATCAGTTCCTCGGCCTCGGCATTGCCAGACCGCGCGGCTGGCATCAGTTCCTCGCGTGCGGCCTCGAACTCCCCGGCCTCCATCATGTCACGCGCCTGTTCCAGTTCGGCCAGCGCCGGGGTGGCAAGAAAGCAAAGGGCAAATACAAGCTGGCGCATTGGGTTTTCTTCCTTTTCGTCGGTGCGGCTGCGGCTCAGGATTTGCCGCGTCCGCTGACCGATGATGACTTTATCCTCTTTGATATGGAACAGGCTGCCATCGGTCATCAACTGTTTTACGACCCGATCCTGTCGGGCAATCAGAACATATCCTGCGCCCATTGCCATCACCCTGATTTCGGCACGTCGGACGGGTTGTCTTTGGGGATCGGTGAAGGCGGACAGGGTCTGGGACCGGACCGCATGCCCGGCGTGGGCGCAGAAAAGATCCGCAAGCGCATCCCGCGCAATTCACCGGGGCTTTGGAACCTTGGGGCAAAAGAGCTTCACACCGTATTCCACGATGGCCGCCTGAGTATCTCGGATGTCTACGGTAACGGATTCAATTCTCCGGCCCAGGAATGGTTGCCTGAGGGGCTGAACTCGCTGCTCGCCGCACAGGCGCTGTTCCCACTGACCTCGCAATTCGAAATGGCCGGCAATGTCGGCGAAAATCAGGTGACCGGAGCGGTTGCCGACCGGATTGATCTGGGCTGGCCGATCCTTGCCAAGCGCGTGCGCACCGATCCGCGCTATGGCCCGGCCATGGTCGCCGCTTTTGATGAGGTCAACATGACCGAGGACATTACAATCACCCAGATCGCCAACGCCTTAGCCGCGTTCATGGCGGTTGAATGGCGCAGCACCGACAGCGCGTTCGATCAATACCTCGCGGGTGACTCCTCGGCGCTGACGGCAGAGCAGAAAGACGGGATGGACCTGTTCTACGGCAAGGCGAATTGCGCCTCGTGCCACTCCGGCCCGCTTATGTCTGATCAGAAATTTCACGCCTTGGCCCTGCCCCCTTTTGGGCCGGGCCGCACGCGGCAATGGGACCCCTATGTGCGTGACGTTGGCCGCATGGGGGAAAGCGACCGCTTGGAAGATGCTTACCGCTTTCGCACTCCGATGTTGCGAAACGTCGCTCTGACGGCGCCCTATGGGCATAATGGAGCATTTCCGGACCTAGAAAGCATGATACGCCACCACCTGAATCCGGAACGCAGCCTGTCACAATGGACCCGTGATATGGCTAACCTGCCGAACGTTCCTTGGTTGCACAAAGCCGATTTCGTCGTCTGGGACGACCGGTTGGAAATGGCGCGTGTGCGCGGCAAGATGGACATCACGCCATTGGAATTGTCCGAAGCTGACATCGCAAGTCTCGTGGCATTCCTCAACGCACTGACGGGATCCAGCGTGGACTCTCCACCATTCGGGGTACCGAAAGGCTTCGTTCCCTAAGAAAAACCCCCGCTGGGCGGGGGTTTTCTTTTTATTCCGCCGCTTCCGCGTATGCGTCCATTGGAGGGCATGTGCAGACGAGGTTTCGGTCTCCGTATGCGTTGTCGACGCGGTTGACGGGGGACCAGTATTTGTCGACGCCCATGGAGCCCGGAGGGAAACAGGCCTGTTCGCGGCTATAGGGCCGGTCCCAGTCGCCGACCAGATCGCGCACCGTGTGGGGGGCGTTCTTCAACGGGTTGTTTTCCGCATCGATCTTGCCGTCGATGATATCCTGCGCTTCGGATCGGATCGAGAGCATGGCGTCGCAGAAGCGGTCCAACTCGTCCTTGGGCTCGGATTCCGTGGGCTCCACCATCAGGGTGCCGGCCACCGGCCAGCTCATCGTCGGGGCGTGGAAGCCGCTGTCGACCAGACGTTTGGCGATGTCGTCGACGCTGACATGCGCCGCCTCGTCCAAGGGTCGGGTGTCGAGGATGCATTCATGCGCCACACGACCGGATTCGGAGGTGTAGAGGATCGGATAGGCATCCTGCAGACGCGCTGCGATATAGTTGGCGTTCAGGATCGCAACCTTGGTCGCCTGCGTCAGACCCGCGCCACCCATCAGCAGCACATAGGCCCATGAGACCGGCAGGATCGAGGGCGAGCCAAAGGGCGCCGCAGAGACCGGCCCCACGGCGGTGCCGTATTCCGGGTGACCGGGCAAGTGCTCTTCCAGATGCGCCTTGACGCCGATCGGGCCCATGCCGGGGCCACCACCGCCATGCGGGATGCAGAAGGTCTTGTGCAGGTTCAGGTGGCTGACATCGCCGCCAATGTCTCCGGGACGCGACAGGCCGACCATGGCGTTCATGTTGGCCCCGTCGATATAGACCTGACCGCCGTGGTCATGGGTGATCTGGCAGACCTCCTGCACGGTGGTCTCGAACACGCCATGGGTCGAGGGGTAGGTGATCATGCAGCCGGCCAGATGATCCGAATGCTTCTCGGCCTTGGCGCGGAAGTCATTCAGGTCGATATTGCCGTTCTCATCCGATTGCACCGGCACCACCTGCCAGCCCACCATCTGCGCCGAGGCCGGGTTGGTCCCGTGCGCCGAGGTTGGGATCAGGCAGACATTGCGGTGCCCTTCGCCGCGGGCGAAGTGATAGTTGCGGATGGTCAGCAGGCCTGCATACTCGCCCTGCGCGCCCGAGTTGGGCTGCTGGGAGATCGCGTCATAGCCGGTGATCTGGCACAGCTTGTCGTTCAGATCGGCAATCATCTCATGATAGCCCTGCGCCTGGTCTTCCGGAGCAAAGGGGTGCAGATTGCCGAACTCGGGCCATGTGACCGGGATCATCTCGATCGTCGCGTTCAGCTTCATGGTGCAGGATCCCAGCGGGATCATCGCCCGGTCCAGCGCCAGGTCGCGGTCGGCCAGACGGCGCATATAGCGGGTCATCTCGGCCTCGGCCCGGTTCTTGTGGAAGATCGGGTGAGTCAGATAGGGCGTCTCGCGCAGGGCGTAATCCGGCAGGCGGTACGCCACGTTCGAGCTGTCATCCTGACGGTCGATGCCGAAGGCGCCCCAAACCGCCTCAATCGTCTCGGCGCGGGTCTGTTCATCCAGGCTGATGCCCACTTTCGTCTCGCCGACCTTGCGCAGGTTGATGCCACGGGCAACGGCGGCCTCCATAACGGTGGTCTGCAAGTGGCCGACCTCGACCGTGATGGTGTCAAAGAACACCTCGGGTTCGACCGAGAAGCCCGCCTCTTCCAGACCGGCGGCCATGCGCGAGGTTTTGCGGTGCACCGATTGCGCAATCGCCTTGATGCCGTCGGGGCCGTGATAGACCGCGTACATCGAGGCCATCACCGCCAGCAGCGCCTGCGCGGTACAGACGTTCGAGTTGGCTTTTTCGCGGCGGATATGCTGCTCGCGGGTCTGCAGCGCCAGGCGGTAGGCCTTGTTGCCCCGGCTGTCGATGCTGACACCGATGATCCGGCCCGGCATCGCGCGCTTCAGCTTGTCGGTGGTCGCCATATAGGCGGCATGGGGCCCGCCATAGCCCATCGGCACGCCAAAGCGCTGGGTCGATCCGATGGCGATATCCGCGCCCATCTCACCCGGTGACTTCAGTAGCGCCAGCGACAGGATGTCGGCGGCGACGATGGCAATCGCTTTGTGCTCATGCAGCGCCGCGATCTCGGCGGTGAAGTCGCGCACATGGCCGTGGGTGCCGGGGTATTGGAAGATCGCGCCAAAGACGGCGCCTGCTTCCAGTTGGTCGGGATCGCCCACCTGTACGTCGATGCCCAAGGGCTCGGCGCGGGTTTTGATCACAGCGATGGTCTGCGGGTGGCAGTTGCGGTCGACAAAGAAGGCGGCGTTGTTGGCCTTGGACCGACCACCGCGCTTGGCCATCGCCATGGCCTCAGCCGCGGCGGTGGCTTCGTCCAGCAGCGAGGCATTGGCCACGTCCAGCCCGGTCAGATCGCTGACCATGGTCTGGAAGTTCAACAGCGCCTCAAGCCGGCCCTGGCTGATCTCGGGCTGATAGGGCGTATAGGCGGTGTACCAGGCCGGGTTTTCCAGGATGTTGCGCAGGATCGGCGCCGGCGTGGTGGTGCCATAATAGCCCTGACCGATCAGCGAGGTCAGAACCTTGTTCTTGCTCGCCACCTCTTTCATGTGGAACAGCGCATCGCGTTCCGTCATCGCCGGACCCCAGTCCAGCGGCTCTTTCTGGCGGATCGCGGGCGGGACGGTGGCGTCGATCAGCGCGTCCAGCGTCTTGAAGCCGATCACCTTGAGCATGTCGCGCATCTCGGTCGGGCTGGGCCCGATATGGCGGCGATTGGCAAAGTCATAGGCTTCGTAGTCGGTCAGTTTGAAAGCCATTGCAGCGCTCCTATGAATAAGTCAGGTCGGGCGGAGACCACGCAGGCCTCCGATACATCATCACGAGCCGGTTCGGCCCGAACGGGCGAAGCCCTGTACAGGGCCCCGGTCTGGATCAGCCGATGAAGGCCTTGTAGCCAGCTTCGTCCATCAGATCTTCGAGTTGCGACGCGTCCGCGATCTTGATCTTGTAGATCCACGCCTCACCCTCGGGGTCTTCGTTCAGCGCGCCGGGATTGTCGGCCAGTGCTTCGTTGACCTCGGTGATCTCGCCATCCACCGGCGCATAGAGTTCCGAGGCCGCCTTGACGGATTCGATCACGCCGATCTCGCCGTCTTTCTCGAACTCGTCACCCACTTCCTGCTGTTCCACGAAGACCACATCGCCCAGCTGCTCGGCGGCGTGCTTGGTGATGCCCAGCGTGGCCGTGTCGCCGTCCACATCCAGCCATTCATGTTCTTCGGAATAATAGGTTGCCATGGTCTTTCTCTCCTGACTTCAACGCTTGTAATTCTGGGTGACGAAGGGCAGCGCCACAACCTCGGCCGGTTGCGGCTTGCCCCGGATGATCAGGTTGACCACCTCGCCGGGCGCGCCATGGCCCGCCACCACATAGCCCATCGCCACCGGTCCGCCCACCGTGGGGCCAAACCCGCCCGAGGTGATCTGGCCAATGCTATTGCCCTCGGCGCATTGGATTTCCACGCCCTGACGTGCAGGCGCTCGACCTGTCGGCTTGATGCCCACCAGCTTGCGTGCAGGCCCGTCGGCCAGTTCCTTTTGGATACGCGCAGCGCCGGGAAAGCCGCCCTCCTCCTTGCGGCGCTTCTGGATTGCCCAAGCCAACGAAGCTTCGATCGGAGAGGTGCTCTGGTCGATGTCATTGCCGTAAAGACACAGCCCCGCCTCCAGCCGCAGGCTGTCGCGCGCGCCCAGACCGGCGGCTTCACAATCCTCATGCGCCAGGAACGCGCGGGTCACTTCTATGGCCTTGTCCTCGGGGATCGAGATCTCGTACCCGTCCTCACCGGTGTAACCCAGGCGTGAGATACGGCATTCAACGCCGTTGATATCCGCCACCGTGGTTTCCATGAACTTCAGATCGCGGGCAGCGGGGCAGAGTTCGCCCACCACATCCTCGGCCTTGGGGCCTTGCACTGCTACCAGCGCGCGGTCGAAGATCTCGATCACCTCGACGCCGTCCAGATGTTCGCGCATATGCGGAATGTCCTGATGCCGCAGCGCCGCGTTCACCACCACAAAGTAATGGTCCCCCGCATTCGACACGATCAGGTCATCCATGATCCCGCCGTCTTCGTTCGTAAAAAAACCGTAGCGCGCTTTGCCCTCTTTCAGCGTCGCAAAAGCCTGCGGGCACAAAGCTTCCAGCTTCTCCCCCACATTCTCACCGCGCAGAATCACCTGACCCATATGGCTGACGTCAAACACCGCAGCCCTCTCGCGACACTGCGAATGCTCACCCATAATCCCCAAAGAATACTGAACAGGCATCTCCCACCCAGCAAAATCAACCATCTTCCCGCCCAACTCAACATGCAAGTCATACAAAGGCGTGCGCCGCGGTAATGTCATATCTATAACCTTTCAAAACCTGGCATCCCGTATCGCCGCGTTATTTGCGCTGGTCGCTCAACATGATCCCACCACAAGCTTCCGAGGTCTCAGCCGCAAGTCAACAACCTTAAACACAAGACCCAACTCGGCAGGTGAAACCAGAGGTGTATACGGGCGCATACAGCAGTTTTGTAGCGTATAGGAAACTTTTTTCCGTTACGCAACACTTGAAATTGCCAATGCAACCCAAGTCATTTCTGCTTTCCCGCAAAGCGCGCGCCAAAGGGTGAAATTCCCTGGTTCAAGTCCGAAGCCTCTGGTCCCTCGGTTCAAGCTGTCATAAGACTTCGCCCCGGAAGGGACGGACATGTCACATATAACTCTGATACGCCACGGTCAGGCCAATACCGCCGCGCGGGACGAAGCTGATTACGACAAGCTGAGCGAACTGGGACATCAGCAAGCGCGTTGGCTGGGGGCGCATCTGCGCGACACACAAGCCAACTTTCCTCGGGTCTATTCAGGAACGCTGAAACGCCATTTGGAAACAGCGGCCAGCATGGGTTTTCCGAACCCCGTGCAAGATCCGCGTTTGAACGAGATCGAGTATTTCAACATCGCCAAGCTCTATGAAACACAACACAACGTGGCCGTGCCCACAGACCGCGAAGGGTTTGTGGAACACCTGCCCCGCACATTCGCCGCGTGGGCGAGTGGTGAAATCGCCAACGCACCAGAAACGTTTGAGACCTTCGAAACCCGCGTGCGCGACGCTCTGCACGATATTGGAACCGCAGGGGGCCCGGCGATTGTGGTGACATCAGGCGGGCTGATCTCGATGGTCGTGCGGCAGGCGATGGGGCTGGATATCCCGGCGATGGCGCGTGTGGCGCTTGCCATCATGAATACGTCGATGCATCGTCTGCACCCAATTGGTGCGCAGCTGAGCCCGGTGCTGTTCAATGCAGTGCCGCATCTGGAAGCACCCGATCGGCAATACGCCCAGACCCACCTGTAAGGAGGCCCTTCATGCAGCTTTACTATGCCCCCCGTACGATTTCAGTCGCCGTGGCCATCGCCTTGGAAGAGGCCGGGCTGGAATACGAGGCGATCAAGCTGGATTTCGCAGGCGGTGAGCAGACCAAACCCGCCTACAAGCAAATCAACCCTAAGGGTCGTGTGCCAGCGCTGGTAGTAGACGGAGGTATCCTGACTGAAACGGGCGCACTGTTGGACTATATCGCAACCATAGCGCCCGAGGCCGGGCTTGTGCCCACTGATCCGATCATGGCCGCGCGGATGCGCGAGGTGATGTACTACCTTGCCTCGACCATGCATGTGAACCACGCCCACAAGATGCGCGGGGCGCGGTGGGCTGACAAGCAATCCAGCTGGAAAGACATGCAGGGTAAGGTAGCGCAGACGATGACCGCGTCCTGCGACTATATCTCCTCGAACGGGCTGCGTGGGCCTTTTGTACTGGGGGATGAGTTCTCGCTGGCGGACGCTTATCTGTATGTGGTCTGCAGTTGGCTCGAGGGCGACGGCGTTGACGTTACAGCCTTTCCCAAGATTATCGCGTTCCGAGACGCGATGGAGGCGCGGGCATCGGTGCAGACCGTACGCGCTGCCGGAATGCTCTGAAAAAGGAACGACGATGACACATCTCTGGGTCCGGGCAGAACAGCGCCCGAACGAAGAACGGGTTGGGCTTACCCCCGAAGGCGCCGCAGCTTTGATCGCCGCAGGCATCCGCGTGACGGTCGAGGAAAGCTCGGTCCGCGCCATCCCGCTGGACGGATATAAGGCGGCCGGGTGTGAGGTCGCAGCTGAGAACTCCTGGCCCCAAGCCCCGCTGGACGCGATAATCTTTGGCCTTAAAGAACTGCCAGAGGACGGCACGCCCCTGCCCCATCGCCATATCATGTTCGGCCATGCTTATAAGGGCCAGCATTCTGGACGCGCCCTATTAGAGCGCTTCAAGACCGGGGGCGGAACGCTTTATGATTTGGAATATCTGGTCGACGAAGACGGCCGCCGGGTCGCTGCCTTTGGCTAT
This sequence comes from Ruegeria sp. F12, assembly GCF_056533885.1. Classification (NCBI taxonomy): domain Bacteria; kingdom Pseudomonadati; phylum Pseudomonadota; class Alphaproteobacteria; order Rhodobacterales; family Roseobacteraceae; genus Ruegeria; species Ruegeria sp. F12. The sequence goes on along the minus strand of NZ_JBQFOV010000009.1, from coordinate 10,886 downwards.
TGGGCCGGTTATGCGGGTGCGGCGGTGACACTGAAAACATGGGCTGCGCAGCAGCGGGGGCAGGAATGCCCTCCGGTCGGGGTGTACACCAACAAAGACGCGCTGAACGCCGAGTTGCTGGCCGAGCTGGACGCCACGGGCACCCGCCCCCGTGCTATCGTCATCGGCGCCTTGGGCCGCGTGGGCACGGGTGCTGCGGATTTGTGCGAGGCGATGGGAGTCGCTGTTACAAAGTGGGACATGGCCGAGACCGCCAGCGGTGGACCCTTCCCCGAGATCCTCGACCATGATCTGTTCCTGAACTGCATCTTCGCTCGCCCCGGCACGCCGATCTTTGTCCCGCGCGAGGCGCTCAGCGCACAGCGCAACCTGACCGCCATCGGAGACGTGGCCTGCGATCCGGACAGCGACTATAACCCAGTGCCAGTCTATGACCGGGCGACCACATGGGACGCCCCCGCGCTGCGCGTGGCCACCGACCCGGTGATGGACGTGATGGCCATCGACAACCTGCCCTCGATGCTGCCGGTCGAAAGCTCGGAAGACTATGCCACGCAACTGCTGCCCTCCCTGCTGACCCTGACCGATCTGGACAGCGGCGTCTGGGGCCGCGCACGGGCCGAATTCGTCAAACATTGTTAGGCAAGGCGAACCATGGAACACCTGATCGGGGCAACAGCGGCAATTTTGGGAACAGTATGCTGGTTGCCTCAAACTTTCAAAACTTGGCGCACCCGCGAAACAAAAGACCTGTCCCTTCCCGCCAACTTGCTGATTCTGACCACGCTGACACTGTGGCTGATCTATGGGCTGATGATCGCTGCGTGGCCGTTGATCCTTGGCAATGTGATATCGATCCTGCTTGTCGGTGCGATTGTAACTGCGAAACTTAAATTCGGCTGAAAGCCAAAAAGGAGCATACGAATGACCATCCATTGGTGTGGCACCGGCCTGTCGGCCATCCCCGGCCTGCGCCGCCTGATCGAGGGCGGTCACAAAGTCACCGTCTGGAACCGGACCATCGACAAGGCCAAGGCTGAGGTCGGCGACCTGACGGATGAAATTCGCGCATTTAACATAGACGCTTTGGGCGCGGTGTTGGAAAAGGGCGATGTGATCGTATCCATGCTACCCGGCGACTGGCATGTACCGCTGGCCGAATTGGCGATCTCCAAAGGCGCGAACTTTGTGTCGTCATCCTATATCGCCCCCGAAATGCGCGCGCTGGATTACAAGGCGCGCGAAGCGGGTGTTACCATTGTCAACGAGGTCGGGCTGGATCCGGGCATCGATCACCTGATGGCGCACGCATTGGTCGCTGACTACCGCGCCTCGGATGCTTTTGACGCGCAAAACCACCTGAGCTTCATCTCCTATTGCGGCGGCATCCCCAAAAACCCCAACCCGTTCCGCTATAAATTCAGCTGGTCGCCTCTGGGCGTTCTGAAAGCCCTGCGGTCGCCGTCAAAATCCATCCGCGACTACGCGCCGCTGGACGTTGCCCGCCCGTGGGATGCCATCACCAGCTATATTGCACCGCTACCCGCTCCCGAAAGCTTTGAGGTCTATCCCAACCGGGATTCTCTGCCGTTCATGGCCGAGTACCAGTTCGACGATCACTGGACCGTCAAGGAATTCGTCCGCGGCACCCTGCGCCTGAACGGCTGGGCTGATGCCTGGTCGGACGTATTTACCGAGATCGAGACCCTCTCGGGCCCCGAAGGCGATGCGCGTTTGAAAGAGATGTCGGATCAGTTCTGGGCCGAGAACGCCTATGACGAGGGCGAGCCCGACCGCGTGGTTCTGTGCGTGAGCCTGAAGGCCGAGAAGGACGGCATTCCTGTCTGGCACAAAACCTATGTCATGGACGCGTGGGGCGACGCGCGCGGCACGGCGATGGCGCGCCTCGTCTCAGTGCCGGTGTCACTGGCCGTCGAAGCAGTTCTGAACCGGGCCGTTCCGGCCGGGGTTCACGCGGCACCCAGTGACCCGAAACTCGTGGAAACATGGATGGCCGAGATCGACAGGCTGGCACAGCACCTACAGATAGAGACCCACTGCAACTGACCGTTCAGCTTGAAAAGCCGCTACCCAACCCTGCGTGATGCGGTCAGATATACCTGTCGATCGTTGTTTCAATATCGCTGCGATTGATCCCTAACTCTGAGAGTTTGCGATCACTGAACCCGTCCAGATATTGTGCGGCACGAACGATATCGGCTCTGATCGCCTGGATCCTCATCGCTCTGTCGAACAGCAACAATGCGCTTTCGGCCGGGGTCAGCCTGCCATTCAATGAAACGTCATCAAACATATTCAGGGTCCTTCCTTCTTTGCTACTTTGAGCTGGGCGAGGGCCATGTCAGTCGTGGTAAGAAACGCCGCGATAGACACTTTGGTAAGCGCGCTGTTTGATCTCGGCGCGCGGGACGCCGATATCCGCCAACTGTGCATCATTCAGGCTTTCCAACTCCCGCACGGTCTTTGCGAAAATCCGCCGCCGAAAGAGCTCGGTCCGTGCCTCTGCATAGTCTGCTATCATCCCGGCAAAAACGTTTTTCGGCGCTGGGGCGGCATGAGTATTGGCCATGGTAATTCCTCCAATTCCTAGTGTCCTGTTGATGTCGTACAACAGATAAAGGAGGCGGAAGTTAAGGCTGCTATTCTGAACGATTAAGGAAAGTTTAGGCGAAACTGAAAGCATGTTTTCGCTTTGTCTGACGGTGTCAATCTAAGCAGAACGAGATGCGTTCAGAAATTCTCTATCCCTTTTTTGGGACTATGAATTGACGTCGTTGCGCTGTGCCTTTTTCCAGTTTTTCTGAAATCTCTTCCTCGGTCGCCTCAGTCTTTGGGATTATGTTCGAGGGGAGATTGATGCGATCACGTGAGCCAGAAAACGTGACCTTAGGTGGTTGTCCGTACAGGTTCCCCTAAGCTCGTTGGAAGCCCCGCAAATGGACCAATTACTGTGTGGGGATCTCTGTCACCATGGACTCAAGTCATATTAACTCTCCAAAATTTAGTCGTAATAATTCAATTCTCTGAGTACACGGAACCCAACTGCATTCCGCCGACTCGTTTCATAGCCTCTTCCACGAGAAGCCGTACGCGCATAGTCCATTGCAAAGCGGTAAGCTCCTCCACGAGTTACTCTTAGTTCGCAATCTAAAAGTTCCGCTTCGACCAAATAACGGCTGGACGTCCGCCACCCTTCGTATCTCTTGGACCAACAAGACATCGTCAATTCCGCAACATTGCCTGACATATGCCTTAGCCCCCACGCGTTCGCGGCATTGAGTTGGTCAACCTGTACAGGTAGCCGGCGTGAGACCAGATCATGGCGATCTACTCCCAACATCTTCGCGGTCGCGGAACCGCTAAAGTTTGCCTGATCAGTAGAAACCTCTTCGCCCTGGGCAAAGGACGTCTGAGTTCCCGCCCGCGCGGCGTATTCCCATTCAGCCTCGGTTGGCAGCCGATAGACCTCGGCTCCAACCTTTTGATTAAGCCAATTCGTATAACTAATCGCATCTTCAAACGAGACGTAGATAACCGGGAAATTTCCGGTCAATGACACACAGGAACCATCGATCTGAGGAATACAATTTTGCGGAACGATCCCGCCACAGCCCCCATCTTGGACACACGCCATCCATTGATCGTAGGTTACTTGGTTGCGCCCCATTGCAATTGGAATGTCGATTTCTACACGGTGAACCGGACCCTCATGTTTTGCGATGTAAGGAGCCTCCGGCGTAGCGGTACGCGTTTTTCCATCAGCAAAATACTTGGTTCGCCGAGATTCCCCTGGAGGCCCACCCATCATGAACTCACCCTCGGTAAGCGCGATCATCTCGGGGCAGACATCGCATTCCTGGAACATCTCAAGCGGCGCGACGGTCGTGCCGTCCTCTAATTGATGTTCCGCAGAAAACACCGTCGCCGCAACAGTCAGAAGCCCAGCTATGAGGAGTGCTTGTTCCACTGCCCTAGAGCAGTGTTCAGCCCTTTGGCCAAAGTCAAACGGAAGAGATGCCCAAATAGAAAACAATAGTGAATACATACTCGCCACCCAACACAATCAGTCTCTGTTGAAAATACTAATTCTGATTCAACTAGTTGATTAGCTAGTCATGAACCGATGAGCCTCACAAAACCGTTACTCATAGTGAAATTGTTAGTGAGGAGAAAACCGGACCTTAAGCGCCGGGATCCGTGTCTGCCATCCAACTGGCTTTTCGGACGTTCAACGGGACGCAAAATAGCAATCCGTTTGAAGGTCGGGACCGAATTTGTTGTGACCCGCGTGCTTTTCAATTCGGGTTTGAAATTTGCAATGCAATTGACGCACCGAGCGTGCCAAACCCGTGAAAGTTCTCGGCTAAAAAAGACAGATTGGGCATGGGCGAGTTCAGATGACCAGTGAAACCCGGTAAGCGGCAAAAAGTTAAAACCGGCATCGTTAGGTTTTGGTTTGATGCCTAAAGTTTGATATCTGTTCCCGTCAGTCGGTTCAGAAAATCACATTGAGCATCACCAAGGAAACCAACAAAAACAGGACGGTCATGATGCCCCCGGAACGCACAAAGTCCATTACCTTGTAACCCGCGGGCCCCATAATCAGTGCGTTTACCTGATGAGTCGGAATGATGAAGCTGTTCGAGGTCGAGATTGCAACTGTTAGCGCAAAGGCCGCAGGGTTTCCGCCGGCAGCTACGGCAATTGAAACAGCAAGGGGCACGAGCAGCACGGTTGCCCCGACATTCGACATAACCAGGGAAAACGCGGTGGCCAATATTGCGACACCGGCTTGAAGCGCCCAAATCGGCCAACCGTTCAAAATGATCATGATTTGCTGGGCGATCCAAGCTGCGGTGCCGGTATTTTGCACCGCCTGCCCCAGAGGTATCAGGCATGCCAACAGGAAAACCGTGTTCCATCCGACTGCCCTGTATGCCTCATCGACACTGAGTACCCGCGTGAGCATCATTCCAGCGGCGCCCGTCAGAAGGCAAAGGGACAAGCGAACGTCGGTGAACAGTATCAGCGACAGCGATATTGCAAAGAAGGCCAAAGCCCAACCGACCTTCTGAGGCCGTAGCTCATCTTGCGGAAAATCTGTTGTCACAACCACGAAGTCTGGATCCTTTTTGACCCGCATCAGGTTGTCCCACTTCGTATGCGCGACAAGCATGTCGCCTGCGTGAAACTCTTCAAGTCCGATCTGAGTGGACACGTGCGTATCAGTCTCGACGTGACTGAGAGTTTCTTCTCCTCGATGAATAGCAAGCAATGACATGCCGTACGTCTTTCGGAACAAAAGCTCGCGGGGGCATTTCCCAATCAGCTTGCTATCAGGTGTCACGACGACTTCGGCTATTCCGGCATTGGTTGGCGCAAACTCTTCTACGAAGATATCCAGTTCAGGAAGAACAGTCAGACCAAATTTCTCTGCAAACTGTTCGACAACCGAGCGGTTTCCTATGATGGCAAGCCGGCACGGAGCGGCAATCTCGGCGGTAAGAACTTGAACCATGGAAGTCTTACCGCGATAAAATGTGGATATTATGTAGAGATGATTTTCATGGTTGATGTCAGCCAGTATCTGCCCGACCAACGGGCTTTTTTCTGGCACGATCACTTCGAAAATATCCGCCTGCAAGCCGTAAACCCGTTGCAGGTATTCCTGCGTACCCTGTCCTGTGCCGGTGTTGTCGGACCCGGTGTCTTCAGGCAGCACCCAACGCCCAAACAGAAGAAAATAACCGATCCCGGTCAGGATTAAGGCCGCGCCAATTGGCGCTACCGAGAACAGCCCGAAGGGTTGGATTTTTTGGCCTTCAGGTAGCCCCTCGTTTGCAGTCTGGACCAGGTCGTTCAGCAAAATCAGCGGAGAAGACCCGACCATAGTCATCGTGCCGCCAAGAATGGCGCAAAACCCCATGGGCATCAGCAGGCGGGACAAGGGTATTCCCGACCTCGTAGAAATGCGGCTGACGACCGGCAAAAACAGCGCAGCCGCTCCGACATTCTGCATGAATGAGGATATGATGCCGACCGTTCCTGACACAATCGACAGGACCCGGCTTTCAGCCGTGCCGCCATATTTTAGAATGACCGCCGCAACCTTGTTCATGATACCAGTTTTATCCAATCCGGCACCGACGATCATGACCGCGATAATAGAAATCACAGCGTTCGACGCAAACCCATCGAACAGATGCGAAACATCCGCCAGGTTCTCAAGCCCGGGTACGTAGCTGAGAAGTCCGACGAGAACCAGAACCAGTATGGCGGAGAGGTCAATTCTGACAATTTCTGACACGAACAAGAAGACGGTGAAGGCCAACAAAACGCAAACCACACCCATCTCAAACGTAAAGGTAACTTGTTCCAAGGAGCCCACCGAGACTTGGATATTCTATTTAAAGTAAAAACCTAAACCATCGCGCCTACGCTGTCATGAAATTTCGCTTTTTGGCCAAGCTACGAAACAAAATTTCAGGGCAAAGTAAAAGGGTTTCGCTTCATGGTGAATGCGGGGAACCACGTTCCACCGTCGCCTGTAACAGAATACAGCCCGAACCGGACATTCAAAAACAGACTGTGCAGTCCCTGTTAGCGGACCCTACTGACATTGGGAAAGTGGATTTCGCCGATGCGGTATGAACTTGAAATTTCCGTTAGCCTTTCGTTGCAAGTGTCGCATTTCACCATTGCCGTCACTGCCGATAGAGTAACAACAGAACTGAGTAGTCCTAAAGCGGTTGGGCGAACAGTCGGTTACAATTTCCGCACGATACGCGCGGTGAGAGCGCACAAGATTTTCGGGCTAGTACGAAAAAATTCAAAAAATAGTATATATTTGTTTTTACCTTGATATTGTCGTTTTATGAATTCGATAGCCAGAATTACGCGAGGAATAGGCGTCGCCTTTAAAGATGGCAGGGTCAAAGGCCTTCTGGCCTTCACAACCGGTATGATCCTGTGGGCGTCTGTATTCTATCGCTATGTCGAAGGTTGGAGTTGGCTCGACTCCATCTACTTTTCTGTTGTGACAATATCGACTGTAGGGTTTGGCGACTTTTCTCCTGAAACCGCAGCAGGCAAAATCTTTACAATGTTCTACATCATCGTGGGGCTCGGCATTTTCGTGACTGCAGCGACCACGGTGGCGGATACAATCCTGTCCCAAGATGACACCAAAGGGGACGACTAATTTTTGCTCCAATGAGCCAACCCAATTTCATACGCAGGCTATACATCTACAGACCAGCCCTCTGAAATACGAATTTACAAGAGAATTCAGGTTGCTGCAGGTCCCTCCAATTTAAAAATATACATATTTCGTTTTTTGAGTGTAACATTCAGAAAACAAATATTGGAGGGATGGTATGGAAAAGACCCAGGACGCGAAGATTGTCGATCTCGCGATAAGACTGCTGTTTCTCGGACTATTCCTTTACAGCGCTTTGGTAATGGTGGCACCGCTGGCAAGCGTGGTGATCTGGGCGACGATCCTATGCGTCGCACTCTATCCAGTTTTCGATTGGCTACAGTCCAAGTTGGGCGGTCGGAAGAAACTTGCTACGACGATTTTGGTTTTGTTAGGTCTTCTTCTGACTTTGGGGCCGGTCGCAACAGCGGTATCAGGGGCAGCCGAGCTTGGATCTGAGTTTGCAGAGCAAGCTGACAGCGGCGAGCTAAAAGTCCCACCGGCACCAGAAGGGCTAAAAGAGCTGCCCCTGGTCGGCAACAAGATTTCTGAAGTTTGGGGCTTATTTGAACGAAACCTTGATGGCGCGCTTGCCAAATACGGCGCGCAGATTCTTGAGATCACCAAATCGCTGTTCGGACGGGTGCTAAGCATCGGACTTGGCCTCTTGGCACTGGCTTTGTCCGTCTTGATTATGGGTGCCTTGTTCAGCCCTGGCCCAAGTCTTGTGCAAGGCCTTCAGCGTTTTGCCAACCGAGTCTTTGCGCCCCGGGGCGGCGAATTCGTTACACTGGCAGGCGCGACGATCCGCAATGTGACAAAGGGTGTGATCGGCGTAGCTGCGATTCAGGCGGTCGTAGTTTGGGTATTGTTGGCGCTGTTCGGGATTGGTTCGGCCGCGACGCTGGCGTTTATTTGCCTAATCCTTTCGATTATCCAGATTGGACCCGGTTTGGTTCTTCTGCCAGTGGTCATCTACGCCTGGAGCACCATGTCCGGTGGCACAGCGTTGATCTTCACCGTACTGGCCGTTCCCGTAGCGATAATGGACAGCTTCCTAAGGCCAGTATTTATCTCAAAAGGCCTTGAGACACCTATGCTAGTCATCCTCATCGGTGTTCTCGGCGGCATGATGGCGTATGGCTTGATCGGAATTTTTATGGGGCCTGTTCTGTTCGCTGTATTCTATGAACTGTTCAAGGTCTGGATCGATGCGCCTGCAGAAGCCGAAAGTGAAGCTGAAGGAGCGGCGAAATGAGAAAGACGATTTGGACCACTTTGGCCGTCATTCTTATTTTCCTCGTCTGGTACCTTATCGCGGACCGCAAAACCCCGTTTACCGGGAATGCCAGAGTAAAGGCCGTCGCGACCCAAATTGTTCCACAGGTCACCGGTACAGTGACCGAAGTTCTTGTCGAAAATGGACAGGTTGTCTCGGCAGGTGATGTTCTGGTTCGGATTGACCCCAGGCCCTACGAAATTCAACGCGACAAGGCCGAAGCTGATCTGGAAGCCGCTACGCAGGAAGTGGGCGCATCCTCGGCAGAGGTGAGGGCTGCGCAAGCCAAATTGGCCCGGGCCCAGAGCGATCTGGATACGATGCGGATTCAAACAGAGCGCGTGTTTGCGCTGGAAAGAAAGGGATTGATCGCCGTCTCAAAAGCCGATGATGCCCGAGGTCAATTGGCAGAGTCTGAGGCAAGTTATGAGAACGCTAAAGCGGATTTGGAAAAAGCAAAGCAGAGGTTGGGTGACGACGGGATCGAAAATCCAAAAATACAACGCGCATTGGCAGCCTTGGCAGATGCAGAGCTAAACCTCGAGTGGACGGAACTTCGCGCTCCGGCGACGGGTGTCATATCCAATTTGTTGATAGCCCCTGGTACATACGCACGATCTGGTCAGGACCTTTTGACGTTCCTAGATGCAACCGACGTTTGGATTGAGGCGTATTTTACTGAAAACAACTTAGGCCGAGCTGCAATAGGTTCTCCTGTCGATGTCGTGTTGGATATGCATCCCGGTAAAATCGTCCCGGGTGTTATTGAGAGCTTCAGCGCGGCCGTATCTTTGAGCGGAGGCGATGAACCCGGCCAGTTGGCGAGCCCGCCAAGTACCAAAGGGTTTCTACGCGAACCAGAACGGTTCCCTGTTCGGATCGTGCTGCCGGGGTATGAGGCCGGAAGCGCCGAAGACGACCTACGCTTCCAACTTAACGGGCAGGCCGACGTGATCATGTATCTGAGCGACAATTCCCTGCTGAACATGGTCGGGCAGACCTATATCCGTTTGGTTTCGATTCTTTCCTATGCCTATTGAGGGCCGGAAATCCATTTTCAGGCTCGCCTTGGGTGTGACCGGCGTCTTTACCTTGGGCCTGTTTTTAGGATGGCCCTTGGCGGTTGTAGGGGCAGTTTTCACTGCGCTCTTCCTGCAAGCACCCGCTGCGCTGCCGTTGGCAGCATTCACCAAATTGTTTGTTTTCTCGATAGGATTGATGTTCATCTCATTTCTATTGTCGTCGATCTTCGCACCCTACCCAGTGGTATTCCTTATTCTGGTGGCCATCGGGATCATCCTGTCCTTCATGTGGTCAGTTTCAGGGGCTGGTGTTCTACCTGGTGTCATAGCGCTTATGGGGGCATTGATGATCCCGAACCTCGCCCTCCAATCGCAGGACCTGGCGCTTGTGCTCGTGTTCTGGATACCGATAAACCTGCTATTTGCAGGTTTCGTATCGACGCTGATGTTTGTGCTGATCCCAGCAGATCTTCAATCAGCCGCAGAGAAGAAAGCTGACGCGCCACCCGTATTTGATCCGCACCGGCGGATCGTCAGAATGTCACTTGTGACTGTGCCATTTGCCATGGTGTTTTTTCTATCTGGCGCATCTGCCCTATTGGTTCTGTTCTTCGTCGCCCTTTTGAGTCAGCAACTGGCAGCCATGCCTTCAATGGGTAAGACCGTCGCTAAAGCGATGTTGACAGCAAACCTGCTTGGAGCTGCGGTGTCGATCATCTGTTATGAAGTAAACGTGATCGCACCAGTTATTCTGACGCCAATTTTGTTATGTCTGTTCTTCTGCTTCACCCTCGGAGCGCTTGGAAAGTCTCAGGCCGCTCTCGCCGCGGCAGCCGGCTCGGCGTTGACGACTGTCCTGATCGTTTATGGTGGGTCGATTGCGCCATTTTCGGATGAGGCCGACGTCAAAAGTATTACGCGCGTTTTGCAAGTCGCAGGGGCCGCATTCTTCGTAATTGTCGCCTATGTCATAGTCGACGAGTTCTGGCCGGAGAGAGAAGTGCAGGTCGCTTGAGCTTAACTAGGTAAAGTGTTCAACCATCCAATAAAGCTACCAACTAGATAGCCCTTGGACATCAATGTCGCTTTTCAAGCGCGCATTGACAACTCGGGCAAATTTCTTTCGGATTCGAATTTACTATCAAGTTTTTGAACACAGCGACTTTCACGCTTTGCACTCTTGCGGCTCAAACGGACACTTTCTATTCTAGGCTCGTGTAGTTTGCATCTCTGGCCTTCATTGCAATGCGCACCAATGAGGGGTTTTTCCGCTGCCGCTCCAATGTTGCTAGTCTTGCACATGCGTTATCGGACCCGTCGATCCTCACAGGAGCTTTGGAGATCATCCGGGTCCTTATCGAACGGG